>DASXKT010000096.1:0-43902 GCA_036496685.1 Phenylobacterium sp.
AGGGCCACGCTGTCCACCCCCACGCCCACGCCCGTGCAGATCGCGCCCGACATCTACGTGCTGTTCCTCAAGGCGCGGGGGATCATCAGCGAGGGCGGTCACCTCTACGACGATACGGCAGGCTCCGCCGCGCCCCTCCTGGAGCAGGTCGTGGCGGCCGCGCCGGACTACGCGCCGGCCTGGGAGTTGCTCGCAAAGGCCCGCGCGCTGGTCCTGAGATCGGTCCGGAGGGGCACCGACTACGCCGAAGGCCGGGCGGGCGTCCTGGCCGCCACAGAGACCGCGCTGCGCCTGGACCCGAGACGCGGCGGCGCCTATGAGGCCCTGGCCCTCCTGGAGCCGTGGGGCGCCTATGGGGCGCGGGAAGGCCTGTTGCAGCAGGCCCTGTCGGTCGCGCCCAACGATCCCGGCGTCCTGACCGACATGAGCACCTTCTGTTGGAGCGTGGGACGCTTCCACGAGGCGCTCGCGCTTGCCGAGCACGCCTGCGAGCTGAATCCGCTCATGCCGGGGGCGCACCTGCAGGTCGCCCAGATGTTGACCTACGTGGGCGACTACGAGGCCTCCATCCGGATGCATCAGGAGATCTATCAGCGCTGGCCCCGCAACTTCCCGATCCTGATCTCGCTGCTGAACTTCGCCGCCTCCCTCGGGTTCTGGGACGACTATCGGCGGTTCGTCGGCGAGGCGGAACAGTTCAGCGGATGGCAGGCGACCTATCTGCGCGAGTCCGTCCGCTATGCGACGGCGCTGGCTTCGACCGATCCTGCGCCGCGTCAGGAGCTGGTGGCCCGATACAACGCCCTGGTGGCCAAATCCGGCACCGTGCCGCTCAACTATCTGGACGGGCTCAGCATGCTCGGCCTTACGGAGGAAGCTCTTGACCTGGCCAGCCGGGCCTCGTTCGCCCACGTATTCGATCCGGACGGTCCGCTCCCGAGCGGCTCGTTCCCCGGCACGATCCTCGGGCCCTGGAGCGCGCTCAACAAGACGCCGCGGTTCATCGACCTATGCGACCGCCTGGGCCTATGCGCCTATTGGGTCCACGCGGACCATTGGCCCGCCTGTGTCGAGTGGACGCCCTACGACTTCAAAGCCGAGGTTCGGCGGCGGGCCACGCCGTAGCCTCTTGCGCCTTTGACCGATCCGGGCCGACAACTATCGTGAATCCAGTAGGATGGGGCAGCCCATGAGGACGGGGAGAACGCACGGGCGTGGCTGACGTCTTCATTTCGTACGCGCGCTCTACGTCCGAGCCCGCGAAGTTGATCGCCGCCGCCTTGCGGTCCGATGGCTATAGCGTCTGGATCGACGACGACCTGCCGGCACATCGCGACTACTCCAAGGTCATCGAGGAACACCTGCGGGCCGCCAAGGCCGTGGTGGTCCTCTGGTCGTCCGACGCGGTGAAGTCGCGGTGGGTGCCGGCGGAGGCCGATATCGCCCACGAGGCCGGAACCCTCGTGCAGCTCAGCCTCGATGATGCGGTTCCGCCGCTTCCGTTCAACCGCATGCAGTGCTCGGCGATGCAGGGTTGGACCGGCGACGTGAATGCGCCGAACTGGCAAAAGGTCGTGGCCGGCGTCGCCGAACTGGTGGGCCGGACTTCCCCGCCGATGACCGGCGTCGCTCCGGCCGCGAAGCAGGCGGAGCCGCTATTGGCGGTGCTCGCCTTCGACAATCTCTCTGGCGACCCGGAGCTGGCTTATTTCTCCGACGGGGTCTCGGAAGAGATCCAGCAGACGGTGGCGCAGGGCTCTCATCTGAAGATCGTGGCGCGGTCCTCGAGCTTCCAGTTCCGCGGCGCCGACAAGGCGGTCAGCAAGGTCGCGGCCGAGCTCAACGTCACCCACCTGTTGGACGGCTCCGTCCGCCGCAGCGGCGGACGCGTCCGCATCTCCGCCCAGCTGGTCCGGTGCGCCGGCCAGGTGACCTTGTGGGCAAACCGGTTCGACGGCGACCTGAGCGACGTTTTCGCATTGCAGGAACAGATTGCCGAGGCGGTGGCCCAGGCCCTGAAGGTCACTCTCGCCGCCCCCACCCAGGTCCAGCCGCTCGACCCCGCGATCTACGAGTTGTTCCTCAAGGCGCGCGGGATCATCGGCGAGGGCGGCCGGGTCTTCGACGACACCGCGACGATCGCATTGCCGCTGCTGGAGCAGGTGGTTGCGGCTGCGCCGGACCAGGCGGCCGCCTGGGAACTCTTGGCCAAATCGCGGGCCCTGATCCTGAGGTCCGGCCGGCGCAAGACGCCCTACGAGGAAGGTAGGGCTGGCGTGGTCGACGCCTCCGAGAGGGCGCTTCGCCTGGATCCGAAGCGCGGCGGCGCCTACGAGGCCTTGGCCTTGCTCGAGCCGTGGGGCGCCTATGGCGCGCGCGAGCGGCTGCTGCGGCAAGCTCTGTCGGTTTCAACCAACGAGCCGGACGTCCTGACCGAGATGAGCCTGTTCTGCTGGAGCGTGGGGCGCTTCCGGGAGGCCTTGCGGTTCGCCCAGCATGCCTGCGAGCTCAATCCGCTGATGCCGGCGGCCCGCCTGCAGGTGGCCCAGATGCTGACCTACGTGGGCGACTACGAAGCTTCTGTCCGGATGCACAAGGAGCTCTACCAGCGCTGGCCGCACAACTTCTCGATCCTGATCTCGCTGCTCAACTTCGCCGCCTCGCTCGGGTTCTGGGACGATTACCGCCAGGTCCTTGGCGAGATCGAGCATTTCGAGGGCTGGCAAGCGACCTACCTGCGCGAGACCGTCAAATACGTCGACGCGCTGGCCTCGACCGATCCTGCGCCGCGTCTGGAGTTGCTTGGCCGATACGCCTCGTTGGTCGCCAAGTCTGGCACCGTGCCCCTCAACTACCTGGACGGGCTGAGCATGCTCGGCCTCACCGAGGAGGCTCTGGACCTGGCCGCCACTGCTTCGTTCGCCCACGTGTTCGATCCGGATGGCCCGCTCCCCAGCGGCTCTTTCCCGGGCACGATCCTCGGCCCCTGGAGCGCGCTCAACAAGACGCCGCGGTTCATCGACCTCTGCGATCGCCTGGGCCTCTGCGCCTACTGGGCGCAGTCCGAGCGCTGGCCGGATTGCATCGAGTGGACGCCCTACGACTTCAAGGCGCTGGTCCGGCGGCGGGTCACCGGCGCAACGCCCGCCTAGGCCGACGTCAGCCCGTAGGTGTGAATCGTCGAAAGCACCTCGAAGTGGACATTGGAGCTGAAGGAAAAGCCGAACTCGGCCTTCAGCACGACGCGGTCCATGTCCCAATCCATGTCGTTCGGCGTGGTTGGCAAGGGCAGGCGGAACGCGTCCGGCGGCGTAGGAACACCGTTCGGATACTTGGCCTGGAGCCGGCGTGTTCGCTGCGCCGCCTCGAAATGGTCCGAAGGTGGCCCTGGGTCCGTCGGCCGCTCCACATCAAGGAGCTCCGTCAGGAGCTCGGCGATGCTGTCGGACCACATGAAGGCGATCTCGACCTTCGACGGGTCGAAGACGACGATGTTGTCGACCTCGGTATGCGTCGACTTCGAGGCCACGATGCCGCGGTAGATCGCGGCCCCCATGTCGTAGCAGTCGCGGAACTGCTTCAAATTGTTCAGCTCCACGCCGCTCGGATAGGGGCTGGGCGAAACGCCCTTGGGCTTCGTTCCGGCGAACGCGCCGCTGCCGCCAAGGATCTTCACGAAGCCGTCCAGGTCGGAATTCTTTTTGAGGATATCCTCAAGGCTGGCCTCGCTGTCGCCCCTCGTCCTGATGTGAAGGACCGCCAGCAGCTCCGATATCGACCGTGGGCTGAACTTCTTGATCCCGATCATGCCCATGTCGAAGTGGAGCTGATGCGCCGCGAGGCCCGGCTGGCGCACCATCGAGGCAAGATACATATCGCTGCCCCAGATCTCGCGGCTGCTGAACACCACGGAATCGTTGTCGCTGAAGACAAAGGGCTCGACCCAAACCAGCACCGGATCGGTCACCAGATTGTCCTTGCTGAGCGCGTAGCGCAGCACCGGAAAGGTCAGATAGGCCTCGTTGTGGCTGAGGTGGTCCCAGCTCGTCTCGCCCGGCCCCAGCCGGCTCGCGGTCTGCAGGTTCTGGCTGGCGACGTTCGGGAAATAGGCGACGCCCAGCAGACCGAACTGCGGGCCGTCCAAGGGCGCATAGTAGAACGGCGCCTCGTCGGGATAGCCGCCGTTGAAGTACCGGTCCAGGTAGTCTCGGATTCGGCACCTGTTCATTCGAATGGCGAAGCCCCAGGTCAGCGCGCCGCGCGCAATCCAGGGCGGCAGCAACTGCTGTGTCGCGAAGGACTCGATGAACTCGGTCATGGCCGTAGCCCGAAGAAGCCGCGCCACGGTCTTAGCCATGGAGCCGTCAGGTCGCTGGTCGCCGCGACTGGGGGCAGACCCGGCCCGCGGTCGACCGCGAAGGTGTGCAGGGTCCGCATATTGTCGAAGTCGATGTTCGCGTTGAACCGGTAGGCCGCCTTGGGCGTGAAGGTGTTTGAGGCGTCGCTGTCGTCGTCAGACGGATTGCCTGGCGGAAGCTCGATGAAGCGGACAGTTTCGCCGAAGCTACCTCCCAGATGGAAGGTGATCTTCACGTCCTCCTCTTTGTAAAATTGGAAGTTCTCGATGACGGAATACTTCGATCGGCAGCTGACCAGGGCCTGATAGAGGGCGTTGCTCGGTTCGGCCGCGTCACGGAACTGCTTCAGGGAGACCGTCTGCATCGACGTCGGAAAGGTGCCGGCCGATATGGTCTCCACGGCGTCGCTGGCGGTCGAGATGGCGCCGATGGCGCCTTGGGCCACCCGGCTACGGAACAGCGTCCACAGCGAGTGCTCTTCGGGCGAGCCGCGGAAGGTCGGCACGGCGGGGCCCGTGCTCACGTCGAGAAACGGAAGCATCGTTTGCATGACGTCGGACGTCAGAGAGGCCCAGCCCGGCAGGCTCACCTGTCCGCGGAAGCTGTTCGGGAACTCGCTCTCGCCGATTTGGATGTTGGCCCTGAGCTTCTCCAGGCCCAGCATCTCGCGGCCACAGACCGCCGACATCGGCTCACCGACAACGATGAAGGGAAGCGCCCATTCCACCGTCGAGTTCGCAATCAACCCGCCTGGCGTCGTCCCGCGGCGGATCACCGGGAAGGAGACGAAGACCTCCCTCTGGCTGACGATCCCGCGGTCGGAATAGGGAACCTCCCGGCCGATGTTTTCGGGCGTTCGGCTCGCGCTGATCATCACCGGATAGTCGATGAACAGCAGGATTGCGTAGGGCCACATGGGCGCGGCCCCGTAGGTGAAGCCGCGGTCCTTCGCGTCGCCCAGGTTGAAGAACTTGTCGCAATAGGCCTGGACGCGCCCAAGGTGGGCTTCCCAGACGAAGGCGTTCACGGTCACGCCCGGGAAGTGGTAGGGCGGCGGCACTTCCTGGCTCGCCACGGACTGCACATAGGGGATCATGCGGCAGTGTCCTCCGCTCGCGCGGATGCCGGATCCAGCCACGCGCACTCCAGGCCCAGGATGAAGTCGGCTCCGAAGACGCGTGCTGGCGTCTGGAAGCCGGACTCGGTGTCGCCCGACAGCGCACGACTGACGGCGGCCGCCGCCGTGAGCTCGCTCACCGTATAGCCATCGCGCGTCTCCATGCGGACGCGGGTCACCCGACGCCATGGGTCCACCGCCTCGGCGACCATGACGAAGCCGGCCCGCCGGCGGCGTTCCACGCTGGGCGCCTCCGGCCAGGCCGCGGCCAGCGCCCCGCCCAACGCTCGCCAAGGCCTGGCGCCGGTGATCGCCATGGCCATGCCGGACGCGCGGTAGGAGGCTCGCTGCGACCAATCCATCTCCGAATAGACCTCGATGTCCCCGACACCGGTCGTGAAGCCGCCGGTGACGACGTCCGCCCAGCTCATGGCGACGGCTTCGCTCAGGCCCTCGCCGAAGTCGAACGCGTGGACCAGGCTTCCCGCAGGAACTGTCGCCAAAGCGCCATTGCGCCGGATCACCACGTCGGGACTTAGCAGCGTCGTTGCGGTGACCACGCTGCCGCGGGTGATCACCTGGGCCTTGGAGATGCCGACCCGCAGCTTCGTCGCGTCGGGTCGCGCCTGCATGGCCAAGGCCAACAGACAGTCCGTCGCCACGATCGTCAGACCGACGCCCGGCATGATCATGACGCCGGCCTCGCGCGCCTGGGCGTCGACCGCCATGGCGTCGACGAAACACGGCCACTCACCGCTGAGGTCGAGATAGTGGGTCGCTGTGCGGAGACAGGCGGCGATCATCGGGGCCGCCGTCCGCTCGTAGGGGCCGGCGGCGTGCAGCACCACCTCGATACCGGCAAGCGCCTGCTCGATGGCTTCGGGGGACGTCAGGTCGAAGGACGTCCAGGCAAGACCCAACGGCTCGGCAACCTGGCGAACGCCCTCGGCGCTGCGGCCTGCCAGCACGACCTCGACACCGGCCTCGGCCAACCGCCGGGCGACGAGACGGCCGGTGTAGCCGGTTGCGCCATAGAGGAGCGCGCGCCCGCTCATGGCCGTGCGAATATCCAGGGGACCAGGCCCGCGATGAAGTCGAGGTCCTCCGACGCCGCCAGACCACCATAGGCGAGGCTGAACTCGTGACTGGCCGCGCCGGCCATGGCCGCGGCGACCGCCCGGGCGTGGTCGATCGACCCTAGCCGGGTCATCAGCTCGGCGAGCCACAGCACATCGTCCGCCGAGCGCTCCTCCCGCGGCTGGCCGAGGAAGGCGTCGAGCCGAACCCGTTCCTCGTCGGCGCAGGCCTGACGCACGTGGATCAGCATCAGGGTTCGCTTGGCCTCGTAGAGGTCGCCGTTCATCTCCTTGCCGTAGCCAGGGTCGACGGAGAGATTGCGCAGGTCGTCTTCGATCTGGAACGCAACGCCCAGGAAGTAGCCGAACCGCACCACGCTCTCAGGGTCGCCGCGCCCGCCGGAGCCCAGCACCAGCCCGAGCTGCGCCGGCCAGATCATGCCCATCCAGGCGGTCTTCTTCAGCGCCATTCGCAGATAGTCGGCTTCGTTGAGCGCGGTGACGTTGCTGTCGCGCCAGCCGAGTTCCAGCGCCTGACCCTCAGCGGTCTCGCGCGCCATGGTCAGTGAGACATCGAGGACCTGGGCCGCCACCTCGCCGCCCAGGGGCCTGAGCGCATCGATCAGCGGACGGAGCGCCGTGAACATCATCGCATCGCCGGCGTTGATCGCCAGCGGTGTGCCGTGCAGGGCATGAAGGGTCGGGCGGCCCCGGCGCAGTTCGCTGCCGTCCTGGATGTCGTCGTGGATCAGCAGGCCGTTGTGCAGGATCTCGATGGCGGCGGCGCATCGCACCGCGGCCTCCAGACTGCCGCCGAAGGCCCGCGCGTTGGCGATGCAGATCGCCGGCCGCAGCATCTTTCCGCCCCGCGAGGGGTAGTCGGCGAGCAGCTCGTCCAGATAGGGCGCCGGCGTCTGGGAGCCGAGATAGCGCTCCAGTTCCAGCCTGGTCGCGCGGCCGTACGTGGCCATGGTCGCCGCCATGGCGTCGGGCGGCGCGGCGGCGGTCGGCCGGGCCAGCGCCGCCGCGGCGGTCACTTGGCGATCTCGATGGTGAGCACGCCCAGGGGGACGTCCTCACGCTTCGCATGGACCAAGCCGGAATAGACGCCGGGCTCCTGGCCGTCCGGCACGGTCACGACGGCGACGATGCCCTCCACCGAGACGTCAGTCTCGAAGACTACGCCGGTGATTGGCTTGGCCCCAGCCGTCCGTCGGGCGAGCGGCTGAGCAGAAATGTCCGCGGCCGCAGTGGGATTCTTTGGACGCGCTAGCCCGGAGTTATACGCGCGGGCCCTGGCTGCGCCACGGAAACGGACCGTCACCTTCATTGGCGGATGTTCGGCCGGTGCGGGGCTCGCCGCCGCCTTGGCCGGGCCCCCGCCGGCGGCTTTCGCAGCCCGGAAGTGCGGGACGCCGGAGGCGCGGTCCTCCGGCGGGACCTTGGCGCCGACATCCCTCAGGAGCCGTTCGCAAATGTCGAAGGTCGTCGTGCTGAGCTCCCGGGCGAGTTGAAGGAGGCGTACCGCGGCGACTTCGAGATCTCCGGGAACCTCGCGGACCCTATATTGGCCCTGCCGAAAGCGCTGAGCGGCTTCGCGGCCTTGCCTGATGTTCTCGGCGATGACGTCGTAGCCGACCTTGACGACGTGGGCGACGGACTCGCTAACGCTCGGATCCTCCCCTGCGCCAGCGGGGTACCCGGTGGCTGCGATCGGCGCCGCTCCGGGCGCGGCAGCCCTGCTGGCGCGATCAGGCCCAACACGCTCGGGCTCCGGACGACTCCGATGGACCTTCGCCTTGCCCGCCTTACCCTTAGGGATGGTCATAGGCGATGATGTCCTCGAGCTTGGGAGAACCGCAAAGCGCGTGGGCCGCCAAAAGGCCCGACATGACCGCGCCCTCGACGCACCCGGAGTGAAAACCACTGTCCGTCCAGTCACCAGCGATCGTCAAATTGTCATAGGTCATGTCCAATGGCGAGATGCGGTGACGAAAGCTTCCCGGCGCATGGATGACGTATCGGTCCGACGGATTGACGTTGGCGCGCCAGTATTGGCTCAGGAACCGATCAGGTCCGTCGACGGAGGAACTGCTTTCGTCGCCTGCGGGGTCTGCGAGAATCTCCCAGCGGAAGTCGCCATCGGCGCCGAAGGCTTCGGGCCAGACCTCGCGGATCGGCCCTCGCAGGAAATCCTGAGCCCGGTCACGCACCTCGGCCGTGCGCCGGGCGGGGTACCCGATGTCGGCATCTGCCGGCGGCTGCGGCGGGTCAGGCAGAACGGCGCAGAAATAGACTGAGGTCTTGGGGCGTTTCGACCACGCCTCCTCCGGCACCACGTGGGGCATGTCGCACCAAGTGTCGAAGGGCTTGGCGAACGCGCCGGTGATATAGGCCGGCCCCTCCCACCCGAGACTGGTGAGATCCTCGTTGAGCCAGACCTGAAAGGCCTGTGAGGCCACGGTCTTGACCTTCTCGGTCATGCTTCGCCAACGCGCGTCACGGGCCAGGATCTCGCCGCAGATGTGGGGCACCACGCCGACGCCCACGCCCAGCAGCGCGAAATCGAAATCGCGCCCTACGGCGAGGATCAGCTCGCCGGCCCGGCGACGATCCCAGTGGGACTCGAAATTCCAGCCCTCAGCGGCCAGCCGCGCCCCGCCCTTCAGTTGGCTGAAGTCCGGGCGCGAAGGCCAGCACGGCCGTCCGGCCACCGGAACCAGCGGCGCATAGGATCCGCGCGTCCTCGCCTGCACATCAAACGTCAGGGTGCGGACGTAGTCGCGCTCGCCGTCCGGCGGCGGCTCGGGTGGCAGGCCGACGTTGGTCAGCCGGTGAAAGAACTCGAAGCGCACGCCGCGTCGCCGCATGGCCTCGTAGAGCGGTGCAAACACCACGTCGCCCATGCCGGCCCGCATCCGCCACATGAAGGCGCCGCGATAGCCGAAGAAGGTGCGAAGGGTGCCCCGCAAACCCTGGCCGGCCGATAGGGCGGGCCGGTTCTCGTCGCCCTCCTCGTAGCCCATCGACAGGTCATAGAGCCCACGCAGGAAGGGCGACTGCAGCGCCCGCACCGAGGCGCCGTTCGCGCTGAGCCATTCGCGGCATTCGTAGTCGTCGATGGCGTCCAGGCCTCGGGGGTCGAACATGACCCCGCCGCGAATGAGCCCCACCATGCTGGCGAGCGTCAGGTCCGCGACCTCCCACATGAAGCGGTGGTCGTCATCCGCCAGCCAGCGGTCCTCCAGCCACAGGCGCAGCCGCGCGCAGGCCGCCTCGGCCGAGGCCAGCAGGCTACTGTTCAGCGGCGCCGCCGCCGAGCCCAGGAGGGTGGCGAGCACGCCCAGGCCCTCGGCCAGCGCGGCGATGCTTGCGAAAGTCCCGAGCCTCGCCAGGTAAGCGACCGCGTCCGCCAGTTCGCTCGCGCCATCGGCCGCCGACCGAGGTCCAAGCCCGCGACCATCCACCGTGGTGTCGAGCAACAGGGCGCGAAACAGATCGAAGGCCTTGGCCATGTAGTACGGGAGCGAGAACACCGCGCCCTCGGGCAACGGGTCGCCCGGCAGCCCCGGACGCGGCGGCATATGGGCGTCCCACCGCTGGAAGCCGCCATGTTCGGCGACCGAGAACAGCGCCACGTCGTTCTCCGGCGTCCAGGCGTCACGCCAGTCGCCAAAGAGGGCGCCGTCGCCCTGCGCCTCGAGCTCCGCATGGCATTCGCGCATCATCCGGAATGCATTGTCGTAGAAACCCAGCCAGACGTGCAGGCCGTGCTCTTCGATCCGGCCGGCCGCGCCGCGCCCCGAGGCGCCCTTGCCGCCGAGCCGCCAGCCCTCCTGGTAGACGGTGATCGCGTAGCGGCCGGCGTGCTCAGGCCGCGAGAGCTCCCAGACCGCCGCCATCGAGGCGCATCCGCCTCCGATCACGGCAATCCGTATTGGCTCTTCGGCCACCAGACTTCCTCGCAGGCCCCGGCTCGCCGGTCGGACGGATTATGTTACCCAGGCTGAGCCGCAAGGAAACCGGCGATACGCGGCGGACCCCGCTCAGCGCGCCTTCGTCTCTCCGGCCGCCTGAGAAAAGGCCGCGACCCGGTCCACGGCGTTCTGGCGGATCGCGGCGTAGAAAAGGCCAAAGTCGTTGCGGTGATAGCTTCCGAACAGCAGGGCCAAGCTGTCGTGGTAGCCCGTCGGCGCCCTGTGGGGCACGTCGACGTCCAGGAGCTTGTCCTTGCAGACCGCCCCCGTCAGGTGCGGCCAAAGCGGTTCGAGCGTGCTTGCACGCTGGGGGTAAGGCGGTGCGGGGAACCCCAGGCTGCCGGCATTGGCCGACGCGGGCGCCGCGCCCTCCTCGGTCCAGGTCAGTGGATTGATGCAGACGGCCGGCAGCGCGCCGCTCTTGCGTTCGGCCCCTTGCCACCAGTAGCCGGCGTCGCGCACCTGGATCAGCGCCCCGCGCCGGCCGGTCTGGCTGGTGTTCCAGCCGACGATGCAGCCAGTCTGGCGCGCACTCTCGCAGGTGGGCAGGCCGAGCTCGCCGAAATTGGACGGGACGTAGGTGCCGATCACGTAGGCGGCGACGAGCTGGCTGCGAAGCCGTGCCGACAGGACTTCCCGCTGCAACAGCTCGACCGCCAGGTACGCCCCTTGGCTGTGCGCGGCGATGATGAAGGGCCGGCCGTGGTTCTCGTGCTCGATGTAGTACCGGAAGGCCTGCGCCACGTCGCCGTAGGCCAGCTGCACCGCAGTCGGCGAGTTCTTCAGCCCGTGGAGGGAGGTTTGGCGGTAGTGCGGCGCATAGAGGCGGCAGCAGCCATTGAAGATGCCGATCTGCCCCAGGATGACCGGGCCGTTGTACGGCGCATCGGCATCGTAGGGCGCGTTCCAGACGTCGTTCTTCAGATAGGTTGTGGGGTGGATGAAGAAGAGGTCGGCAGGGGCCGAGGCCTCGCCCACCGCCTGCAAGCCCGCCGGCGTCGACCGTTCCGGCCCGTTGCGGCCGGGGAACGTCAGCCAGGCGCGGCTCTGGCTGTAATCGGGCGCGGGCGGCGCGGGTGTCGCGGCGAATGGCTTCGCCGGATGGCGGAAGGTCTCAACCAACCCACAGCCGCCCAACGCGGCGCAACAGGCCAGCGCGCCCAGCGCACGCGTCCAGCGCGACCACGGCCGCGCCACGCATTGAAGCCCAGCCATGCATTGTCCCCCCGAGTTGCGTCACCATAGCTCTGAAGCCACCAGAGCCTAAAGCGGGCGGGTTTCAATCCAGTCCACCATCAGCCGGCGCTCGCTGAACCGCCAGCGCCCCGCCTGCTTGGCGAAAGTGTCGAGGTAGCGGATCGAAGCGACCATGAGGCTACCTCGCCCGTCCCGGGTCTGGACATGGTGGGCCAGGCAGTAGCTTTCGCCGGTCGCTGTCGCCCCATTGAGCACGACGGTGCTTTGGCCGTTGAAGTGGGTCGTCGCCTCATACTGCCGCAGGTCCTCAAAGACAGGCCTCAAGTCCGCGCGGCGGGTGATCGTCTGGCTTGGCGTCGAGGCCTTGGCGTCCATGAACACCAGAAAGCGCGTGTCCTCGGTGAACAGCGCCATCTGCCCTTCGCAGTCGCGCCGATCTGCGCAGTAAGCGTAGGCATCGACCAGTTCGCGTATCGCCAGGCGATCGGCGGCTTCCTCAAGCGTCATTTCGGCATCTCCGACTAACGCGGCAGGTCTGCGAACCCGTCGCTATTTCGCCGATGTCGCCGCCTCCTCGATCAGCCGGGCGACCTCTTGTGGGTGCGAGATGAAGGCGACGTGGCTGGCGGCGATCTCGCTCGTGTGCGCGCCCATCCGCTTAGCGTAGAAGCGTTCTTGGTCCGGGTTGATCGCGTGGTCCTCCTTCGAGACCAGGTACCAGGACGGGATGGTCTTCCACGCTGCCTTCGGGACTGAGGCGGTGAACACCGATGAGCTGATCGGCTTTTGCGTCGCGGCCGCGACCGCAGCGTCCTCAGCCGGGACGTCCGCCGCGAAGACCTGGCGGAATTGGCCTCTGTCAACGGTCAGGAACCCGGCCGAGTCCGGCCGGAGCGCCTTATTGAGGTCGACGGGATACTTCTCGCCAAGCGAGCCCAGCGGCTCGCCGGCTTCCGGCGCGAAGGCCGCGAGGTAGACGAGCGCCTTGACCTTGGGGTTGTCGGCCGCCGCTCCGGTGATGACGGCGCCGCCATAGGAGTGACCGACGAGGACCACGGGCCCGGTCAGCGCGTCGAGCGCCCGCTTCGTGGTAGCGACGTCGCCATCCAGGGATTCCAGCGGGATTTCGACCGCGGTGACCTGATATCCGTCGCGCAACAGGATCGGGATGACCTTCTGCCACCCCAGGGCATCTGCGAACGCCCCGTGGACCAGGACGACCGCCGGCTTCGCGGCAGGCGCAGCCGCCGCACCCAGCGCAGCACAGGCGGCGATGGCTACGCCCGGAAGTGTGGCTTGAATGATCATCTTGCCCAGCATTGTCCGATCTCCTCTCGTGATTGCTGACCAGCTCGAGTGCTTCATTGCGCGTCTCAGCGCAGCGAGCGGAAGCTTGCGCGGAGCTCGTCCGTGAAGATCTCCGGCTGCTCCCAGGCCGCGAAGTGCCCGCCCTTGAGGGCCTTCCCGTAGTGGATCAGCTTGGGATAGGCCTTCTCGGTCCAGCTTTGCGGGGCGGTGTAGAGTTCGTTGGGGAAGGCGCTCACGGCGGCCGGCAGAGTGACGCCCTTGGGCGCGAAGAAGGCGAGCTTGCTTTCCCAATAGAGCCGCGCCGAAGAGACTGCCGTCTTGGTCAGCCAATAGAGCGTGACGTTGTCGAGCACGTCGTCGCGCGTCAGCCCCTCGGGCTGCCCGGCGAAGACCCTGGCGATGAGTTCGTAGCTTTGCTCGTCGTGGTCGAGCATCCAGGCGGCTAGGCCGACCGGGGAATCCTCGATCGCGTAAAGCGTCTGCGGACGATGCGACATCTCCTGGGCGTAGCTCAGGCCGTGCGCGTAGAAGTAGCTCAGCTGGTCGTAGGCGCGCTGCTCGTCGGCGGAGAGGCCGGCTGGCGGCGGCGCGCCGGCCAGGGCCGCGGCGTCAATCGCGGGCGGCACGGCCGCGGGCATGTTGGTGTGGATGCCGATCAGGCCGGGAGGCGTCTGCAGGGCCATCTGTTCGGTGACGGCGTTGCCCCAATCGCCGCCCTGCGCCACGTACCGCGTGTAGCCGAGGCGCGTCATCAGGACACTCCAGGCGCGCGCGATGCGGATGGATCCCAGCCGATCGCCGTGGGCTTGCCTGAAAACCCGTGACCAGGAAGCGAGGGAATGACCACGTCGAACGCGTCGGCTTCGGACCCGCCGTGCGCCGTCGGATTGGTCAGCGGATCGACGATCTTCAGCTGCTCGATGACCGAGCCCGGCCACCCGTGCGTGACGATGACGGGCAGCGCACTTTCATGCTTCGAGCGGACGTGGATGAAATGGATGTCCACGCCTTCGATCTCGGTCATGAACTGCGGCAGGGCGTTGAGTTTGGCCTCGCATTTCCGCCAGTCGTAGTCCGTCGCCCAGTAGCCCGCGAGACTCTGCATCGTCACGAGCTGCACGCCCTGGCTAGGGTCGTTCACCGTCTCGCGATCCGGCCAGCGCGTCGCCTCGATGCGGCGGCGCAGGTCGACCAGCTCGGCTTCCGATGCGTTGAAATGGAACGGCCGGATGGCCGCGCCGCCGGCTGACACGCCCGCATCGGATTGCCGGCCTGTGGTCGACGAGGGTTCTGCGGGCATGACCGTCCTCCTGCTGCGAAGCGCTCAGATCCCGCAGAGGTCTTCCCCGCTTTTGGGGAGGCGGGATTTCACGCTACACACTTCCGGGGGCGAGTTCATCCGCAGGAACCTTGATGGCGAAGATCCTGGCGATCGAAGACGACGCCACCACCGGCAAGGAGATCGTCGCCGAGTTGGCGCAAAGCGGGTTCGAGACAGAATGGGTGGCTGACGGGCGCGAAGGCCTGGACCGCGCCCTCAGCGGTGACTTCGCCGCCGTGATCCTGGATCGCCTGCTCCCGGGGGTCGACGGCCTGGCTATCGTCACCGCTCTGCGCGCCGAGGGGATCGACATCCCGGTGCTGATGATCAGCGCGCTCAGTGATGTGGACGAGCGTATCCGCGGCCTGCGCGCGGGCGGCGATGACTATATGACCAAGCCCTTCGCCTCAGAGGAATTGGCGGCGCGCCTGGAGGTGCTGCTCCGCCGACGAAGCGCCGCGCCCCGCTCGACCCTGACGGTCGGCGACCTCGAACTCGACCTCTTCTCGCGCGCCGCCCACCGCGCCGGCGCGGAGATCCGGCTGATGCCCACGGAATTCAAGCTGCTGGAGTTCATGATGCGCAACTCCGGCCAGGTTCTGACCCGGACCATGATCTTCGAGGCTATCTGGGGTTATCACTTCGATCCGGGGACCAACCTCATCGATGTCCACCTCGGCCGGATGCGCCGCAAGATCGACCGGCCGGGCCTCGCGCCCATGATCCACACCATCCGGGGCGCAGGATACGAAATCCGTGCGCCCGAGTGAGCTCTGGCGCACAACGCCCTTCCGCCTGACCATGATGTACGGGGCGGTGTTCGCGGTGGCCGTGCTCGCCCTGATGGGCTCGATCTACCAGCAGACCGCGGGCTATCTGACGCGCCAGATCGACGGCATCGTGGTGAGCGAAGTGCGCAGCTTGACGCTCGGAGGCGCTGAGCATCTGCCCGAGAGAGTGACCCAGGCGGTCGCCGCCGACACCCGCCGCATCGAGTACTATGGGCTGTTTTCCGCAGAGGGTGTCTGGATCGGCGGCAACGTTCACAGCCTGCCGCCCGCCCTGCCGATCGATGGCGTCCCCCGCGCGATCCGCACGCCCAATCTGCAACCCGGCTCGCGGGGCCTGGCCGAACGCATGCCCTGGGGTGAGATCCTCTTTGTCGGCCACGACGCCCTGGTGCTGACGGAGCTGCGTACGATCATCGTAAGGGCGCTCGCATTCAGCGGCGGCCTGGCGCTGGTGCTGGGCGCAGCTGCGGCCGCGGTCCTGAGCCTGCGCCCTCTGCGCCGGATCGACCGCTTGCGCGAGGCGAGCCGCGCGGCTCTGCAGGGCGAAGTGGGCGTGCGCCTACCGGTGTCACGGCGGCGGGACGAGATCGACATGCTGGCGGGCGTGGCCAACGCCATGATGGACGAAAGCGAGCGACTCCTCTGGGAAGTGAAGAGCGTCGGCGAGAACGTCGCCCACGACCTGCGCACGCCGCTGAACCGCCTGCGCGCCCTGCTCTATCGGGTCAGCCAGGAGACCAAGCTGGCGGGTCCCGAGCGGGAAATGGTCGATCGGGCGCTGGCCGAGACAGACGAGCTGCTCACTCGCTTCCGGGCCCTGCAGCGCATCGGCGAGATCGAGCGGCGTGACCGCATCGCCTTCTTCGAGCCGATGCGACTCCAAAGTGTGCTCGAGCATGTGGTCGAGCTGCACGAGCCTTCCGCCGAGGACCGCGGAGTCGATCTGGCGACCGACATCGCTCAAGACGCTCCGGAAGTCCGCGCCGATCCGACGCTGCTGTTCGAGGCGGTGAGCAACCTGGTCGACAACGCGCTGAAGTTCACGCCGAGAGGCGGGCAGGTCCGCGTCCGCCTGACCGTGCGGCCGGAAGGTCCTCGTATCGAGGTCGCCGACAACGGACCCGGCGTACCCGAAGCCGAACGCGACGCTGTTCTACACCGCTTCTACCGAGTGGAGCGGACGCGAACCGAACCGGGCTCGGGCCTGGGTCTCTCGATCGTCACTGCGATCGCTCGCCTTCACCACTTCACCTTGGCCCTGGAAGACGCCAAGCCGGGGCTGCGGGTAGCGCTGAACTGCTGGCCACGAGGCGTCGAGGCCTAGGGCGCGCCACCCGCTCAGCCGCAAATTTAAAACTATCTTCATTGGCCTTCGCCGTCGGCTTGGGTTCAAGGAACGCCCCGGAATCGCAGCGCGGCCTCGGGCCCGCTCGCGCCCACGCCTGTCGGGTCCCGGAGCCGAGATCGTTGAACGCCATTGTCCGCATAGCCCTGTCACGGCCCTACACCTTCGTGGTGATGGCCGTCCTGATCATGATCTTCGGGACCATGGCCGCGCTCCGGACGCCGACCGACATCTTTCCGGAAATCCGCGTGCCGGTCATCGGGGTGGCCTTCAACTTCGCCGGCCTCTCGCCCGGTGAGATGTCGAACCGCATCGTCACCCAGTTCGAACGGTTCCTGACCACCACGGTCAACGACGTGGAACACACCGAGAGCCAGTCGGTGAACGGCATCGGGATCGTGAAGATCTTCTTCCAGCCCGGCGTCGACATCCGCACGGCGACGGCGCAGGTGACCTCGACCGCCCAGACCTCCATCCGGCAGATGCCGGCCGGCGTGACCCCGCCGCTGGTGCTCAACTACTCGGCCGCGACCGTGCCGATCCTGCAGCTCGCCGATTCCGACAAGACGCTGTCGGAACAGAAGCTGTTCGACCTTAGCCAGGTGGTGATCCGCCCGGTGCTGACGACGGTGCCCGGCGCGGCCACGCCCTACCCCTACGGCGGCCAGCTGAGGCAGATCCAAATCGACCTGGACCCGCAGGCCCTGCAGTCCAAGGGCGTCTCGGCCAACGATGTGACCACCGCGCTCGCCAACCAGAACCAGATCCTGCCGGTCGGCTTCGTGAAGATCGGTTCCTATCAATACAACGTTCGGCTCAATGACGCGGCGGAAACGATCGAGGATCTGAACAACCTGCCGATCAAGACGGTCAACGGCGCGACGATCTTCATCCGCGACGTCGGCCAGGTGCGTGACGGCGCGCCGCCGCAGACCAACATCGTCCACGTGGATGGCGGCCGCGCCGTGCTGTCGACCATCCTGAAGACCGGCTCGGCTTCGACGCTGGCGGTGGTTCAGGGCGTGAAGGACAAGTTGCCCGGCCTGGCGGAGCAGCTTCCGTCGACGTTCAAGATCACTGCGCTCAACGATCAGTCGCTTTTCGTGAAGGGCGCCATTTCGAGCGTCATCAAGGAAGGCGCGATCGCCGCGGCGCTCACCAGCCTGATGATCCTGCTGTTCCTCGGCAGCTGGCGCTCGACCGTGATCATCGCGGTTTCGATCCCCCTGGCCGTCCTGGCCGCGATCGCGGCCCTCTCCGCCAGCGGCCAGACGCTCAACATCATGACCCTGGGCGGCCTCGCCCTGGCGGTGGGAATCCTGGTCGACGACGCCACGGTGACCATCGAGAACATCAATTGGCACCTGGAACAGGGCAAGGACGTCCGCACCGCGATCCTCGACGGCGCCAATCAGATCGTGACCCCGGCGTTCGTCTCCCTGCTCTGCATCTGCATCGTTTTCGTCCCGATGTTCCTGCTGAAGGGCGTCGCGGGCTTCCTGTTCGTGCCCATGGCCATGGCCGTGGTGTACGCCATGATCGCCTCCTTCATCCTGTCGCGGACCCTGGTCCCGACCATGGCGATGTACCTGCTGCGGCCTCACGGCGAGGAGATCGCTGCGAGCCAGGGCACGCGCAACCCGTTCGCCCGCTTCCAGCGGCGGTTCGAGGCGGGCTTCGCCAGGGTGCGTTCGGTCTACGCCGGCCTGCTGGAGCGCGCGATGGGGAGGCGGCGGCCGTTCCTGATCGGCTTCCTGGCCGTGGTGGTGCTGTCCTTCGGCCTGACGCCGTTCCTGGGCTCGAACTTCTTCCCGTCGGTGGACGCCGGACAGATGACGATGCACGTGCGCGCACCGGTCGGCACGCGGCTGGAGGATACGTCGCTGGAATTCCGCCGCGTCGAAGGCACGATCCGCCAGGTCATTCCGGCCGACGAGATCAGCTCGATCGTCGACAACATCGGCATCCCGAACAGCTCCATCAACATGGTCTATTCGAACTCCGGCGTGATCGGCCCGCAGGACGGCGACATCTACGTCAGCCTGAAGCCGCGCCACCATCCGACGCCCGGCTACATGAAGCGGCTGCGCGAGGTGTTGCCGCGCGAATATCCGGGGACCAGCTTCGCCTTCCTGCCCGCCGACATCGTCAGCCAGATCCTGAACTTCGGCGCGCCCGCGCCGATCGACCTGCAGATCACCGGGCCGAACGCAGCGGCCAACCGCGTCTACGCCAACGACCTGCTTCGCCGGCTGAAGGCGGTCCGCGGCCTGGCCGATGTGCGCATGCAGCAACCGGAAGGCGGGCCTGAGCTGCGCGTCGACGTCGACCGCTCACGCATCGCCCAGCTGGGCCTCTCGGAGCGGGACGTGACCAACAGCCTGGTCACCACGCTGGCCGGCAGCTCGCAGGGCGCGCCCACCTACTGGGTCAACCCCAAGACCGGCGTCTCCTATCCGATCGTGGCGCAGACCCCGGAGTACCGGCTGTCCTCGATTGCCGGCCTGGAGGGCGTGCCGATCAACGGTTCGACCGCTCAGAACAACCAGGCGCTGATCCTCGGCGGCCTGGGGGCGATCAGCCGGGACAGCACCCCGGCGGTGGTCAGCCACTACAACGCCGCCCCGGTGATCGACATCTACGCGACCACTCAGGACCGCGACCTGGGCTCGGTGACCAAGGACATCAACAAGATCCTCAAGGATGCCGCCAAGGACCGCCCCAAAGGCTCCAGCGTCGATCTGCGCGGGCAGATGGTGACCATGAACACCGCCTTCGTGGGCCTCGGCCTCGGCCTCGCCGCGGCGATCGTGCTGATCTACCTGCTGATCGTCGTGAACTTCCAGTCGTGGCTCGATCCCTTCGTGATCATCACCGCCCTGCCGGCCGCGCTCGCCGGGATCGTCTGGATGCTTTTCGCCACCGGAACGACCCTGTCGGTGCCTGCCCTGACCGGGGCGATCATGTGCATGGGCGTGGCCACCGCCAACTCCATCCTGGTGGTCAGCTTCGCGCGCGAACGGTTGGCGGCCACGGGTGATGCGGTCCGCGCCGCCACCGAGGCCGGCTTCACCCGCTTCCGCCCCGTGGTCATGACGGCGCTCGCCATGATCATCGGCATGGCGCCCATGGCGCTGGGCCTCGGCGAGGGCGGCGAGCAGAACGCCCCCCTCGGCCGCGCCGTCATCGGCGGGCTGATCTTCGCCACCATCGCCACCCTGATGTTCGTGCCCGTCGTCTTCAGCCTGGCCCACGGCCGCCGTCGCGCGCATGCGCCGGCCGCCTCGCCGGCTCCCGGAGAATCCTATGCCTGACTCCTCTGCCGCCGCCGACGTCACCCATGACGCGGCCCACGCCGCGACCACCCCAGTCGTGACGCATGTCTCGGACCGCCGCCTGAAGCTGGCGGGCGGCGTCGCCGTCGGTGTCGCCGTACTGGTGGTCGCCGCCGGACTGTTCAGCCGGGTGAGCGCCGACCAGGGGGTAAAGGCCTGGACCCACGACCAGGCGATCCCCACCATCGGCCTGGCGAAGATCGAGGGCGGCGGTGATCGCCAGCTGGCGCTGCCCGGGGACGTGCAGGCCTTCTACACCGCGCCTATCCATGCGCGGGTCTCGGGCTATCTGAAGCGCTGGTACGTCGACATCGGCACGCCGGTGAAGGCTGGACAGCTGCTGGCCGAAATCGACACGCCGGACCTCGACCAGCAGGTGTTGCAGGCGCGCGCCGACCTCGCGACCGCCCAGGCCAACCAGAGCCTGTCGGCCACGACCGCGAAGCGCTGGGAGGGCCTGGTCGCGGCCGACGCGGTGTCCCGCCAGGAGGCCGAGGAGAAGTCGGGCGATCTCACCGCCAAGACCTCGCTGGTCAACGCCGCGCGCGCCAATCTCAATCGCCTGCTTGCCCTGGAGTCGTTCAAGAAGATCACCGCGCCGTTCGCTGGCGTGGTCACCACGCGCTCGGCCGACATTGGCCAGCTGATCACCACGGGCGGGGCGAATGATCCGGCCCTCTTCACCGTCGCCGACCAGCACAAGCTGCGCGTCTATGTCCGCGCGCCGCAGAACTATTCGGCCCTGATCCACAATGGCCTGGCCGCCGATGTGACCGTGCCGGAATACCCCGGGCAGACGTTCAAGGCGTTGGTGGCCAACCAGGCCCAGGCGGTCGGCGCCCAGACCGGCGCGGAACTCGTCGAACTGTCGCTCGACAACGCGGACGGCAAGATCAAGTCCGGCGACTACGCCCAGGTGACCTTCCACCTGACCGCGCCCCAGTCGGTGACGCGTATCCCGGTGACGGCCCTGCAATACCGTCACAGCGGTCCGGTGGTGGCGATCGTCGGCCCCGACAATCACGTGAGGATCCGGCCGGTGGTGGTCTCGCGCGATCTTGGAACCACCGCGGAGATCGGCTCCGGGCTTTCGGCGAGCGACCGCGTCGTCGACAACCCGCCGGAGTCCCTGTCCGACGGTGACCTGGTGCGCGTCGCCGGCGCCTCTGCACAAGCCGTGTCGCAGAAGGCCGGCGCGTGATCGCCCGCGCCGCCAGAACCCTCGGCTCGACGGCCATCGCGCTGGCGCTCACGGCCTGCTCGTTGGCCCCGCCCTACACGCCGCCCACGACCCCGATCGCGGCGGCGTTCAAGGAAGAGGGCCCCTGGACTCCGGCCCAGCCCGCCGACGCCCAGCCGCGCGGCCAGTGGTGGGCGATGTTCGCCGATCCCGTCCTCGACGACCTGGAAGCCCGCGCGGAGAAGGCCAATCCAACCCTGGCCGAGGCGGTCGCCGCCTACGACACGGCGCGCGCGCTCAGCGCCCAGGCGCGCGCCGGCCTGGTTCCCGAGGTCGACGGCTCGGCGGTTAGCAACAGGCAGCGCCGCTCGGACAACGCGCCCCTCCGCGTCGGGGGCCCCAACGCCTATGACCTCGATCAGGTCGGCGTCTCGGTCGCCTATGAGATCGACCTTTGGGGGCGCTTACGGAACCTCGCCAGGGGCGCGGGCGACCGCGCCCAGGCCAGCGAGGCGGACCTGCGCTCGGCGCGGCTGTCGTTGCAGGCCGATCTCGCCAACGACTACCTGACCCTGCGCGGCCTCGACGCCCAGGTCCGCCTGCTGGAGGCTACGGTCACGGCCTACGGTCGCGCGCTCGATTTGACCAAGGTCCTGCACGACGGCGGCAACGCCTCGGGGCTCGACCTGGCGCGCGCGCAGACCCAGCTCTCCACGGCCAAGGCCCAGCTAACCGAAGTCGGGGCCCAGCGGGCGCTCATGGAGCACGCCATCGCCGCGCTGGTGGGCGAGAGCGCGTCAAACTTCCGCCTGGAACCGACGGACCGGGCCATACCGCAGCCTGTGGTGGCCGTGAGCGCGCCGTCCACCCTGCTGCAGCGGCGCCCCGACATCGCGGCTTCCGAACGACGCGCCGCCGCCGCCAACGCCGACATCGGCGTCGCCCGCGCCGCCCTGTTCCCGTCCCTCACCCTCGACGGGTCGGCCGGCTGGCAGACGGGGGGCGGCATCAACCTTTTGCAGGCGCCAAACACCTTCTGGATGCTGGGACCGGAACTCGCGGGCGCGATCTTCGACGGGGGGCGTCGCGCCGCCGGCGTACGCGCCTCAAGAGCCCAGTTCGACGAGGCCAGCGCCAACTACCGCGGCGTCGTGCTGAACGCCTTCCGCGACGTGGAAGACCAGATGGCCCTGGCCAACCGCCTCGCGGTCGAGGCCAAGGATCAGGCCGACGCGGTCGCAGCCGCGCGGCGCAGCGTCGATCTGGCGAACATTCGCTACCGTATGGGCGGGGCAACCTACCTCGACGTCGTCACAGCCCAGACCGCGGCGTTGGCCGCCGAGCAGGCGGCGATCCAGCTCACTACTCGACGCCTGCAGGCCAGCGTGGACCTGACCCGCGCCCTCGGCGGCGCGTGGAGCTAGCGCGGCCCGGGGCCATCAGCGGCCGAAGGAAGATGCCAACGCCGTTGAGGCGGCCCGCTCATACATTGGGGTCCGCCCGGAACGTTTGCTGAGCGACGCGCTTAAGGCTCGCATGACCCATCTCGCCGATCCGATCATCCTCATCGTCGAGGACGAGGCCCTCATCAGGACACTGGCGGTCGAGGCCTTCTCGGAGGAGGGGTTCCTCGTGCTCGAAGCGGAGCACGCCGCGGGGGCCCTGCTGATCGTAGACGACGGCCCGGAGATCCATGTGTTGTTCACCGACGTCAACATGCCGGGCGAGATGAACGGCATAGACCTTGCCGAACGACTTAAGGCCGCCGCCCCTGGCCTGCATGTCTTCATAACCTCCGCTCTGCCTGTCATTCGCCCGGTCGACCACATCCCGGCGACCTTCGTGTCCAAGCCCTACGACCCCGGAACGGTGTCCAGAGCCGCCAAAGCCCTTCTGGCCGCCTAGCTGCAAGTGGCGTGCGAGACCGCGCAGTCACGGTCGCGCCTCGGTGCTTGATTGTTCGGCTGCGCCCCAGCTACGCAAAGGTCGAACACCGCCCTGGTCAAGACGCTGGTCGAGCTTCACGGCGGGACAATCGCGCTGAAGGCCAGCGAGCTCAACGCCGGCAGCACCTTCCAGGTCCGGCTGCCCGTCCTGGGTTAGGAATTTGCAGCCGGGAAGGTCCCTGATTCCGCATCGAAAAGGCGCGCCCGGGTTTCCCCGGGCGCGCCCTCGGCGGCCTTAGCTGCGGTGGGCTCAGAAGCCGTCGGCCGGACGTGCGCCCAGCGGGGCTGGCTCGGCGACGCCGCCCTCGCGGGTGGGTTCGGTGCGCAGGTCGTCGCTCTGACCGAGAGTGTTCGCAGCCGGCTTCACGAACGAGCGTTCCTCGGGAAAGCGACCCAGGCGCTCGGCCATCACCTGCTCGGCGCTGTAGGGCTCAGCCGAGCCTTCGAAGCTCTGCCAGCCGCCGGCGCGATAGTCGGCGCCGCGGGTCGTGGCGTCGACGCCGCCCACCCCGTTCAGCACCCGCTCGGCGATCGCGCGGTGATCGCCGCTGTCGCAGCGTACGCTGACAAGCGTTCCGCCGCGGCGGACGCCCTCGGCGTAGACGTGTGCCTCTTCGTCGGTGTGGCCTGCGTCCTTAAGCGCACCCAGCAGACCGCCCGTGACGCCCCCTGCGGCCGCGCCGATCGCGGCTCCCACGGCGGTTGAAACCAGCCAGCCGGCAGCGACAACGGGCCCCAGGCCCGGGATGGCGAGCATGCCGAGACCGGCCAACAAGCCCGCCCCGCCGCCCACCAGGCCGCCTGTCGCGGCGCCCTTGCTGGCGCCTGCAGCGGCGTCGTTGTCGGCTACGCTGTCACGGCGCCCCTCGGTCAGGTGACGGCCCTCAGCGTTGTTCGCGATCAGGCTGATATCGTGACGCGGCACGCCGGAAGCCTCGAGTTCGGCGACGGCGGCGGCGGCGTCTTCATAGCGGTCGAATAGGCGAGTGATGGCCTGAGCCATTGGAAATCTCCTTGAGCTGATGATCGGAAAAGGACCGGTTAGTTCGCGGTGACCGCGCCCTTGAAGTCGACCTTGACGTTGACCGCCTTGCCGCCTTGCTTAGCCATAGCGACCCAAAGGCCATCCTTGGTCTTCTGCAGATCGGTGACGTCGGTGTAGCCGGCGTTTTCGATGTGCCCCTTGGCCTCCCCTTCAGTGAAGGAGTTGGAGGCGGCCGCGGCGTCGGCGTTGGTCTTGTTGGCGTCTGTGTTGATCGCGCCATTCGATTTGGCGGGCGAGATCGCGCCGCCCGGCTCGGCGGCGCTGGCGGGCGCAGCCGCCGCAACAGCCGTGGCGTCGGTGGCGGTCTGGGACGCGGGCTTCTGACAGGCTGCGGCCAGCAGGGCGACGGACGCGGTCAGGCACAGCGGCAGGATCGAGGTGGTCTTCATGGACTTTCCTTTGCGGCGAGCCGTCACAGCGTCTCGCAGCGTCGCCGGTTCCGACAGTCGGGCTTCATCTTTGCATCGCGCGTCGCCCGGCATCCGCAGATCCCCTCGGTGGGGAGCGTGACGCGGCTGCAGACGCCGCCACATGGGTTCCGACTCGTCGGGCCCCCAACCGACAAGCAATTGAAATATCGAACTGATCGTCTGGAAGTCGACACTTCAGAAAGTATCCTTAGCCTTTGGAACCGACCCGTCGGCTGCGGCTTAGCGGCGAGGGACAAACCGGATGCCGGTCACTCCTCAACCCGAAAACACGGAGACGATCCATGGCGAGCGCCACGCAGACTTCGACCCGTTCCACCAAGGCCAGATCCGGTCGTCATCGCCGCACTGGGCGGCCCGATCCGCTGGCCGTTCGGCTGCTGAAGCAGGACCACCGGCAGGTTGAAGGCTGGTTCGATGACTACGAGCAACTGGAAGACAACCGTCAGAAGTTGGCGCTCTTCCAACAGATCGCGCTTGCCCTGAAGGTCCATACCCAGATTGAGGAGGAAATCCTCTATCCGGAGGAGCGCGGGGACGTCGAAGAGGACATGCTGGACGAAGCCTACGTCGAGCACGACGGCGCCAAGAAGCTGATCGCCGAGATCGAAGGCATGCAGCCGGGCGACGAATTCTACGATGCCAAGGTCAAGGTGCTGGGCGAGTACATCAAGCACCACGTGAAGGAAGAAGAGCAGCCGGGCGGCATCTTCGCCCAAGCGAAGAAGGGCGACGAGGACCTCGACGAAATGGGCGAGCGCCTAAAGGCCCGCAAGGAAGAGCTGATGGCCCAGATGGGCGGGGCGAAAGCCAACTGAACTCTCAGAAGGGGCAGAGCTCGGCCATGCCGTGGATCAGCGGTCTGGGGAAGGTGGCGGTATGACCACCCTCCCCGGCCTGCCCTTGCCGGTGAGCTTCGCGCCCATGGAGGCGAAGCTCACCGAGCAGCTGCCGAGTGATGAAGGCTGGCGCTTTGAGCCCAAGTGGGACGGTTTTCGCTGTCTGGCCTTCCGCAGCGGCGATGTGGTCGATCTGCGGGCAAAGTCGGGGAAGCCGCTTGCTCGCTACTTCCCGGACATTGTGGCGATCCTCAAGTCGCTTCCGATCGAGCGCTTTGTCCTCGACGGCGAACTGACCATCCCGGTGAACGGCTTGCTCTCCTTCGACGCCCTGCAGATGCGCCTGCATCCGGCCGAGAGCCGGGTGCGCAAACTGGCGACCGAGACACCGGCGACGCTCGTGTTGTTCGATTGCCTGGCGGACGCCGAGGGACGGAACTTGGCCGATGCCCCGCTCGATCGGCGACGGACGGCGCTGGAGATCCTGTTCAAGGGCTTCGGAACGCCGAAACACCTCCGCCTCTCACCCGGAACAGAAGATCCCGCCGAAGCCCGCCGCTGGCTGGCCCAGAGCGGGGCGGCGCTGGACGGCATTGTCGCCAAGCGCCTCGACGGACCCTACGCCTCCGGCGAGCGCGCCATGCTGAAGATCAAGCGTCTGCGCGCCGCCGACTGCGTGGTCGGCGGCTTCCGCTACGAGGCCGACAGCCGCGAGGTGGGTTCCCTGCTGCTGGGCCTCTACGACGAGGCCGGTAAGCTCGATCATGTCGGCTACACCTCGGCGATCTCCGACGCTGAACGCCCGGCCCTGACCAAGAAGCTGGAGAAGCTGGCCGGCGGCCCCGGCTTCACTGGCGACGCCCCGGGCGGGCCGAGCCGCTGGAGCAACGGGCGTTCAGCCGAATGGACGCCGCTGAAGACCAAGCTGGTGGTCGAGGTGCGCTACGACCAGGTTACCGGCGACCGATTCCGGCACGGAACCACCCTGCTCCGCTGGCGGCCGGACAAGGCTCCGCGGCAATGCACCCTGGCGCAGCTCCGCTCCGAGTCGGCGAGCCTGCTTGGCGAGGCGCTCTCCCAGCGTCCAGGTTTCACATGAGCGCTCTGGCGCACGAGGTTTTTCTCGGGACGGCCGGATGGGCCATTCCGCGGGCCAGCGCCGAGGCCTTTCCCGAAGTCGGAGTCGGCCTCCAGAGGTACGCCGCGCGGCTCAACGCCGTGGAGATCAACTCCACATTCTATAGAAGCCACCGCCCCCAGACCTTCGAGCGTTGGCGCGCCACCACTCCCGAGGGGTTCCGGTTCGCCGTAAAGGCGCCGAGGGTGATCACGCACGTGGCCCGGCTGGTGGGCTGCGCGCCATGCCTTACCCGGTTCCTTGAAGAGATCGCGCCACTTGCGGAGAAGCTCGGCCCGATACTCGTGCAGCTCCCGCCCGGCCTGGTCTTCGATCCGCTCGCGGCGGGCGACTTTCTGGCGGCCCTCCGCGCCCAGTGGTCCGGGCCCGTGGTGCTGGAGCCACGGCATCCGACCTGGTTTGAAGCCGGGGCCGCCAGGCTGCTCAGAAACCATCGGACCGCCCAGGTCGCCGCTGACCCGGCCTGCGCCCCACGCGCGGGCATTCCCGGCGGAGATCCGGCGATCGCCTACTGGCGACTGCACGGCTCGCCCCGCCTCTACTATTCCCCCTATGGATCGGATGCGCTTGCGGCGCTGGCCGAGGCAATCGTCGGGACACCCGCGCGCGAGACCTGGTGCATCTTCGACAACACGGCGAGCGGCGCTGCGGCGGCCAACGCCCTGGCCTTGGCGGCGCAGCTTTCGCAGCAGGCCGCTCAGTCTTCGCCGCCGGCCTTGCGGTAGGCCTGACGAGCCGTCGCGACGACAGCGGTGGCGTCCTGCCGGTTCGTCACATAGGCCGCCTGGCTCGCCGCCATCTCCTGCTCCAGCTCCGACTGCCGCGCCCGAAGCCCAGCCTCCTCGCGCTTGCGTCGCTCGTCCAAGGCCTTGAGCGCCGCCTCGGCGGCGTCGAGCTTCGAACGATCAACCCGAGGATTCTTTGCCCGAATTTTCTTCGCCGATCCGGATTTCCTCGCCCTCCGCCCGAGCGGTGCGTCCGGTACGTCGGGGAGCGCGCGCGGGGCCAGCTCGAAGGAATGCTTCGAGCCGATCGCACGGCGCAGCGGTGTCTCGGGATGTGCCCGCGCGGCCTCCACCGCTTGCGGTTCGTCCGTGATCCTCGCGCGGCCCTCGGCGAAGAGGTTCTGCCGGATGCCCCAGGCGCGCAGGGCCGCAGCCTGGCTCGGCGCAGCGACCACGGAATCGTGGAAGCCAAACTGCGCCTCGAAAACCTTCAGCTTGCGGCCGCGAGTCTTCGCCATCGCTACTTCCCGTGACGGTCGCCCAGTCTCCGTTCACGGACCATCAGCGGCGGTTCCGTTTTCGACGATCGGGCTCAAGGTCGCCGTGCGCTCGGAAGGGGGCGGCGCGGCCGTACCCCGCCGAGCGGTGGGAGGCCTGCCGAAGCAGGCGCCCCATGCCGGCTCACCTGCTGAAGCTGTGCCACCTGCCATTGGAATAGTACCCGCGGTCGTCGTCGCGATCCTTGCGCCAGTGGTAGTGCGCGTGACGGTTCTGCTCGCGCCAGGCGTCGTCGTGGAAGGTCACGCCCAGATGGCTGGGATAGGTGGTGTAGTGCTGGGTGACACGCCAGCATTCGTTGTAACGGTTGCAGGCCACCTCGGCGGACGCCGAAGTCGCTGACATCGCAAGCGCGCCGCCAGCCGCCGCGGCGACGAAAGCGCCGCTGGCCAGGGCTCTTTTCAGGTTCGTCATTTCGAACTTCCTTTCATGAAGCGGCACGTCAACGGGTCGACCGTCACCTGGTTCCGCTTGCCGCCACGGCCAAGGCTTCCGGGTCGGCGGGCTTCCGCGCCGCGCCAAGCCGGGCCTTAGGAACAGCGCCTCCGCCCAGGGGTTGGGACCGGCGAGGGCCGCCGCGGTTGGCGGCCCATCGGTCCGAGGCGCACGTCACATGGGCATTTTCAGTTCGATCATGGACAAGATCTTTCATCATCCTGCCGCGGCGCAGGCTGCGCCGTCTGCGCCAGCCGCGCAGCCCGCCGCAGCGCCCACGCAGACAGCCGCTGCGGCCCCTGCCGCTCCCGCTGTCGACGTCGAAGCCGTGCTCGTCAGCATTGCCGATGCCAAGGGCGGGGGAGGCAACTACCAGTCCTCCATCGTTGATCTGCTCAAGTTGCTCGACCTCGATTCCAGCTTGGGCGCGCGCAAGGAACTCGCCGAGGAACTGAACGTCCGCGTCGGCGCCGATGGCTCGGCAGAGGAGAACATCGCCCTCCACAAAGCCGTCATGCAGAAGCTGGCCGAGAACGGCGGAAAGGTGCCCGAAAGCCTGAAATCCTAGCTGACTGAACAACCCCGAAGAGCAAGCTCAGCGGAGCTTGGCGCCGCGTGAGTCCAGGTCGAAGTCACTTCCCAGGCGCGCCACCAGACGCGAGCCGTGCCAGACCTCGGCGGCCCGAGCCCGAGCCAATAGGGCGCGGGCATGGTCGACTGCGGCCGCGTCGCTGTTGAACTGTTCGTGGACCTCCATCGGGCCTTCGTCGTGCTCGTTGAGGATGAAGATCCGGTAGGACATGGGCAAACCGTGGGCCGCAGAAGCGATGGGCGGGAGAACGCGGTTTTTCATTGCTAGTTCCGCGGGGAACCAACCCCGGCGGGGGGCCGTTGCGGCAGCGCTTCTTCCACTCGCAGTGAAGGGTCAGTCATGCGCCACGTCGCCATAACCCGGCGCCTAGCCGTGGCGTCGGCCGCTGCGATTTCCGCGACTGCTGCGGTATCTCCCCGACCGACGGCTGCCGAGACGCTCAACAGGCGCTTGCCGTGGGCCGCCGGCACTGCGGACCGCCCTGAGCAGATCGACGCACGGCCGGGCTATGTGTTCTTCGCGCCCGACGAGGCGGCGTTCGTGGAGGCGGCCGTCGCGCGCCTGATCCCCGCCGATGAGCTTGGTCCCGGCGCGCTGGAAGCCGGGGTGCCGCGATTCATCGACCGGCAGCTCGCAGGCCCCTATGGCCAGGGTGACCACTTCAACCTGCAACGACCGATGCCCAAGGGAACCGCCACACAGGGCTGGCAGATGGGCGCGCCCGCTGAGGTCTACCGTGCGACGATTCCACAGGTGAACCGATGGGCCGCCGACGCCAAAGGCAAGCCGGTCGCCGAGCTCGTGGCGGCGGATCAGGACGCCGTGCTGAAGGCGCTTGAAAGCGGCGCGGCTCAGCTCAAGGGCGCCGTCGACGGCCAGGCGTTCTTCAAACTGCTGCTGCAGAACACCATCGAAGGCTTCTTCGCCGACCCCATCTATGGGGGCAACCGCGACATGGTCGGCTGGCGGCTGATCGGTTTCCCGGGCGCCCGCTACGATTACCGCGACGCCGTCGCCCGCCACGGCGAGCCCTATCCACTTCCCCCGGTCAGCCTGATGGGCCGGCGCGAATGGACCAGGAGCTGAGCGTGGCGCAGGACCCGGCTCCCGTTGACGCCGTCCTGGTAGGCTTCGGCTGGACGGGCGCGATCATGGCCGAGGCCTTGACCGCCGCCGGCCTGAATGTCGTCGCCCTGGAGCGCGGCGGCTGGCGCGACACGCCGGCCGATTTCGCGACCACCTTTGATCAGGATGAGCTCCGGTATTTCTGGCGCCATCGGCTGTTTCAGAACGTCGCCCACGAAACCCTGACGTTCCGCAACAAACCAGATCAGGTCGCCCTGCCGATGCGCCGCCTTGGCTCATTCCTGCCGGGCTCGGGCGTCGGCGGCGGCGGCGTGCACTGGAACGGCCAGGTCTGGCGCTTCCTGCCGTCCGACTTCATCGCCAGGAGCCACAACCTCTCCCGCTACGGTCAGGCCGCGCTCGGGCCGGAAATGACCATCCAGGACTATGGCGTCACCTACGCCGAACTCGAGCCCTATTACGACCGGTTCGAATATCTATGCGGCGTCTCCGGCAGGGCCGGCAATCTGGGCGGCGTAGTCCAAGCGGGGGGAAATCCCTTCGAGGGGCCGCGCTCGCGCGAATATCCCAACCCGCCCATGGAGATGACCTACGGCCCGACGCTGTTCGCAGACGCCGCGGCCAGGGTGGGCCTGCATCCGTTCCCCCATCCGTCCGCGAACATGTCGCGGGCCTACACCAACCCGCTTGGCCTGCAGCTCGGCCCCTGCACCTACTGCGGGTTCTGCGAGAAGTTCGGGTGCGGCAACTACTCGAAGGCCAGCCCGCAGACGACCATCCTGCCGGTGCTGCTCGCTCGCCCGAACTTCACCCTGCGGACCGGCTGCGAGGTCCTAAAGGTCGAACTCACAGCGGACGGCAAGCACGCGACCGGCGTCTCCTACCGCGATGAAACCGGCGCGGCGAGGTTCCAGGCCGCCGGCGTCGTCGTGCTCGCCGCCTTCATCCTGGAAAATGTCCGGCTGATGCTGCTCTCCGGCATCGGAAAGCCCTACGACCCGCGGACGGGGGACGGGGTAATCGGCCGCAACTACGCCTACCAGGTGACCTCGTCGGTCAACGTCTTCTACGACGACAAGCTGATCAATCCGTTCATCGGCGCCGGGTCGCTCGGCATGATCGTCGATGACTTCAACGGCGACAATTTCGACCACGCGGGGAAGGGGTTCATCGGCGGCGGATATATCGGCGTGGTCAACACCGGGGCCCGCCCCATCGAAAGTCATCCGACGCCGGACAAGACGCCCGCCTGGGGTTCGGCCTGGAAGCGCGCCGTGGCTGCGAACTACCTGAAGACCGTCAGCATCGCGACGCACGGCGCGGTGATGAGCCACCGCAACAACTACCTCGATCTCGACCCGACCTACCGCGACACCCTGGGCCGTCCAATGCTGCGGATGACCTTCGACTTCACCGATAACGAGCACCGGATGAGCGACTTCCTGACCGAGCGCGCCGGGGACGTCGCCAGGGCCATGGGCGGGCGCGAGGTCCGGCTAAACAAGCGCACTGGCGACTACGACATCGTGCCCTACCAGACGACCCATAACACCGGGGGCGCGATCATGGGGAACGATCCGAAGACCAGCGCCCTCAACCGCTTTCTGCAGAGCTGGGACGTGCCCAATGTCTTTGCGCCCGGCGCCAACGCCTTCCCCCAGAACGCAGGCTACAATCCCGCGGGGACAGTCGCGGCGCTGACCTACTGGTGCGCCGAGGCCATCACGACGAGCTTCATGAAATCCCCCGGGCCGCTGGTGCAGACCTGATGGGCCGGCCGCTCGCCACCCTCATCGTGATCGCCGGTATGTCGGTGCTCGGCGGCGCCGCCGTGACCGCGCCGCCCGCACCGGATCCCGGCGGCGGAGGACTCGCGATCCCGAGGGCGACGGCGCAGAATCCGACGGCGGACCTGCCGTCCTGGGGCGCGCCGACCAACGCCGAACCGGTCGCCGCCGCGGACGCCGCCAGTTCCGACCCGGTCGCCCGCGGGCGCTACCTGGTCGACGCGGGCGACTGCATGGCCTGCCACACCAACCCGGGCGGCGCACCATTCGCCGGGGCCCGCCCCATTTCGACGCCCTTCGGGGTCATCTTCTCGTCCAACATCACCCCGGACCTGAAGACCGGCATCGGGAGTTGGTCGGCGGACCAGTTCTACAAAGCCCTGCACCACGGCGTCCGCCGCGACGGGGCGCGGCTCTACCCGGCGTTCCCCTACCCTCACTTCACTCACATGCCACGCGCCGATGTCGAAGCGATGCGCGCCTACCTGGCGACAGTGCCGCCGATCGAGCAGGCCACGCCGCCCAACCGTCTGCCATTTCCGCTCAACATCCGCTTCGTCATGCGAATCTGGAATGCGCTCTATTTTCGCTCGGACACGTTCCAACCAGACCCAGCCCGGTCGCCGGAATGGAACCGGGGCGCGTACCTGGTGCAGGGGCCCGGCCACTGCGGGGCCTGCCACACCCCGACCAACCTGCTCGGGGCGGAAACCTCCAACAGGCCCTTCGAGGGCGGAAAGCTCGACGACTGGGTCGCGCTGAAACTGACGAACGACCAGCGCGATGGCCTGGCGAACTGGAGCCAGGCCGAAATCGTCGATTACCTTCGCACCGGCCGCAACGCGCACACCACCGCGTCGGGGTCGATGGGCGAGGTCGTCTACGCGTCCACGAGCCGGATGAGCGACCGGGACCTGCGGGCGATCGCCACCTACCTCAAAGTCCTGCCCGGCGCCGGACCCACGGCGGCCACGACCACGCCGGACGTCGCGACGCTACGCGCCGGCGAGGCGATCTATGTGGACACCTGCACCGCGTGCCACAGGGCCGACGGAGAGGGCAGCCCACGCCTCTTCCCACCCTTGAAGGGCGACGCTGCGTTGCAGTCGAAAGACCCGACGACCGTCGTGCGGATTATCCTAGCGGGCGCGCGCTCGGTCCCCACGCCGGGAAAGCCGACGCCGATCGCCATGCCGAGCTTCGCCTGGAAGCTTGATGACCAGGAGATCGCCTCGGTGGCCACCTATGTCCGAGAGAGCTGGGGCAACGCCGCGCCGGCGGTGTCGGCCACCCAGGTGGCAAGGCTGCGCGGCAAGTATGGCGGTCCGAAAGACTAGGCGCCCGGATCGCGATCTCCGCCGGGTCAACCGCGGTCGGAACCCTCAAACCTCACGGCGCGTTGGGTCGCCCGATCACAAAGGAGATCACTATGAAAACGATGATACTGGCCGCGACGGCAGGTATCCTGGTCGCCTCCGCGGCGATCCCGGCTTTCGCTCAGAGCACGGAACAATCGACCACGGTCGTCACCAAGCGCCCGAACACCGGCACGGGCGTCGGCGCCGTCGGCGGGGCGGCAGCAGGCGCTGTGGTCGGCGGGCCGGTGGGCGCGGTTGTCGGCGGCGTCGTCGGCGCGGCGGCCGGACACACGGCCGATCCGCCGGCCGAGGTCAGGACCTATGTCCGGACGCAGCACGTTGAAGCCGTGCCCTACGATGGCCAAATCGGGGTCGGAGCGGTGCTACCGGACACGGTGAGGGAATATGATATTCCGCGCTACGAGCACTATCGCTGGACCTATATCAACGGACAGCGGCTGCTGATCGATCGCGACACCCATAAGATCGTTGCGATCGTCAACGACGAAGGCTGACGGCACGAACGCCCTTGGCCTCTGGGCCAGGGGCTGTTCGCCCAACGCACGCTGGTGGGCCCGGCAGGACATGAATTGTCCGCAAATAGCTGATTTTTAGCAACTATTTGGCAAGTCGGCATTTTGCCGATACCAACAAATGTACCAACAGCGGCTGGAGCCCATACCAGCCGGCGAACTCTCCATCACGCGAAATGCAGCCGGAAGCAAGCCGTCGCGCGACAGAACGCGCTACGCTTTCAGCAATCGCAGGCGCCCCATTACCGCCGGCCGTGGCGCAGGCGAAAGCGAGCGGTCGCTTGAGAGACTGACGCACTCGGACCAACAGCTTCCGCTTGGGCCGTCTTTTCCGCAGGGTGGCAGTCGGATTGGCGTGACGTTCGAGGTCACGTTGGTCTTGCGGGGGGCCTCTACTACCCGGTCATGATGACCGTCTCAGCGAAGGTGGTAGAGGCCTACGGTCTTGCGGAAGCCGGGTCATTTCCTCCGCCGCTCTGTATGCAGGCAACCTCGCCCCGGCCACGCTCGGGCCCCGTTGTCGCGACTAGCGGAAGAAGCGTTGCAACTCGACCGCGACAAGCTCGGGCTCGCCGGTAACATCGGCCGCCATATGATCGAGCCTCGGAAAGGTGACCCGCTGGACCCGCGGGAGGAGCCGGGCCAGGGCCTCCGTCGCGCGGCGGAGCCCAGCAGGGCTTCGGCCTCCGCCCAGCAGCAGTGCCTCAGCTTGCACATCCTTGTAGGTCTCGAGGCGGTCCCCGGCGTCGATTACCAGCTGGGCGTCGTCGTGCATGGTCACGATAAGCACCTTCAACGGCAGCTCGCCGGCCTCGGCGTCGACCTCCTGCTTCTCGAACGCAAACCCGAAGAGCAGATCGAGAAGGGGGCGCGGTGCCTACGTGAAGAGCGGCGAGGCTTCCACGCCCCGGCCGTGCGTCACGAAGGCGGCGGCCAGCCTCCCGGCCGCGACCTCCTGGTCATAGCGGGCCCTCCACGCGGCGGGCGCCGAACCCACGACCACTAGCGGCGGCTCATAGACTGCGAGCTTGTCGATCAGGCCTGGCCTGAGCGCGGCCTGCAGCGCGACGATGCCCCCGACGCTGGCCGCGAACACCTGCCGAGCGCCCGACGAGCGCAATAGGGCTTCGAGGTCCTCGACAGCCCGCTCGAGGCCGTAGACGGGGCCTGTCGGGCCACTTAGCCCGCGGCCTCGACGGTCGGGCACATACAGCGTGAACGCCCCGGCCAGATGCTCCGCCAGCCGCATCAGATTGTAGCTGCTCTGCATGCCGCCGTGGAGCAGCACAAGGCCCGGTCCCGTCCCGAGAGTCCTGTATCCGATGCGCGTTCCGTCCGCCGATGTCACAGCTCCGATCGCAGGCTTGTCGATCCCCAAGGTGCCCGGCGTCATCAGGCGAAGACCGAGTGGAACTCTGGGATGACTGCGCATGCCCGCCCAGTCTCTTCCTCCAGTTCGGCCCGGCGCCCGGTGACGGCGCCGACGTAGGTCGCCTTCAAGGTCGTGGGCGCGGCCGGGCTGGCCGTCACGGCCTGATCGGGCGAGACCAACCCTCCGAGCGACAAGAGCGCCGCGGCCGAACCGACCGCAACGCCCAGCAAGACCACGAGGATCGGCGGAGCGCGAAAGGCCGTCAGGAGCACAAAGCCTGCAAGCGCGGCGACGAAATCCGGCGGGCTCAGCACGGCGCTGGTCCACACCGGGTCGTAGAGGGCTGCGGCGAGGAGACCGACAACGGCCGCATTGGCCCCACGCATCGCCGCTTGAACCATCGGGCGCGTGCGAAGTCGCCGCCAGAACGGCAGGGCCGCCGTGAGGATCAGTAGTCCGGGCAAGAAGATCGCCATCACCGCCAACGCCGCGCCGGGGATTCCGCTGGGTGATTCGTTCATGGTCGCCCCGAGGAAGGCGCTGAATGCAAACAGGGGGCCGGGAAGCGCCTGGGCGGCCCCGTATCCTGCGAGAAACGCTCCTTGGCCGACCCAGCCTGGATCGACCACCGCCTGCTTAAGTAGCGGCAGCACAACGTGTCCGCCGCCGAACACCAGGGCCCCGGCTCGATAGAAGGCGTTGAACCTGGCGAGCACGCTATTCCCGGTCGCGGCGGCAAGCGCCGGCGTCCCGATCAGCAGGATGAGGTAGACGACGAATGCGGCGAAACCCACTCGGCGCGGAAGGTTGAATTGGTGCGTCCCGACCTGCGCGGCTCCGTCCCGGCAAAGGACGACGCCGGCTAGCGCTCCGACGAGGATGGCGACGATCTGGCCCAAGCTCGAAGCGGCAAAGGTGGCGATGATGGACGCCGTCACCGCGATCCCGGCGCGCCGGGCGTCCGGGGTCAAGCTCCTGGCCATCCCGAACACCGCCTGCGCGACGACCGCCACCGCAACCAGCTTCAGGCCGTGCACGACGCCCCTGGCCACTGGGCCGCTCATCGCCGGCGCCGCAAAGGCGAACGCGGTCATCAGGATCGCAGACGGCAATGTGAACCCGGCCCAGGCCGCCAGCGCGCCCAACGGCCCGGCGCGCATGAGCCCCAGGCCGAAGCCGACCTGGCTCGATGCAGGGCCGGGGAGGAATTGGCAGAGCGCCACGAGGTCGGCGTAGGCGCCCTCGTCAAGCCAGCGACGGCGGGCGACGAACTCCTCACGAAAATAGCCGATATGAGCGATCGGTCCGCCGAAGGCCGTGAGGCCCAGCTTCAGGAACGCGAATAGAACCTCGGTCGCCCCGGCGCGTCGGCGGCGCTCGCCCCGTCTTGGCCGATCCACATTCAACGCGTCGTCCAGAGCAAGCTCAGGTCACCCGCAGCTGTTCGCGCCGAGCACCCTGAACCTGGCATCGCTTGCGCGGCGGCTGGCCGAGCCTCAGGTCTGATCGTCTTGCGCGGAGCCGCGCGAAGCACCCGTTCATCGCGAGCCGTCCAGTCTGCGGGCGCTGAGCGCGGCCAGCCCGGAAAGGGTGACCAGGGCGACGCCGAGAGGCACATGAATCCACGTCAGGTTGGCGCCCTTGGCTGATAGGGAGCCAAGAGCAGCCTGAACGAAAGCCGCCGCGGACAGCGACAACAGGGTCAGGCCGAGTCTTCGTCCATGTTGGAAGCGGCGCAGGGTGAACAGGCCAAGAAGGCCGGCTGCGAAGGTCGAAGCCACCAGAACCATGGCCGTCGCGGCGTGGGCCCCGCGCGCCCAGCTCGAACCCGACAACATCGCGCCAGCGAAGACAGCCTCAAGGAAGAAGGTCGATGCCAGCAAGATCGTGATGACCGTCCACCGCCGCCGCAGATTGCGACCCGGCTCGTCTGCACCGGTTGATCGGCCCATGCGGACCGGCGCATCGACGGTATTCATCTGCAACATTCCCTTCGTCCGGCGGCGACAGTCGCGCGCCGCTCACTCGTAGCTGACCAGTTGAATCTCGAGGCCGCCGGGCTCCTTCAAGAACGACGTGAACATCCGCGCGAAGTCCCGACGGTGCGGCGCCTGGCCAACGTCCATGCCCGCGCCGACCAAGGCCTGGTGCGCCTTCTCGACGTCGTCCGTGTGGAATCCCAGGTGGCGAAAATGAACCTGGTCGTCGCCAGATCGACCGAGTTCCAGCTTCAATCCCGACGTCGGGTCTGTGAGTAGGGCGAACTGATCTGAACGGACCTCGGCGACCATGCCGAAGTCGCCTGTGAGCCGTTCGACCAGCCGATTGAGGTCCGGCACGGTCAGCGCGATGTGGTCGAAGGTCGGCGCAGTCTTCATGCTGCAGTCTCCCGGACGAATACGACTTCGGGGTGTGCCCGGTTAGTCAGCGCTCTCAGTTCGCCGTGGCCGGCTGAAAGAGTTCGACGACATTGCCGGAAGGGTCCTGAAGCAGGATCTGCTTGCCGCCCGGACCTGAGATGATCTCGTTGCGGAACGGCGCGCCGGCCGCGCGCAGCCGGATGACCTCGGACTCGAGATCGTCGACGATGAGGTGGATCCGATTCCAGCCGCCAGGGCCCGGCTTGGCGCCGTCCGGCATGGGGCGGCCCGCCGAGCTCATCGGTCCGCTCAGCAGCACTCGCAGGCGGCCGCGGGCCACATCGGCGAAGGCGGGCGGGAAGTTGGTGAGGACCTCGAAGCCGAGCATCTTCGTATAGAAGTCAACCGCCGCGGCGACATCGTCGACCATATAGCGGACACTGACTCTGTCTGTCGGTTGGGTCACGCGCCGCTCCTTTGCGTCTGGGGAGCGGTCTCTCGAGCGCTGATCGCCAGGGCCATCGCTATGACAAAGGTATGGCTGCCCCCGGTGACAGAAACCGTTCCCCCGTGGTTCACGGCGGCGAGCTGGTCGTGAGACAGCACCACCTCGTGCGTGTGACCCCGCGCCTTTGTCGAAATGAGAGTTACGCCTTGAGCGGGTGGCGTCCTTAGAATCGCATACGGAATCCAGAGGTCGTGCGTGTGGGGCACGAAACCCTGGCCCGAACGGATGATCAGGTTCTCGGCGGGATCGTTGCTGTCACCAGCCGCACTTTCTGACGCACGCGCGACCGAAGGCAGCAATTGTACGGTCAAAAGCGCGAGGCCAACTCGCTTGATGAACCCTCTTCGGTCCGCTCCGATCTCGTCAAAGATGCGCATGGTCGGTCCTTGTTTTCTCTAGGCTGCCGCTCGAAGGGGGAGCTGGGCGAGCAGGAACTCAACGCGGGTCGCGAGTTCGGCGGCGGCCTTCTGGAACAGCGGGTAGGTGACGTCGTCGGCTTCGCCGCTTGCGGGGTTAGGGATGCTCCAATGGATGGCCTCCTGGCTGCCGGGAAATTCGGGGCAGACCTCGCGGACCCGGTCACACAGGGTGATCACCCAATCGAAGGACTGATCGGCGAACACAGCCAGATGCTTGGATGCTTGATTGGCCAGATCCAGGCCGTACTCTTCGCGCATCACCCGGATCGCGTTGGGGTGAACAGGCCTGGGATGGCTCCCGGCGCTGTACACCTCGATGGCCCCGCCGGACCGAGCCCTTACCAACGCCTCGGCCATCGGGGACCGCGCGCTGTTGCCAGTGCATAGGAACAGCAACCTCGCCGGACAGATCAGGGCAGGGTCTCGCAAGGGCGGCGTCAGACGAAGGCCGGGGTGAAGTGCGCCGCCGGTTGCCGACAGGAGCGCCCCAAACCGCCCAAGTTCCAGCCCGTAGTAGGTGTCACGGCCGTCCGCCGAGCTGCGGCGCGCCGAGACCAGGCGCGCGTCCCTGAGCTTCGCCAGGTGGTAGGAAACCAGGTTCTGGGCCTCGCCAACCCGTCCTGTCAGCTCGTGAACCAATCTATCGCTCCGCGCCAACTCGCTCAGGAGGCGCCAGCGAACGGGATGACCGGCGAGCTGCAGAAACTCATGCGGGGCGATCTCAGCGTGACCTTGGTGCCGGCTCATAACTCACATTTACATCAAGCGTGGTTGATCGGTCAATCACGATTGATGTAAATGAATATGGCCGAGGGAGAGACACCATGAAGGTTGGTCAGACCGACGTTCGAACAGCAATTAGAGCAGTTCGACTTGGCCTCCAGGGCCGTCGTAGACGAGGCGATGCGACCGCAAGAAGCTTCGGCCGAGAATGACCCGATGCCATTGCTCGCCTTCCTGCAGCCTCACGCCGGTGAAGGGCTGGAAGAGGAGCCGATCAAGCTGCGGCACCCAGATCCGGGCGGTGTAGACGAAAGCCTGATGCCTTCCGCCGACGCCGCTGATTTCTCCCTCGTCAGTCACGGGGAGCTTCAGTTGCTTGGCCAACTCGTCATCGATGCAGTCGCCGCCGGCGCCCGTGTCGATGAGGGCCCTGACACCCTTGAGCGCCAGGTCGGGCCGATCACCGGCCGGCGCGCGCGACTTGAGCCCTATGTCCGCCAGGAGAGTTGGCCCGAGCTGGGCGAGGAGGTCGGACGGCGTTCGGCAAACGCGTCGACGAACTGCCCGCGATGGAAGAGCACCCATTCGTGCCAGTGCTCAGCCTCAAGGTCGCTCTTCATGCGATCAAACGCGGCGATGTCGGCTGTGAGCACCGCTATCCTGTGATTCCTTGCCTGCGCTCTTGGAGCATAGCGCGCTGTTAGCCCCGAGGTCCTGCAGCACGTCGAGCTGAGTCGCCGGAACGGCGGTTAACACGCGCCGTCCGCCGAGCGAGCCGGAAGCCGTACGATTCTGCACAGTGTCGCACAGTAGAGAACATGCGCTGGTGGGCCCGGCAGGACTCGAACCTGCAACCAGACCGTTATGAGCGGCCGGCTCTAACCATTGAGCTACAGGCCCCAGCAGCGACGCATCCGTCGCCGGGTAGCACGCGTCGCGCGGGCCTTAAAGCGCTAGAGACCGGTGTCCTTGAAGGCGCGTGACAGGCGGTCGGCCATCATGCGGCCGGGGAAGGCGCGATCGCCCTCCATCATGGCGGCGTAGACCAGGCCCTTGCCGGGTATGGGTCCGGCCGCCCAGCCGACGCCGCGCGAGCCGTCGGCGGTTGAGCTGCAGCTCAGGGTGCGGGTCTGACCATCCTTCAACGTTATCTTGAGCAGCTCGTCGATGGTCCGCGTGCTGCCGGGCGCACCCTCGCAAGACGGCAGCGGTCGAGCGCAGACTGTGTGGGTGTTGTAGCGGTAGACCAGCTTGCCGCTGGCCTGCTCGGCGATCAGCATGCAGGAGGCCGGGTCGCCTATCGCCCGCGAGATCGCGGCGTCCAACTGGTCCTTGTCGACCCCCTTCGGCGCGCCCGGTGAGCAGGCGCAAAGGCTGAGGGCGGCGAGGCCCACGGCAACGAGGCCCAGGACGGCGCGGCTTTGGGCTGGGGTGCGATGGGCGGCCATGGGCTCCCAATACGCAGGAAGCTGGAGCGTTTCAACGCGCGCCCGTCCCGCGGCGCGGCGGCTCCGGCTTGACGTCGCCGCGTACGCGCGGCGCTATGCTCAAGTGAACGCCGATAACAGGCGCAAGGGAGAACGAGCATGGATGGCGATCAGGCGAGCGGTGGTTTCCTCCAGGCGGGTCTGGCGCAGATCCCCCCTGCCCTACAGGCGGTCGTAGACTCGGGCGACCTGTCGGGTTTCGTCACGCTCATCTGGCGCAAGGGCGAGGTCGCCCAAGTCAACACGATCGGCCATCGCGACGTGGAAGCCGCCACGCCGATGCGGCGCGACACCCTGTTCCGCATCGCCTCGATGACCAAGCCGGTGACGTCGATCGCGGCCTTGATGCTGCTGGAAGAGGGCAAGCTGCGGCTCGAGGATCCGATCGCAAAGTGGCTGCCGGAATTCTCGGACATGCAGGTGTTGAAGGACGCGACCGGCCCGGTCGACGACACCTACCGCGCGCCGCGGCAGATCACCGTCGAGGATCTGATGACCCACCGGTCAGGGCTCGCCTACGCCTTCACCTCGATCGGCCCGATAGCCCACGCCTACGAGGAACGACTGGGCCCGCCGTTGGGCGGACCCGCGACCCCGGACAACTGGTTGAAGGCGCTAGCGAGCCTGCCGCTCTCCTACCCGCCCGGCGAACGCTTCCACTACAGCCACGCGACGGACGTGCTGGGCTTCCTGGTCGCGCGCATCGAGGGAAAGCCGCTCGGTCAGATGCTCAAGGACAGGATCTTCGCGCCGCTGGGAATGAAAGACACCGACTTCTGGTGCCCGCCGGAAAAGCGCGACCGCATGGCCAAGCTCTACCGGATCAACCCGAAGACCGACCGGATGGAGGACGCCTCCTTCCCGCACGTCGACGGCCAGCCGCTGTTCGAGAGCGGTGGCGGCGGCCTGATCTCGACGGCCGACGACTACCTGAAGTTCGCCCGCATGATCCTCGGCAAGGGCGAGGTCGACGGCGTTCGGCTGGTGAAACCCGAGACCATCGAGATGATGGCCGAAAACCGGCTCACCGACGCCCAGCGCCAGATCCCGTTCATGGGCATCCCGTTCTGGATGGGCCAGGGGTTCGGCCTCGGCCTCTCGGTGATCACCGACCCGGAGAAGCAGGCCTGGATGGGTGCGGGTTCCAAGGGCGCCGTCGGCTGGCCGGGCGCATTTGGCACCTGGTGGCAGGCCGATCCGGCCGAGGACATGGTGATGATCTACCTGATCCAGAACTCCATCCCGCTGGGTCCCGACGCAGCCTCGCAACTGGCCACCGGGCAGCGGATGGGCGGGCGCGCCGCCCTGCCGGTCTTCCAGAAGCTGGTCTACGGCGCGCTCGGAAAGTAGCGGGGTCGCCAGGCGCTACTGGAACAGCGCGGTCCGTGCGGGACGGCAGATCGGCTGACCCTCGAAGGTCGCGCCCACCAGGCTGCCCTTGTTGACGAGCTTGAGGCGCGCGCGGGCAAAGGCGGCGCTTTCCGCCGGCGCGTTGACCCCGGTCGGGCAAACCGAGACCTGCACCTGCTGGGCGCCCAACGGGCAGAGGCAGATGTCCTCGCGCGCGTCGAGGCGGCTCGCCTGCGCCTTGCATGTCGCCGCGCGGCTAATGCCGGCGACGTCGAGGCACATGGTGGTGACCTTGGGCGGATTGTCGGCAAGCGATTGGGCGCTGGCTATTCCGGCGCCGAGACTGAGCGCGCCGGCCGCAAGCAGGATCGAGAGCTTCATGGCGTATCTCCGGCCTGTCCCTCGGGGCTTCATACATGCGAATGCCGTCCCGCACAGTCAACTGACGGCGTCGCCAGGACGTTGCCGGGCAAAATGGCCCGCAAGGCTTAGGTTTCGTTCATCACAAAACCTCGCGATGGCTTAACCGCACCGGGCGCAAGCTTGGCGCATGGACCCGATATCCACCGCCCGCTACGGGATGATGGCCGCCAGCCGGAGCCTCGCGGCTTCGGCCAGCCGCGTGGCCGGGATGGCCGGCGGTGACGCGGTCGACTATGCCACCGAGGCCGTCACCCAGATCGAGGCCAAGCAGGCGTTTGGAGCCAACGTCGGCGTGATCAAGATCGCCGACGAGATGTGGCGCTCGCTGCTCGACCTGCAGACCGGCTAACCGCCGGATCGCGCTTCCGATCAGGCGAACGCGATCCAGCGCCCGGCGGCCGCACCCATCACCCAGACCAGGATCGTGGCATAGGCGATGGTCTTGGTCAGCGGACCACCTTCGGGGCCACGACCGCCGCGGAACACCTGGAAGCCGGCCACGCCGACGATCCAGGCCGAGAACGCCACCGTCCAGGCCTTGTTGACCGGGTTCAGGTGGTCGAAGTCGTCCGGCTTGATCAGGATGTGGGTGTTAACGGTTTGCGCCACGATCATGGCGATCAGCACGCCCAGATAGACCAGCCTCAGGGGTCCGCGCGTCGCGAACAGCACGATCAGCGCTGCGGCAGTGATGATGTGGTAGACGCCGACGTTCACCAGATCGGAGACGACGAAGAACCACAGGCCGAACAGGAAAACCGCGCCGCCGATGGCGAACCAGATCTTCTGCATCAGGCCCACCGAGCCCTCGGCCGCGGCGACCGGACGGCTCACCCCGTAGGTCAGGATGATCCCCGACAGGAGCGCCAGCATCTTCACGATAAAGGCGGCGCTGTCGTAGAGGCGCTCAGCGTTGGCCGAGCCTATCAGGACGCCGGTGACGACGATCCCGATGACGCCGACGTTCTGCCAGAACCGGAGGTTGCGATAGATCTCCGACGGCGGTTCCTGGGTCAGGCCCACGCCGAGCAGGCGCAGGTTCATCAGGATTGTCGTGCCGCCCAACAAGACGAGCGACAGGATGTGGCCCACTTCCCAGAAGGCGAACTGCGGCTTCACCTGCTTGCCGGGGAAGGTGTTGGCGAGGTTCTCGACCCACGGACGGGCGTGGGGGAAGAACTGCTCCAGGTTCATGCTCATAGATGCTGCCCCGCCGCGTTGACTGCGCCCTTCTCGGAGGTCTTGCACTCCTGGACCCAATTGATGAAGGCGCTCTGCGGCTTGCCGCATTCGAACCAGTCGTAAGGAATGAAACGGCCGCAGGAGATCACCAGCACCCAGGCGATCAGCGAGCCCGCGGCGGCGATGCGCGCGGCGCGCGGTGGCCTTTCGTCGGAATCCCAGGACCCCTGCGTCCGCTGGGTCTGACCGTGGAAGACCAGGATGTTGATCAGGGCGAAGGCGAGGAAGATCATCTTCGCCCGGAACCAGATATTGTGATAATAAAACAATGGCTTGGCGAACAGTAGCGCCAGGCCGGTGATCACCACGAAGATGAAGCTGAAGACGGTGAGCGGCAGGATGGCGTCGCTGACGACCGAGACCTTCGTCTTGCGGAAGGTCACGCCGAGCAGGCGCAGGTCGACGACGAGGATGGTCCCGGCGAACAGCATAAGCGCGATCAGATGAGTGCCTTCCAGGAGACCCCAGAAGTTCAGCGAGCCCAGCAGCGCCTCGCTCCAGGACTGAGCGTCAGGTGACGGGCCCTTCCCCAGCGAATGCTCG
>DASXKT010000097.1:0-6252 GCA_036496685.1 Phenylobacterium sp.
CCGAGCAGGGATTCCGCCGCGCCCTCGAGAGCTATGAGGCGGTGCTTGGCCCCGACCATCCGAAGACCGCCAGCGCGCTCAACAATCTGGCCCGCGTCCTGCTGGAGAAGCGCCGCTTTGCCGAGGCTGAGCCACTGCTGCGGCGGGCTGTCGATATCCGGCTCGCCCACGTGCACGACACGGCCGACGACCTGGTGTTCGAATACGCCAACCTGGGGATCGCCGAGCGTGGCCTGGGCCGGCTCGCGCAAGCCGAGGCCCTGCTCGAGAAGGCCGAACGCGCCGCGCGCGTCAACAAGCACCGCAATCTCGCGCCGATCATGGTCGAGCGCGCGGAAATCGCTTGCGCCACCGGCGCCCCGGCTCGCGGCGCGCGCTTGGCCGAGGAAGCCGCTCCGATCATGGCCGCGGCCTACCACAAGGACGCGTGGCGTACGGCCTGGCTTCAGGTGGTGCGCGGCGATTGTCTGGCGCTGGCCGGCCATCCCGCCGAGGGCGCCGCGCTGATCAAGGCCAACAGCCCTGTGGTCGCCGCCAGATGGTCGCCGGCGACCCTGTACGGCGAGCGGCTGGCTCGCATCCAAGCACGCCGCTAGCTTGGGGGCGGGGAAGCGGACGTCGCGGATGGCGGGGCAGTGTGGATCGCAGGCGCTTGCTTGGTGAGCAGGCTTGCGGGCCTGCTGGTGACCGCAGCAAGGTGGAGCGGCAATGCTTGCACCGTGTCAGATGGCGTCGTGTCTGATCTGCCACCCAATCTGCGTCCCACCGCATTCGCCGGCACAGCGGACGATTACGTTCGTTACCGAGTGCCATATCCGGACGTCATGCTGGAGGGGTTCCTTGCAGAGGCGCAATTGCCGCCCAACGCGAAGCTGCTCGATCTGGCCAGCGGTCCGGGGCGGGTGTCGCTACCGATCGCGAGCCGCTTCGCCGAGGTGTGGGCGGTTGATCGGGAGCCCGAGATGATTGCGGCCGCGCGGCGTGAGGCGGCCCGGCTCAATGTCTCCAACGTGCACTGGCATGTCGGCCGCGCGGAGGACTTCGAGGCGGCTGCATCAACGTACGACCTCGTCACCATCGGCGAAGCGTTCCACCGGCTCGACCGGCTGCGGGTTGCGCGACTGGCGTTCGCATGGCTGAAGCCCGGTGGGGCGTTCGTGACGCTCGGGTTCGGCTCCCCGAACCAACCTGCAGCACCTTGGTCGTCCGTCGTGGCGGCAACCGTGCGCGAGTTCATTGGCGAGCCTGCGAGACGTCTTGGGGCTCCCAACACTACCCCCGCCGAGGAACTCGCAGACCAAGAACGGGAGATTGACGACGCCGGCTTCGTCGACGTTGCGACGCGCGAGTTTGTTGTCTCGCACGAGTGGACGGTGGAGACGTTACTAGGGCATGCGCGCTCAACCTCAACGCTGTCTCGCGCCGCGCTTGGCGCCCGGCACGCGGCGTTCGAAGCCGCGCTGACGAAGGCGCTGCTCGCTTTCGACCGGTCTGGTCGATATCGCGAGGAACTTGGTTGTGGCTACACGTTCGCCCGGCGGTCGTGAAGGCCGGGGTGGTAGGCGGGTCAGCGGCGGTCGGCGGCGCCTTTTCGGCCGGCCGCCTAAGGTCGCGGTTCAGTGGTGGGGCGTAGGTCCGGTGTGCGGAGGTCAGGGCAACGAAGGTGCGGCGCGCCCGGGCGCTTCGCGAGGAACTCATACGAGAGCCAGCTTGACTATGGTGCGGCCTTGAGCCCGCATAATCGGGCTATGCGCCTTCATCGATCGAAACGGCGGCAGCTGCGCAACCCGCAGCTCATACTCCTCGGTATCGTCGTGTTCCTCACTGTTGTGGCGAGCGGTCTGGTCGGGCCGCGCATCGTCGGCTCGGTTTACGCGAAGATCGTGGCGACCGACGCCAGTGTCCCGGCGGCCGGTGCTGAGCGCTATTTCCGCAACTGCACGGCGGCGCACGCCGCCGGCGTCTATTCCATCCCGCGTGGCGCGCCGGGCTATCGTCCCGCCTTGGACGCAGACAATGACGGCCTCGCTTGCGAGCCCTACGTGGGCAACGACTAGGTGCGCGGAGGTAGGAGCCTCGGCGAGCGGTAGGCCAGCATCAGATCGGGTGAACGCCAGCAACTCCGCCTTGACGTGATCGAGTGCGTTGCAAATACCCGGCGCATGAACTCCTCAGCCACCCCCGTCCTGGCAGACGCCAACCTTCCGGAGTTGCCGAACCACTATCGCGGCAAGGTGAGGGACAACTATGACCTTCCCGACGGGCGTCGGATCATCATCGCATCAGACAGGTTGAGCGCCTTCGACCGCATCCTGGCGGTCATCCCCTACAAGGGTCAGGTGCTGACCCAGACGGCGCGGTATTGGTTCGAGAAGACGGCGGACATCTGCCCGAACCACGCCCTGGAGTATCCCGATCCGAACGTGGTCGTCGGCCGGCGGCTGAGCATCCTGCCGGTCGAGATCGTCGTACGGGACTATCTGGCTGGGACAACCGGCACCTCGATACTGAGCCTCTACAAGCAAGGCCTGCGCAGCATGTACGGGCACGTCCTGCCTGATGGCCTGCGCGACAATGCGCGGCTGCCGCAGCCGATCATCACCCCCACCAGCAAGGCGTTCGACGCCGGCCACGATGAGCCGCTGACCCCGGAAGAGATCCTGGCCCAGCGGCTGCTGACGGTTGCGCAATGGGAAACGGTATCCGCCTACGCCCTGGCGCTGTTCGCGCGCGGCCAGCGCCTCGCCGCGGATCGAGGGCTGATCCTGGTCGACACGAAGTACGAGTTCGGCCTCGACGCGGAGGGAGAGATCATCCTGGCAGACGAAATCCACACGCCGGACTCCAGCCGCTATTGGATTGGCGAAACCTATCCGGCGAAGTTCGCTGCCGGCGAGCGCCCCGACTCGTTCGACAAAGACTTCGTCCGCAGTTGGGTCGCCGCCCGGTGCGATCCCTACACCGATCCCATCCCGGAGATTCCGGCCGACCTGATCGAAGGCGCCTCGAAGGTTTACGTCGAGGCGTTCGAAACGATCACCGGGCAGACGTTTCATCCCCCGTCCGCGCGCGAGCCAATGCTGGATCGGATCCGCCGCAACCTCGCGCCCTATCGCCCCTAGGCCTGAGCGCCGGGTAGTCTCGGCAATCTGAAGCGGCGCCAAGTTTTCTGGCGCAGAGCTGCCAACCCCCGAAACCAACGACCGCCTTTGGTGCAGCACCGAGCACATTTTCTTGCCGGTCGGGTTGGATCGCGGCCCTGGGACGATCAGTCCATCGGCTGAAGGTGGTGTTCTCCTCGCCCCCGAGCTAGCAGACCGCCCCATGATCCGCCTCGACAATATCTCCAAGCAGAACGGCCACCAGATTCTGTTCATCGAAGCCTCGATGGGCGTCCAGAAGGGCGAAAAGGTCGGGCTTGTTGGCCCGAACGGGGCCGGCAAGACGACGCTGTTTCGCATGATCACCGGTCAGGAGCAGCCCGACGACGGACTGGTCGTGATCGATCCTGGCATGACGATCGGCTACTTCAGCCAGGATGTCGGCGAAATGTCGGGCCAGAGCGCGGTGGCCGCGGTGATGGATGGCGTCGGCCCCGTCAGCGCCCTAGCCACCGAAATGGCCAGGCTCGAGGCGGCGATGGTCGATCCGGATCAAGCCCACGAACTGGACGCCATCATCGAACGCTATGGCGAGGTGCAGGGGCGCTTCGAGGAACTGGACGGCTATGCGCTGGAAGCGCGGGCGCGCGAGGTGCTGGCGGGCCTGAGCTTCAGCCAGGAACGGATGGATGGCGATGTCGGTCTGTTGTCAGGCGGCTGGAAGATGCGCGTGGCGCTGGCTCGCATCCTGCTGATGCGGCCCGACGGCATGCTGCTGGACGAACCCAGCAACCACCTCGATCTGGAAAGCCTGATCTGGCTTGAGGCCTTCCTCAAGAACTATGACGGCGCCTTGTTGATGACCTCGCACGACCGCGCCTTCATGAACCGCATCATCGGCAAGGTTGTGGAGATCGACGCCGGCTCGCTCATCACCTATTCGGGCGATCTCGACTTCTACGACCAGCAGCGTGCGCTCGGCGAACAGCAACGGCAGGCGCAGTACGAGCGGCAGCAGGCCATGCTGGCCAAGGAAATCAAGTTCATCGAGCGGTTCAAGGCGCGCGCCTCGCACGCCGCCCAGGTCCAGAGCAGGGTCAAGAAGCTCGATAAGATAGAACGCGTCGAGGCTCCGCGCCGTCGCCAGTCGGTTCAGTTCGAGTTCAGGAGCCCGCCGCGGTCGGGTGACGACGTGATCAGCCTGCGCGACATCCATAAGGGCTACGGCTCTCAGCCGATCTATGAGGGTCTCGACTTCCTGGTGCGCCGCAAGGAGCGTTGGTGCGTCCTGGGCGCCAACGGCGCCGGCAAGTCGACGCTGTTGAAGCTCGTGGCCGGCGCCGCCGCGCCGGACCGGGGCACGGTCAGCATCGGCGCCAGCGTCAAGATGGGCTACTTCGCCCAGCACTCCATGGACCTGCTGGACGGCGAAGAGACGATCTTCGAGTCGCTGGACGGCTCATTCCCGCAGGCGGGCCAGGGCGCGTTACGCACCCTCGCGGGGTGCTTCGGCTTCTCCGGCGACGATGTCGAAAAGCCCTGCCGCGTGTTGTCCGGCGGCGAGAAAGCGCGCCTGGTCATGGCCAAGATGCTGTTCGATCCGCCGAACCTGCTGGTGCTCGATGAGCCGACCAACCATCTCGACATGGTGACAAAGGAGATGCTGGTCGCTGCGCTGGCGGACTTTGAGGGAACCATGCTCTTCGTCTCGCACGACCGCCATTTCCTGGCGTCCCTGTCGAACCGCGTGCTGGAGCTGACGCCCAGGGGAATCCACCAGTACGGGGGCGGCTATTCGGAATATGTCGCCCGCACGGGCCAGGAAGCGCCCGGGCTGCACCCTGGAGGGTAGCGGGCTCCTCCCAAGCTGCACGGTCAGGTCGATAGGCTGATCCTCCCTCGATTCAGTGGACACCCATGCTAGCTTTTCGGAGCTGGAGAGGAGTGTCTGATGAGTACGACGCGCCGGGTCTTTCCGGAGTCTTTCAAACGCGAGGCGGTCGACCGGGTGGCGACGAGCGGCCTGTCGGCCGGCAAGGTGGCCGCCGAGCTGGGTCTGCACGAGACGGTGCTGCGACGATGGATGATGCTGTACGGGGCGCAGGCGACGGGGACGCCGTGGCGCCCCAACACGCAGGCGGCGGCCCCGTCGCCGTCTGATCTGGCCGCTGAGAACGCCCAGCTCCGACGAGAGAACGAGCGACTGCGGATGGAGCGCGACATCCTAAAAAAGTCGCGCTCATCTTCGGAGCGACCTCCCGATAAAGTTCGGGTTCGTCGATGAGCATCGCAAGGTCTGGCCGGTGCGGGTGATGTGCGCCGTCCTGGGTCTATCGGCCAGCGGCTACTACGCCTGGCGGGCGCGCCCTGAGAGCCAGCGGGCGGCCGCCAACCGGGTGCTGCTCGACGATATCCGTCTGATCCACGCCGAGAGCAGCGGGACCTACGGCTCGCCGCGGGTGCACGCCATCCTGCGGGGTCATGGACGTCGGATCGGCCGCTCAAGGATCGAGCGGCTGATGCGCCGCGCCGGCCTTCGCGGTCTAGCGGCCCTGCCGCGTCGGACCAGGACCACCGACAGCCGCCACGGCTATCCAATCGCCCCAAACAGGCTCGGACGTAACTTCACCGCCCAGGCCCCCAACAGGTCTGGCTCGCCGATCTGACCTACATCCCCACCGGCGAAGGCTGGCTGTACCTGGCGGCGATCCTCGACATGCACACCCGTAAGATCGTCGGCTGGTCGATGCGCCAAACCCTGCATGCCGAGATCGCGCTCGACGCGCTGGACATGGCCGTCGAGCGCCAGCGGCCGGCTCCCGGCCTGATCCACCACTCCGACCGCGGCATCCAATACGCCGCCGAGGCTTACCGCCAAGCCCTTGCCCAATCAGGGATTTCACCGTCGATGAGCCGTAAGGGCGACTGCTGGGACAACGCGCCGATGGAGAGCTTCTTCCACACCCTCAAGACCGAGCGGGTCCACCATCGGGTCTACGCCACGCGCGACCAGGCCCGTCGGGATCTGTTCCAGTACATCGAGGGCTTCTACAATCCCCGCCGCCTGCACTCGGCTCTGGGCTACATCAGTCCAGCTGACGCCGAGCGTCGAGCGGCTTAACCCCGTCCACTAATTCGGGGGAAGATCACC
>DASXKT010000098.1:0-11255 GCA_036496685.1 Phenylobacterium sp.
AGGTCGGTGATCCCAGTAGCCGGGACGTGCCCGATGGCGCCGTCTTGACCGGCCACGGCGAAGGCGCCGCTGCCGTCCAGACTGTAGTGCTCGACCGTCTTGCCGAACACGGTCTCGCGCAGGTTCGCGCTCCACTTGCCCAGCGTCCAATAGGCGCCAAGGACGACCTTGTACTTGGGGATGCCCGTGGTCAGGCTGTCGACAGCAGCCGGGCTGAGCAGGACCGTCTGGCCAAAGGCGGCGCTGGTCACGGCCGCCGGCAGCGGCCGTTGGCTGAGCAAAGTGGTCTCGTTGTAGTTCACCCCCACTGTCCAATCGACATGGCCGCCCTCCCCGAGATCAGAGGCGTAGGCGCCCGTCAACTCGACGCCGCGCGTCCGCGTGTCGGCGCCGTTCGTGAAGACGCTGATGCCCACATAGCTGACCTGCGGGTCCAGCACGTTCCCGTGCGCCGCGATGGCGGCCAGGACGCCGGGCGAGACCACCTGGCCGTACTGGCCGATCAGGGTGCCGGTCGCGACAATCCGGTCGTGGATCTCGATCTGGTAGGCGTCCAGCGTGAGTTGCAGGTTGTCGGCCGGGTGGGCGACGAACCCCACGCTGTAGTTGGTCGAGTCCTCCGGCTTGAGGTTCTCAAAGCCCCCCAGATGGGCGGCGGGCGAGTTGGCAGGCAGCTGCACCACCGCGAAGGTCGGGGCCACGTTGGTGGCCGAGTAGAACTCTTCCGCGAGCGTCGGCGCGCGGAACCCGTTGGTTAGCGTGCCTCGGATTGCGAATACGGAATTGAAGTCGTACCGGGCGGTCAGCTTGCCGACTGTGGCCCCGCCGAAGTCGCTGTAGTGCTCGTACCGTCCGGCGAGGTCCACCTTCAGGCCGACGATCGGCGAAAGCGCGAAATCAACGTAGCCGGCATGGTTGCTGCGCTTGTGACTTCCCGCGTCGGTGGGCTGGAAGCCCGGGTAGGACTGGGCGCCTTCCTGGTAGATCGACAGCGGATCGCCCTGGCTGATGGAGAATCGGTTCTCGCGGTTCTCGGCGCCCAGGGCGACGCTCAGCGGCTTGGCCATGCCGACCTCGAAGTCGCGGACGACGTCGAGGGTGGTGGTCCACTCCGAGGAGGTGAAGGTTCCGTCGAAGAAGTTGCGCGGGGTCGACCCGGTGTCGGCGAACAGCGCGGCGTTGGCCGAGTTGATGGTCGAGACGTCGTCGCTGTCGTGGCCATAGGTCGTGGAGAAATCCCAGTTCCAGCCCGCGACGATGCCCCTGACGCCCGCGGTGATCGCATAGTCGTCCTCGACGATCTGCTCGCGGGGACTGAAGCCGTTGGGGAAAGGCACGATCGTCTGGCCGCCGACGGTCCGCGTCACCCGGCTGGGCAGGCGGAAGTTCTCGTAGGCCGAAGCCTTGCGGTGGCCGTAGCTGCCGAAGCTGTAGGCCTGAACATCGCCGCCGAGGTCATAGCCGGCGTTGTAGAAGGCGGCGTAGGTGTTGGTGGAGGTGTCGCCGTAGATATTGTTGACGTTCGGCGATCCAGCGGCGCCCGGCAGGCCCGCGGCGTCGATCGGACTGATCCCCGACTGCAGCGTGCCGTCGAGGTTGAACACGCGGCTGTCGGCGCCGCCATGCCGGCTGAAGCCGTGGTAGCGCTGCTCGAGCGTCGCGTTGAGGAACCCCCTGTCGCCTAGGGCGAAACCGTTGTTGAGCGACCAGGCGACCGTGTCGCCGTCGCCCTGGTAGTAGCGGCCCCCGGTCAGGGTGGCGAACCCGCCTTGGCTTGCGCTCTTCAGGATCAGATTGACGACGCCGGCTATGGCGTCGGAGCCGTATTGCGCAGCCGCGCCGTCGGTCAGCACCTCTACGTGGTCGATGGCGCCGACCGGGATCAGGCTGAGGTCGGCGGTCGCCGCGCCCTGGAACGAGCCGGGCGCGACGTGCAGGTTGGCGGTGGGGTGGCGGCGCTTGCCGTTCACCAGCACGAGGGTGTCGTTGGGGTTGAGCCCGCGTAGGGCGGCCGACAGGGTCAGGGCCGCGGCGTCGGCGGCGTAAACTTCAGCGTTGAAGGACGGCAGGTTCTGCGCCAGCGCCTGGATCAGGTCCGGCTGCGCGACCCGCTTCAACGCCGCATCGCCGACGACCTGCACCGGCGCGGGACTGTCAGCCGCCCTGGTCCCGGTCACGCGGGCGCCGGTGACGATCACTTCACTGACGGCCGAGGGTTCATCCGCAACAGCTGCGCAGGCGAGGTTCGCCGACACCAGGGATGCAAAAAGGCTTACGCCGCCGAAGAGGCGATGATGATGCTTCATAGATCGTCCGTCTGTTGGGGGTGGTCAGGCTAGGGTCGCGATCCCGTCGCCGGCCGACAGATGGGTCGGCGGGCGACCGGCGGCCTGTCGGCTCGCCTGGGGCGCTTTGGTCCTTGTTTCGCTAGTTGGTCGCTGGAGGAGCCGCCGCAGCAAGGCGGCGATGGCTCACACCGCCGGCTCGGCGTAGCGGCGGCTGACTTTTCGCAAGCCTTCCAGGACAGGCGTTGCGGCCTGCGCGGGCAGATTTGGCGTCATCAGGAGGCGCCATGCACGGACGTTCACGCCAATCGCCTCGCGGTCGTAGAGGCCTCGGCTGCGCAGGTGGTCGAGCAGGTCACAGAGGCTGGTCAGGCCCTCGTCGACGGCCGGCGCGCCGCAGACGGCGCCCACGCCGATCCCGCGCACCGCGAGCGCGTAGAGCTCGGCCATGCCCGGCTCGTCGAAGTCCTCGCCCAACCGGTCAAAGCCAACCTCGGCCATCTCCAACAGCGCGACCAGTTCGGCTCGGCAGGTGGGCTTGATCATTTCCAGATTGGCTTGTGCGCGGTCCAGCGCTTCGGCGACGGCAAGCCCGCCCGGTTGACGCAGGATCTCGGCGAGCCGGTGCTTGGGGAAGACGAACCGAACGCTGCTCATGAGGCCTTGGAGTCCTTGGTATCCTTGGCTAGCGCGCCGATGCCGACCTCCTCGCCCGCGGTCTGGTCTGTCGGCTTCGGGTCCTCACGCCGTCGGCCGATGCCCCCGGGGGGCGCCTCGTCGCGGAACCTGCGGTCGGGTCCGACATAGCCGTCGGAATAGAGGAAGGTGCGGCCTTCCTTGGAGACCCAGATGATCCGCTCGAGCATCACAATCGGTGCGATCGGCTTCTTGATCAGGATGTGACCGCCGCAGTCGCGTGCGCGGGTGACGTCGCTGGCGGGCGTATGGGCCGTGGTGACCAGCACCGGGGTGTAGCAGTTCGGCTCGGCCGCCGTGTTGCGCATCCACTTGATGAAGTCGTAGCCACCGCCGGAGGGCGACAGGCTGTCGACGATGGCCAGGTCGATCTGGTGGCTGACGGCGACTTCCTGGGCCTGCTCGACGGTCGTGCAGCGGTAGAGCTGCTTCGCGCCGAGCCCGGTCACGATCTGGACCAGGATCGACATGCCCACAGGCGTCTCGTCGAGCAGCAGGATAGCCGCCCGTTCCAAGTTGAATCGCGCGCGAGAGGCGGGATCGAGCGCCATCGCGGTAAGCCCCCCTTACCCAGCCGGCGAAGACATGCTCATCGCCGGCGCGCGACTATACCGGCGGTTGCGGTTAACGAAGTCTTGTCCCTACGCGCGTCCTCAGCGAAATCACGGTCGCTAGGCCGCCGCGGCCAATTCCTTCGGCTCTTCAGCCTTCTTGGGGCGCTTGGAGAGACCGGAAACGCCGCCCGAGGAGAGCAGGCCGACGTCGGCCATCAGCCAGGGGATCGACCACTTGTGCGGGGCTGCGCAATAGCGCGGCTGCCAGAGCGGGTCGTACTTGTCCTTGGACCGGCGCACGCCCTGGAAATTGTAGATCTCCTCGCCACGCTCGAAGAGCAGATTGCCGACGCGGCTCATCATCGGAGCGAGCGGCCGGTCTTCCAGGCCGGCCAACGGCGCCATGCCGAACTCGAACGCCTCGTAGCCCTGCTCGCGGCCCCAGTTGATGAGCTCGACGAAGAGGTAGTCCATGATGTTGTTCGGCGCGTCGTCGGCGTAGCGCATCAGGTCCATCGAAAAGGCGCTGCGGCGGGCGGTCGTCCAGAGGGTGGCGAAGGCCATGGGCTTGCCTTCGACGCGGACCAGGGCGACCGGGAATTCCTGGACGTAGCCCGGCCAGAACCCGCCCATGGAAAAGCCCTTCTCGCCGCCGGCATGGTGAGAAAGCCATTCGTCGGAGATCGCCTGCAGGGTGGGCAGCATGGCGGTGACGGCGTCACCCTCGAGCACCTCGAAGGTTGCCCCGGCCTCGCCGAGCTTGCGCCAAGCTCTGCGGGCGGTGCCGCGCTTGCGGCCGTCCATGGAGAAGGACTCCAGGGGCACGGCGGCGCTCTCTCCCACCTTCTGGATCGAGAAGCCGAGTTCGACGATTTCCGGCAGGTCCTCGGCGTTAAGGCCGTGGACACCGGGCCGGGCGGCGTGGGAATCGGCGAGCTCGCGGAAGCGCCAGAGGAGCTCGGATCGCTCCTCCCGGCGTCCCACCGGCGCGCCCAGCGCCACCCACGCCCGGCCCCGCACGCCGAACATCAGGAAGCTTTCGCCGGAGGCCGAGAACAGGAACCGCTTGTCGCCCAAGAGCGCCAGGTTGGAGCCCGGCTCGGCGGCTTCGGCCTTGGCCAGGATCGCTCGGACCCGCTCGTAATCCGGATCACTCTCGCCGACCACCGGCGGGGTGGCGGCGGAGACGAAGAGCCGCCAGACGCCGAACACGAAGAGCAGCAGCGCCGCTGCCGCCCAGCCGCGGACGGCGCGCTCGGCATCGGCGTCGGCCATCACCCGCCACCAGGGCCGGTCGGCGTAGTCGGAATGTTGGAACGTCCAGAGGCCCAGCAACCCCGCGCCGATCACCGCGCAGGCCGCCGAGAACAGCCAACCCGGCGTGATCTCCATTCGGGTCAGGCGCGAGTTTCGGGGGAAAGCCCCATGGAATGGTGCGAGCAGCAAGGCCAGTGCGACGAGGGCCGCAGCCTCTTCCCAGTTGAACCCCTTGAGCAGGGCGAGGCTTGCGGCCAGCAACAAGGCGCCCATGGTCGCGCCCCACGCCGCATCCAGCCGGGCGCGCAGGCCGAACGCGAGCAGGACCAACGCAAGACCCAGGATGCTCGAGAGGAAGTGAGCCGCCTCGATCAGGTAGACGGGCGTGATCTGGATAAGCCGCATGAAGCGCTCGGGCTCCGACGGCGTCGCCCCAGAGGCCAGCAGCATGACGCCCGCAGCCAGCGTCAGGATGGCGGCCGTCCACGGCGCGAGCGCGAAGGCCGCGGGGCGAAGGTCTTTGAAAAACAGCATCCAGGCCTATCGGTCCGCCAATCGGGTGCGGTCGTTATAGCTGCAATTCGCGCCCAATCCGCGCCTCAAACATCCGTTTAGTCCCGCTTGCTCTCGCAAGGCGCAGCGCTAATGTGGCGGGCCTTCCGTTTAGAGAGTGTTGGAGACCGCCAATGGCTGATTTCGGCGCCGCCGACCTCGATGCGTTCCGTGTGGAAGTCCGCGACTGGCTTGCAGCCAACTATCCAGCCGAGCTGCGCGACCCGAACGCCAAGACCGATCCGGAAGCTGTCTGGGGCGGTCGCGCTTTTGAAGGCGAAGAGGGCTCCGGCGACCCGCAGGTCGTCTGGATGAGGCGCGTCGCCGAGAAGGGCTGGACGGCGCCAACCTGGCCCAAGGACTACGGCGGCGGCGGGCTCGACGCCAAGCAGGCCCGGATCGTCGAGTCCGAGATCGCGGCCGGCCGCTACCGCCCGCCCCTGCTCTCCTTCGGCCTCTGGATGCTGGGGCCGGTGCTGCTGGAGTACGGCAACGAGGCGCAGAAGAAAGAACACCTGCCGAAGATCGTCCGCGGCGAGATCCGCTGGTGCCAGGGCTACTCGGAACCGGGCGCGGGATCCGACCTGGCGAGCCTGGCCACCCGCTGCGAGGACAAGGGCGACCACTGGCAGATCGATGGCCAGAAGGTCTGGACAAGCTACGCCGACAAGGCCGACTGGTGCTTCTGCCTGGTCCGTACCGATCCCTCGAAGAAGCACGAGGGCATCAGCTTCGTGCTGATCGACATGCGCTCGCCGGGCGTCGAAACGCGGCCGATCAAGCTGATCTCAGGCGAGAGCCCGTTCTGCGAGACCTTCTTCACGGGCGTGAAGATCCCGAAGGGTAATCTGGTCGGCAAGCTGAACGGCGGGTGGGAGATCGCCAAGCGGCTCCTGCAGTACGAGCGCCAGAACATCTCCGCCGGCTTCGGCGAGGGCGGGACGGCCGGCGGCGCGTCGGGCGACCTCGGAGATGTGGCCAAACGCTACGTCGGGATGGAGGACGGCAAGCTCGCCGACCTCGACCTTCGCCAGCGCATCACGCTCAACAAGATGAACTTCCAGGCCTTGCGGCAAACCATCGGCCGCACGGCGGCCGAATCGCGCGCCGCGAACGGGCCGAGCGCCGCGACCTCGATCATCAAATACGCGGCCGCCGAGTTCGCCAAGGAACGCTCCGAGCTGATGGTCGAAGCGATGGGCGGTCAGGGCCTCGGCTGGGACGGCGAAGGCTTCAGCCAGCCGGAGATCACCGCCGTGCACGGCTGGCTGCGCACCAAGGCCAACTCGATCGAGGGCGGCACGTCGGAGGTCAATCTGAACGTGGTGTCCAAGCGCGTGCTGGGCCTGCCGGACCCGAAGTGAGGATGGGCCCGAAATAGACAAAAACGGCGGCGCTCTATTTCGGGCGGCGACGGGATTTCGATTTTTAGGACTGAGATTTCGATGGCGGATTTTGGCGGCGACGTTGAGGCCTTCCGGGCCGAAGCCCGGGCATGGTTGGATGCGAACTTCCCGGAGGCCTTCAAGCACGATCCGGCGCGGCAGGCCGCCATGGCCGTGGGTCTCGCCAGCGACGAGAGCGCCGACGCGAAGGCTTGGCGCAAGGCCATGGGCGACAAGGGCTGGGGCACGCCCACCTGGCCCGCCGAATACGGCGGCGGCGGGCTTTCGCGCGACGAGGCCCGCGTGCTGCAGGAAGAGATGAGCCGCATCGGCGCCCGCAATCCGATCGGCGGCATGGGCGTCATGATGTTCGGCCCGACGCTGATCGAGTACGGCACGCCTGAGCTCAAGGCCCAGCACCTGCCCGGCATTATCAAAGGCGAGGTGCGTTGGTGCCAGGGCTACTCCGAGCCGGGGTCCGGTTCCGATCTTGCGAGCCTGCAGACGCGCGCCGAGGACAAGGGCGACCACTGGCTGGTGAACGGGTCCAAGATCTGGACGAGCGGCGCGAACATGGCCGACCGCTGCTTCTGCCTGGTGCGCACCGACACCACCAAGAAGCATGAGGGCATCAGCTTCCTCTTGATCGACATGACCCTGCCGGGCGTGGAGGTCAGGCCGATCCCGCTGATCAACGGGACGTCGCCCTTCTGCGAGACCTTCTTCACCGACGTGAAGGTGCCGAAGGACCAGCTCTGGGGTCCTCTCAACGGCGGCTGGACGATCGCCAAGCGGCTGCTGCAGTTCGAGCGGGACAACATCTCGGCCGGCCTCGGCGGCGGCAACATCGGCCAGGCGACGCCGCTTCCGACGGTGGTCGAGGCGGCCCGGGACTATGTGGGCGTCGACGAAAGCGGGCGGCTCGCCGATCACGACCTGCGCCGCAGGATCACTGACCACCTGATGGAAGCCCGCAGCTTCCAGCTCACGGTGCGCCGCGCGGCCGATGAGGCCAAGTCGAACCAGGGGCCGTCGGCCGCCACCTCGATCATGAAGTACGCGGGCGCCAAGCTCGCCCAGGACCGCAACGAACTGCTGGTCGAGGCGATGGGCCATCAGGCCCTCGGCTGGGGCGGCGAAGGCTATTCGGCGCCGGAGATCACTGCCCTTCGGACCATGCTGCGATCGAAGGGCAATTCCATCGAGGGCGGCACCTCGGAGATCAATCTGAACGTGGTCTCCAAGCGGGTGCTTGGGCTTCCCGACCCAAAGTGAAGTGAGGGCCGACCCCAAGTAGACGGGAGACTCCAACCCGTCGCAGTTCCGTGCTAGGCTTACTATTAAGGTATTGAAAATATAAGATATTAGGGAGATTTCAGGATGGCCGACTTCGGTGGCTCCGATCTGGACGCCTTCCGCACCGAGGCGCGCGAATGGCTCGAAGCGAACTTCCCCAAGTCGCTGGCGAACCAGCAGACCGCGATGATCCCGGGTGATGAAAACCTGACCGCGGACGGCAAGCTCTGGAAGCAGCGCATGGCCGACAAGGGCTGGGGCGCCCCGACCTGGCCGACCGAGTACGGCGGCGGCGGCCTCACCGGCGCCCAGGCGCGCGTGCTGCAGCAGGAGATGGCGCGGATCGGCGCCGAGAACCCGGTGGCCGGCATGGGCACCTCGATGTTCGGCCCGACGCTCTTGGAGTACGGCACCGAGGAGCAGAAGCGCCGCCACATCCCGCCGATCGTGCGCGGTGAGCTTCGCTGGTGCCAGGGCTACTCCGAGCCAGGCGCGGGCTCGGACCTGGCGAGCCTGCAGACCAAGTGCATCGACAAACGCGACCACTGGCAAATTGACGGAAGCAAGATCTGGACGAGCGGCGCGCAATACGCCGACTGGTGCTTCTGCCTGGTGCGCACCGACACCTCCAAGAAGCACGAGGGCATCAGCTTCGTGCTGATAAACATGCGCCAGCCGGGGGTCGAGACGCGGCCGATCAAGCTGATCGCCGGCAATTCGCCCTTCTGCGAGACCTTCTTCACCGCCGCGCGGGCCGAGAAGGACGACATGGTGGGCCCGCTGAACGGCGGCTGGACGATCGGCAAGCGGCTGCTGCAGCACGAGCGCTCCGGCCAGGGCGGCGGACGGATGATGGCCGGCGCCAACGTCGTTGACCTGGCGAAGAAGTACGTCGGTCTCGACGACAAGGGCCGGATCGCCGACCCGGACCTGCGGACCCGCGTCGCCAAGCACATGATGGACGCCAGGGCCCACGGGCTGACACTGCAGCGCGCGGCGGAGGAGGCCAAGGGCAACATCAACCCCAGCGCCACGACCTCGGTGATGAAGAACTCGGGCACCTGGATCGGCCAGGAGAAAGCCGAGCTGACGCTGGAGATCATGGGCCACCAGGGTCTCGGCTGGGAGGGCGACGAGTTCTCGAGGGACGAGCGCGAGGCGGTGCGCACGTGGCTCTCCGGCAAGGCCACGACGATCTTCGGCGGCAGCCAGGAGATCCAGTCGAACATCGTGTCGAAGCGGATCCTGGGCCTGCCCGACACGACCCAGAACGCCTAGGCCGCCCCCGCAACCGCGGAACAAGATTGGAGGCCGCTAGACATGGCCGACTTTGGCAGCGCCGACCTCGACGCATTCCGTGCGGAAACGCGGGCGTGGCTGGAGGCGAACTTTCCGGCGTCGCTCAGGCGTGACGCGAGCGCGGTGGCCGAGACCGAGCTCTCAGGCGCGAAGCCTACGGGCGATGTGGCGCTCTGGAAGCAGCGGATGGGCGAGAAGGGCTGGGGCACGCCCACCTGGCCCGCGGCCTATGGCGGTGGCGGCCTTTCGCGGGCGGAGGCCAAGGTGCTCGCCGAGGAGATGGCCCGGATCGGCGCGCCCAACCCGATCGGCGGCATGGGCGTGATCATGTTCGGCCCGACGCTGCTGGAATACGGCAACGAAGAGCAGAAGCAGCGGCACATCCCGGCGATCGTGCAGGGCGAGCTGCGCTGGTGCCAGGGGTTCTCCGAGCCGGGCGCCGGATCGGACCTGGCCGGCCTTCAGACCAAGGCTGTCGACATGGGCGACCACTACCTGGTTTCCGGGTCGAAAATCTGGACTTCGGGCGCGCACCTGGCCGACTGGTGCTTCTGCCTGGTGCGCACGGACCCGTCGAAGAAGCACGAAGGGATCAGCTTCCTGTTGATCGACATGAAGAGCCCCGGCGTGGAGCCGCGGCCGATCCTGCTGATCAATGGCACGACGCCCTTCTGCGAGACTTTCTTCTCGGATGTGAAGGTGCCCAAGGAGAACCTGGTCGGGCCGCTGAACGGCGGCTGGACGATCGCCAAGCGCCTGTTGCAGCACGAGCGGCAGGGGATCTCGGGCGTGAACGCCGGCCCAGGCGCGCAGGCCGGGCCGGGCAATGTGCCCGGACCGTCGCTGGAAGCCCTGGCGCGGGACTACGTCGGCGTGGACGAGGACGGCAAGCTGGCCGACCAGGACCTGCGCGCGCGGCTGACGAAGCACCTGATGGAGGCAAGGTCCTTCCAGCTCACCGGCCAGCGGGCCGCGGCGGAGACGCGGTCGAACCAGGGGCCGAGCGCGGTGTCGTCGGTGCTGAAGAACGTCGGCTCCCAGGTGCGCCAGGAGCGCGCCGAACTCGCCGTCGAGATCCTGGGCGCGCAGGGGCTGGGCTGGTCGGGCGAGGCGTTCAACGACGACGAGCTCGGCACGACGCGGGCCTGGCTGCGCGGCAAGTCCGGGACGATCGCCGGCGGCTCGCAGGAGATCCAGTACAACATCATCTCCAAACGGATCCTCGGTTTGCCGGAGATCACGCAGAAGGGATGAATTTGATTGTCCACGAACCACACGAACTACACGAACGGAAGGCAAGCGGTGAAGGGGTTGGTGAGTGCGCGCTGCGCGCGCGGTTCAATGAACCGCCACCCTGCGACACCTTCGTTCGTGAAGTTCGTGTGGTTCGTGGATAGACCGCGATTTCCCCCACGGCAGACTTGAATTGTTCGTGTGGTTCGTGTGGTTCGTGGACCATAAATTTCAGGAGCGAATTTGATGGCTGATTTTGGCGGTACGGACCTTGAGGGCTTTCGCGCCAGCGCGCGGGAGTGGATCGAGGCCAACTTCCCCGCCGGGCTGAAGGGCAAGCCCAATCCGATGATGACCGAGGAGCGCAGGAAGCCCTCGGCCGACCAGGAAGCTTGGCGCAAGGCGATGGGCGAGAAGGGTTGGGGCGTCCCGACCTGGCCCGCGGCCTACGGCGGCGGCGGCCTCTCGGGCGCCGAGGCGCGCGTGATCCAGCAGGAGCTGAACCGCGCCGGCGCCTACAACCCGATCGGCGGCATGGGCGTGATGATGTTCGGCCCGACGCTGCTCGAATACGGAACCGAGGCCCAGAAGCAGGAACACATTCCGCCGATCGTGAAGGGCGATATCCAGTGGTGCCAGGGCTTCAGCGAGCCGGGCGCCGGTTCGGACCTGGCGAGCCTGCAGACCAAGGCGGAGGA
>DASXKT010000099.1:0-1601 GCA_036496685.1 Phenylobacterium sp.
ACCGCCTGATCGACCGGGCCGGCCGGAACGCGGCGAATGGGTCCGTCGTTCTCACCGCGCTTAATCGTGACCATCGAGACGTAGTAGCGATAGCAGCGGCCCGCCTTGCGGGCATGCTGCGGCGTCATCGCCCGTCCATCCTGTCCGAATATCAGCCCGCGCAGCAGCGCCACCTCCCGCGCGGCGGCCGCCCGAGCCCTGGCGCGGGGCGGCTCCTGGCCGATCGACTGCGCCTCGTTCCAGAGCCGCTCATCGATGATCGGCTCGTGCTTGCCGGGGAAGGCTTCCGTCTTGTGGACGGTGAGGCCGCGGTAGGTTCGGTTCTTCAAGATTTTGTGCAGCACGATCTTGTCGAAGGGCCGGCCGGAGCGTTGGTGGACGCCATCGGCGTCCAGCTCGCGCAGGACCTTGGTGATCGAGCGCAGCGTCACGAAGCGCTGGAAGATGCGCTGCACGACGGCGGCCTCGACCGTCTCGATGATGAGCTGCTTCTTCTCCACCTTGTAGCCGAGCGGCGGGACGCCGCCGGTCCACAGGCCGCGCCGCTTGGAGGCGGCGATCTTGTCCCGCACGCGCTCCGAGCCCAGCTCGCGCTCGAACTGGGCGAAGGACAGCAGCATGTTGAGCGTCAGCCGCCCCATCGAGGTGGTGGTGTTGAAGCTCTGGGTGACCGATACGAAGGTCACGCTGTGCTTCTCGAAGAGGTCGACCAGCTTGGAGAAGTCCATCAGGGCGCGGGTCAGCCGGTCGATCTTGTAGACGACCACGCAGTCGACCTTGCCCGCCTGGATGTCGGCCAGCAGGCGCTTCAGGGCGGGCCGCTCGAGCGTGCCGCCGGAGAAGCCGCCGTCGTCGTAGTGGTCGGCCACCAGCATCCAGCCCTCGCCGCGCTGGCTCGCCACGTACGCCTCGCAGGCGTCGCGTTGGGCGTCGAGGGAGTTGAAGGCCATGTCGAGGCCCTCGTCAGTCGACTTGCGGGTGTAGACCGCGCAGCGGCGCTTCAGGGTGGTCTCGGTCACGACCGCTTCTCCCGCAGACCGAAGAAGGCGGGCCCGTTCCAGGGCGTGCCGGTGATGTGCTTGGCGATCGCCGACAGGCTGGTGAAGGGGCGCCCCTGATATTCGAAGCCGGTCTGCAGCACCGTCACGCCGTGCTCGACGCCATTCCAGACTCGCAACAGCCGGGTGCCGGCCACGGGCCGGTCCTGCGCCCGCATCCGGGTGCGCGGGGTACTGCCCTTGTCGGCGGTCCGGGCCAAGGCGTCGAGCTTGACCACGGCCGGCTGGGAGAGGCCGCCGTAGGCCAGCTCCTGGAGCCTGTAGGCGAGGCGGCGTTCGAGGAAGGCGCGGTTGATGCCCGGTGCATCAGTGCCGAAGAGGTCTTTGTACTGGGCCTTCAGGTCGGGCAGGGAGGCCTTCGCCAAGGCGGCAATCTGGGCAAGCACGCGGTGCGTCACAAACCGTTCTCCGGCATAGACACACGCTCTGTTCCGCCTACGCGTCCAGTCGAACCTTCGGGTCCTCGGTCATCGGTTTTGCGGGCCTGCGTACGCTGCAGCGCCGTGCTCAGTAGGTTTGCGACCTCGTCCAGCCGGGCGTCGA
>DASXKT010000100.1:0-14840 GCA_036496685.1 Phenylobacterium sp.
GCCTCGAGCTCTGCGCGGCCGGCGCGTTCCTTGATGGCCTTGAGCTGCGATCGCGCCTCTTCGAGGGAGGCTTCGTCACCCTCCTCGTCTGCCAGTTCGGCATAGCCCAGGGCGTCCGCGAGGTCCCGCTCCAATCCCCTCACCGCTTCCACGGAGCTCGCCAGGCGCGTGCGTTCGCGCATCAGGGCCTGGGCGGCGGCGGCGTCATCCCAAAGCGTCGGATCCTCGACGCGGGCGTTCAGTTCGTCGAGCTTGCGAAGCGCAGGCTCCCAGTCAAAGACGCCTCCTGAGCAGTTCGACCGACTGCTCGATGTCGGCCTTGGCGGCCTCGACATCCAATCTCATGGGACAATTCCTGCTCTCACTAAGGCCGCGCCAGATAGGCTGAGCCGCGGCTCAGTACAAGCCGTTGACCTCATCCGGCTTCTTCGGCGGCGGACCAGGCTGGACGGCGGAGGCGGCGTTCGGCGCGCCGGTCAGTCCGTTCTGGAAAACCTTGTTGTAGGGCTGTGGACCGCTGGCGGTGTCGACGGCGACGTCGGCCACCCGCGGCTCGGTGCCGGGCCGGAAGGCCTCACGGATCCCCCGGACCATGGCGTACTTGGCGTTGGGCGCCGGCTTGAAGTCGTCCGGCGCGAAGCTCTTGTTGGCCTCCTTCATGAAGTCGATGAAGATCGGCACCGCGGCTTGCGCGCCGGTCTCGCCGTTGCCGAGGCTGCGGTTGTCGTCGAAGCCGATGTAGGTCCCCACGACGATGTGCGGAGTGAAGCCGACAAACCAGGCCGAGCGGAACTCGCTGGTGGTTCCGGTCTTACCGCCAGTCGGACGGCCTAACACGGATGCTGCAGCCGCGGTGCCGCGTTGCACGACGCCCTGCAGCATCGAGGTGATCTGGTAGGCGGTGATCGGGTCCCAGACCTGGGCGCCAGCCACCGGCACACGGGGGCTTTCGTCGCCGTTGAAGCCAGCGTCGCAGCGGTCGCAGTCGCGGGCGTCGGCGCGGAAGATCGTCTTGCCCTCCCGGTCCTGGACCAGCTCGATCAGGTGCGGTTCGATCTTGCGGCCGCCGTTGACGAAGGACGAATAGGCGGCGGTCAGCTTGAAGACGGTCGTCTCGCCCGCCCCCAACGCCATGGCGAGCACGTTCTCCATCTTGGTCACCACGCCCAGGCGGATCGCCGAGGCGCTGATCTTTGACATGCCGACGCCTTGGGCCAACCGCACGGTCATGGTGTTGCGCGAGAGCTCGAGGCCTTTGCGCAACTGGAGCGGACCCAGGTAGTCGTGCTCATAGTTCTCCGGCGTCCAGGTCTGGCCGTTGGCCCCTGGCAGCGAGATCGGGGCGTCCATCACGACACTGGCCGGCGTGTAGCCGTTCTCCAGCGCCGTTGCGTAGACGATCGGCTTGAAGGCCGAGCCGGGCTGACGCAGCGCCTGGGTGGCGCGGTTGAAGCTGGACAGCGAGAACGAATAGCCGCCGACCATCGCGAGCACCCGGCCGGACTCGGGGTCCATGGCCACGAGCGCGCCGTTGACCGCTGGCACCTGCTTCAGCCGAAGCGCGGCCCCGCCCGCGTCGTCGGGGGCGACGAAGATCAAGTCGCCGGTCCCGATTCCCTTCCCGGCCCGGGCCCACGCGACGTCGGCGGGCGCGAGCGTTCCGGTCTGGCCCTCGATAGTGGTGACGTGGACCGTCCCGCCGCCCACCTCGGTCACCACGGCCTGGCGCCAAGTGCGGCGTTCCGCAGGCCGGGCAGATTTCTTGGCGACGTCTTCCCACCCGGCCAGCGTCGTCACATGGCCCCAGGCGCCGCGCCAGCCGTGACGGTGGTCGTACCGCTCGAGCCCGTCCATCAGCGCCGTGCGCGCCGCGCTCTGCAGGCGCGGATCGAGCGTCGTGCGCATGTAATAGCCGCCCTCGTTGAGGCGCGGACCCAGGGTGGCTAGTCCGCGCCGGCGGACCTCTTCGACGAAATAGTCGGCGTCCCGGTACTTGGCGCGGGTCGGTTCGGGCTGGACGACCAGGTCTTCCTGCTTGGCCGCGTTGGCCTGGGCGCGGGTGACCCAGCCGGCCTCGGCCATCTGGTCCAGCACCCAGTTGCGGCGCGCCATGGCCTGGGCCTTGTGGCGGATGGGGTGGTAGTTGTCCGGTCCCTTGGGCAGCGAGGCCAGGTAGGCCGACTGCGCGAGGTCCAGGTCGGTGATCGATTTGCCGAAGTAGTTGTAGGCGGCTGCCCCGACGCCGTAGGACCGGTATCCCAGCCAGATCTCGTTGAGGTAGAGCTCCAGGATCCGCTCCTTGGGGAGCGTGCCGTCGAGCTGTTGGGCGATCAGCGCCTCCTTCAGCTTGCGGCCGATGGTGGCGTCGTTGGTCAGCAGGATGTTCTTGGCGACCTGCTGGGTGATGGTCGAACCGCTCTCGAGGCGCCGCCCCTGGGCGATGTTGACGATATCCTTGGCGCTGGCGCGCACGATGCCGGCGTAGTCGAGGCCGGAGTGCTTGAAGAAGTTGCGGTCCTCGGCGGCCAGGAACGCCTGCGCCAGCTGGGCCGGGATCGCGTCGTAGGGCACGAATATCCGCCGCTCGCGGGAAAACTCGCCGATCAGCGTCCCGTCCCAGGCGTAGGCGCGCGTCGCCGTCGGCGGATGGTAATCCGCAAGGTCGCTGGCGTCGGGCATGTCGTGGAACAGCCACGCAGCCCAGATCGCAATGGCGAATCCTGCGACCGCGATCAGCCCCAGCACGGTGACGCCAGCGATCGCGACCCATTTCTCGCGAGGAGGATTCAACGGACTTACGGCCTCCGGGGGGCGCCCGACCCCATTGGCGTTCGGTCTAGACGGCTTCTGATGCGGCGCCAACGCCCACGAGCGGGGGGCGCGTCAGCGAGACGCAATCCGCGTGGCCTGGCCGAAGTAGTCGTCGATGGAATCACCCACTGCGTTCATCAGCCGCCCCCGCTTCTGCGCATCGCGCAGGAATCCCTCGTCATCCGGGTTGCTGAGGAAGCCCATTTCCAGCAGCACGGCCGGGACATCCGGGGCGAGCAGCACCATGAAGCCGGCGTCGCGCTGGCTGCGACGCAGCAGCGGCGCCTTGCCGTCGATGCGGTGGACGAGCGTTTGGGCGAAGGCGGCGGAGCGGTTCTTGGTCGCCCTTTGCGTCAGGTCGAAGAGAATGTCGCTGACGCCTCGGTCGCCGGTGAGGCTCGCCTTCATGAACCAATCGTCCCGGCTGACGAAGCGCGCGGCGCGGTTCGAGGCCTTGTCGGAAAGGGTATAGACGCTGGCCCCGCGCAGCGCGGCGTCGGGTCCGCTGTCTGAATGCAGCGAAATGAAGAGATCGGCGCCGGAGCGCTGGGCGATGCGCACCCGGCTCTCAAGCGGCACGTAAGTGTCGTCTTCGCGGGTCAGCACGACCTTGTAACGCGTCGAGCGCTCGAGCCGGGCCTTCAGGGCGAGCGCGGCCGCGAGATTGACGTCCTTCTCGAAGCCCTGAGCGCCACTCGCGCCGGGATCGTGGCCGCCGTGACCGGGGTCGATCACCACCACCTTCTTGAGCGAGACCGGCGCGGCTTGCTGCGTGATCTGTGGGCGCAGCTGCAGCCCCAGGGCGGCGAGGCGATCGCCTGTGCTCAGATAGCGTACGGCGCCGGGCTGGGAGGTTACGTCGACCACATAGCGGTAGTGATCGATGCCATCGGCCGGCGGCAGCAGGAATCGCCCCTTGATCCGTCCGTCCGGCGCGAGGTCCATCTGCAGGCGCGCGCCGGCAGGCGTCTGCTCGACCGTCCAGGCCTTCACCAGGCCCTGGCCGACGCCCTGGAGGCCCCCCTTGGCAGAGACCGTCGGCAGGAGAAGGATCGCGTGGCCGTCGTCCGAGCCGTCAGAAATCAGTTTGGCGCTGGCGGCCTGGTCGATGTCGATGACCAGACGGGTCTGCTGAGCGTCGCCGCCGAGGCGCACCTTCAAGAGTCCGCCGCTCGCGGTGGCGGCGTGGGAAACAGCGAACACGGCGGTCAGCCCTATAGCCGCGGCGGCCGTAGCGACCCCGGCGCGTATCCGATTCCTCACCAAAAACCGTCCGGCCCCAGCCAGCATTGAACCTCACCCCCGAAGGGATTGGCAGTTTACCATTCCGAGAGCCATATACGCGCCAGCCGGGTACACAACTGGTTAACAGAGGGTTGTACCTGCGACCTTACGGGTGAGGGTTTCCTTTTCCGGCCCGCTGTTGCAATGTCCGCCCGCGCGCCAGGCCGCCTCCCGCATCTTGCGGGGCGAAGGGTCGCGCGAACAAAGCCCGCGTCAATTGACCGATTCCCGGCGACCGACGCTTTATCCGATCCGCGCCACTTCGGCGCGCCTAGGAACACACTCGATGGGCAGCGCTGCTCAAGCCATGTTCCGGCCTCAAGCCTCCCGAGGCGCCGCTATTGGCGTCTTGCCGGGCGGCGCGCGCGCTCATCCCACAAAAAGCCGGCTGCGCCTGGACCTCAGGTCCGGGGCGCGCCGCGGAGATAGCCTTAATGTCCAAGAATATGTTGATCGACGCAGCCCACGCGGAAGAGACGCGTGTGGTGGTCGTCGACGGAACCCGCGTTGAAGAGTTCGACTTCGAAAGTTCCAACCGCAAGCAGCTCCGGGGAAACATCTATCTCGCCAAGGTGACGCGCGTTGAACCGTCCCTGCAGGCGGCTTTCATCGAGTACGGCGGCAATCGCCACGGCTTCCTGGCCTTCAACGAAATCCACCCGGACTACTACCAGATCCCGGTCGCCGACCGCGAAGCGCTGATGCGCGAAGAAGCTGAGGAAGAAGACGACCACCACCACGAACCCCGTGGCCGCCGTGGGAACGGCAGCGCCGAGGCTGGATCGGAAGACGAGGACGAGGATCACGAAGTCGCGTCTGAAGAAGACGACGACGTCATGGAGGAAGAGGTTGCGCGTCGCCGTCGGCGGCTGATGCGCAAGTACAAGATCCAGGAAGTGATCCGCCGCCGGCAGATCATGCTGGTGCAGGTCGTCAAGGAAGAGCGCGGCAACAAGGGCGCGGCGCTCACCACCTACCTTTCGCTGGCCGGTCGTTACGGCGTGCTCATGCCTAATACCGCGCGCGGCGGCGGCATCAGCCGCAAGATCGAGACCGCCACCGACCGCCGTCGCCTGAAGGGTATCGTCCAGAGCCTGGACGTGCCGCAGGGCATGGGCCTGATCGTCCGCACCGCCGGCGCCAAGCGCACCAAGGCCGAGCTGAAGCGCGACTACGACTATCTGCTGCGCCTCTGGGAAAACATCCGCGAGACGACGCTGCACTCGATCGCGCCCGCCTTGATCTACGAGGAAGAAGACCTCGTGAAGCGGGCGATCCGTGACCTCTACGACAAAGACATCGACGGCGTATTCGTCGAGGGCGACGCGGGCTTCAAGGAAGCGCGTGAGTTCATGCGCATGCTGATGCCCAGCCAGGCCAAGAAGGTGCAGCACTACCGCGAGCCGACGCCGCTGTTCGTCAAGCACCGGGTCGAGGACCACCTCAGCCAGATCTATTCGCCGGTCGTGCCGCTCCGCTCTGGCGGCTACCTGGTGATCAACCAGACCGAAGCGCTGGTCGCCGTGGACGTGAACTCCGGCCGCTCGACCCGCGAGCGGAACATCGAGGCCACAGCGCTAAAGACCAACATGGAGGCGGCCGAAGAGGCTGCCCGCCAGCTTCGCCTGCGCGACCTTGCCGGCCTGATCGTCATCGACTTCATCGACATGGACGAGTCGAAGAACAATCGCGCCGTCGAGAAGAAGCTCAAGGACTGCCTGAAGGACGACCGCGCCCGCGTGCAGATGGGCAAGATCTCGGCCTTCGGCCTGATGGAGATCAGCCGCCAGCGTCGCCGTTCCGGCGTCCTGGAAGGCACCACCCATGTCTGCGAACACTGCGGCGGCACCGGTCGGGTCCGGTCCGTCGAATCCAGTGCGCTGGCTGCGCTGCGCACCCTGGAAATCGAAGCGCTGAAGGGCGGCGGCGAAGCGACGCTGAAGGCGCCTCGCGCCGTCGGGCTCTACATCCTCAACGAGAAGCGCGCGCACCTGGCGCGCCTGCAGCAAACGCTGGGCCTATTCGTGACCGTGCTCGTCGATGACGACATGGCGCACGCCGAGTGCCTGATCGAGCGAACCTCGATGGAGCAGCGGCCGGATCACGTCGCGGTCGCCGCGCCGGCTGCGGCCTACGAGCCGATGGTCGACGATGGCTACGATGACGAGGCCTTCGACGAAGAAGAAGAGGACGAAGACGAAGAAGCCATCGAGCGCGAAGACACCGACGACGATGAGCCGCGGGCCGCACTGCATGCCCGCGAGGATCGACCGCGCCGCGATGACGAAGGTCAGGAAGAGGGCGAAGGCGCCCGCCGTGGGCGTCGCCGTCGCCGCCGCGGACGCCGCGATGGCGAGCCGCGTGAAGCCGGCGCCGCCCCTGCCCCGCGTCCCGTCGACGCCGCGCGCGACGGCGACGAGGACGGTGGTCAAGGCCGCCGGCGTCGCCGCGGGCGCCGCGGCGGGCGTCGGATGCGCGACGACAGTCGTCCGACTGACGTCTTTGCGTGGACCCGGCCCTGGGTGCCGTACGGCGACGATCCGTTCGTCTGGTACGACCCGGCCGAGGACATGAAGCGCGACGCGGCGCCTGCGCCCGCCAATGATCAGCGCGAAGTGCGCGTGGCGGCGGAAGCTGCGACGCCGGCTCCTTCGACCGTCCGGCCGCAAGCCGCCGCGGGCGAAGAGGAAGTCTGGGTCGAATTGCCGGCCGTCGAAGACAAGCCCAAGCGAGCCCGCCGTGGCCGAGGGCGAGGCCGCGCCACCGAAACCGCCGCCGATCAGGCTGAGGCCGAGGCTCCGACGCCAGTTCCGGCGCCCGAGCCGCAGGTGATCGCCGAACCGGAGCCGGCGCCGATGGCAGAGCCCGTCGCCGCCAACGCCGACGTCCCTCTCCCCGTCAAGAAGCCGCGGGCGAGCCGGGCGAAAGCCAAGCCAGTCGCGGCCGAGATCGTGTCCGAGGTGGTCGCCGCGCCCGAGCCTGTCGCGCCGGAGCCCGAACCCGCGCCTGTCATGGTCGCCCCGCGCGCACCGGATCCGGCGGAGATCTCCGCTCCGCCGGCCGCGCCGCGGAGAGGCTGGTGGCGGCGCGGGTGACGCGCTAGGCTCCGGGTCGGGATAGCGAGGGGCTTAGACGAGAGTTGAGCATGGCCGCTCCTGCCCGTTCGTTTTTCCGAGTCGCGCTGGCCGCGGCGCTGGGCATCAGCCTGGTGCTGCGGCCGGGGCTCGCGGCGGCCCAACTCGGCCCTGGCGAAACCTTGATCCGTGACACCGAGATCGAGGACATCCTGCATCGTGACGCCGATCCGATCTTCAAGGCGGCCGGTATCGATCCCAAGGGCGTGCAGATCATCCTCATCGGCTCGAAGGACTTCAACGCCTTCGCCGCCCCCAAGATTATGGCCGTCTACACGGGCCTGATTCTGCAGACGAAGAACCCGAACGAGCTGCAGGGCGTCATGGCCCACGAAGTCGGCCACTTGGCCGCCGGCCACAGCTTCCGCTCCGGCGAGATGCAGCGCGCCGGCATGGTGCCGATGATCCTGACCATGGGCCTTGGCGTGCTCGCGGCCATTGCCGGCTCGGGTGACGCCGCCGCTGGCCTGATCACCAGCGCCCCCTATTTCGGCGCGCTCGGCGCCATCGGCTACAGCCGCGAGCAGGAGGGACGCGCCGACCAGGCCGGCGCTACGCTCTTGGAAAAGGCGGGCCTCTCAGGGCGGGGCTTGGCGGAGTTCTTCGACAACTTCCGCTACCAGGAGGTCTTCTCCCAGTACCGCCGCTACAAGTTCTTCATCGACCACCCGCTTTCCTCGGATCGGATCGAGGCGCTGCAGGGTCGGGTCGCGGCGCTGCCGCATTACGATCAGAAAGACAGCCCCGAGGCCCTGGCCGAACACGAGGTGATGAAGGCCAAGCTCGACGGTTTCATCAATCCGCAAGCCACGATGACCAAGTACGACGAAAAGGACACCTCGTACCCGGCGCGCTATGCGCGGGCGATCGCCTATTACCAGATGAAGGAGCCGGACAAGGCGCTGAAGCGGGTCGATGCGCTCCTGGCCGAACAGCCGAACAATCCGTACCTCTGGGAGCTAAAAGGTCAGATCCTCTTTGAGTTCGGGCGGATGCCCGAAGCCGAGGAGCCGCAGCGTAAATCCGTGGCGCTGAAGCCGGACGCCCCGCTGCTGCACATGAACCTTGGTCAGACGCTGATCGCGCTCGACGACACCAAAAAGGTCGATGAGGGAATCCTGGAGCTCAAGAAGGCGCTCAACCAAGAAGAGGACAACGCGGCCGCCTGGCGGATGATCGCTGAGGCCTACGACAAGCGCGGCCAGGAAGGCCTCGCCCGGCTCGCGACCGCCGAATACCAGTTCAATGTGGGCGACATGCGCCAGGCCCGCGAGTTCGCCATTCGGGCCCGCGAACGACTGCCCAAGGACAGCCCCGACTGGCGCCGCGCCACCGACATCGTCCTCGTCTCGAAGCCGAGCCGTGACGACCTGAAGGACCTGGCTAAAGAGGGTTCAATCGCCGCTTCGCAGGCGCGCTGAATTCCCGCACCCACGCAGGCCTAACAAAAGTCTCCATACCGGGCTATCTGGCGCCTATGAACTATGCCCTTCGCATCGCGGCCGTCGCGGCCGCCGCCCTCTCGCTTTCCGCCTGCCAGAAGGTCGACGACGCTTTCGGCGAGAAGGTGCACGCCTATCTGATGGCCCACCCCGAGGTGGTCCGTGAAGCAGCCGTGAAGCTCGCCGAGAACGACCGGCTGGCGGCGCTGAAGGCCTCAACCGTGGCGATCGACAAGTATCGCGGCCAACTGGAGCGCGACAGCCGCGATTTCGTGGCCAATCCGGACGGCAAGATCACGGTCGTCGAGTTTTTCGACTATCGCTGCGGCTATTGCAAAATGGCCGCGCCGGAGGTGGTCAAGCTGATCGCCGAGAACCCCGACGTGCGCTTCGTCTTCAAGGAATTCCCCATCTTCGGCGAGGTCTCCGACACCGCCGCCAAGATCGCACTGACCGATTCCGGCAAGGCGAAGGGCGTCGAACTCTACAAAGCCCTCATGAGCGAACGGGCGCTGGACGACGCTGCGCTCGACCGCCACCTCGCCGCGGTCGGAATCAACGCCGCCGCCGCGCGTAAGGATGCGGACCAGCCCACCATCGCACGCCAGATCCTCGACACCCATGCCCTGGCCGAGGCCCTGAAGATCGACGGCACGCCGGCGTTCATTATCGGCCGGACTATCATCCCTGGCGCTGACATGGCCGCGGTGCGCGCCGCTATCGCCTCGGCGCGCGCCGGCTACGCGCCTGGAAAGACTACGAGCTGACCCCCATTTTCCGCTAAGGGTGACTCGCGAACCGAGCGGGGACGTCCACGATGGCGGAACGTGTGCTGGTGATCGGGGCCGGGATGGCCGGCCTCTGGACGGCCTTGGCCCTTGCGCCGACCGGCCGCGAAATCCTCGTCCTCGAACGCGATCCGCCGCCGCCCGAAGGCGGACCCGACGAAGCCTTTGAAAGCTGGAACCGGCGCGGTGTGGGCCACCTGCGGCACAGCCACGCCTTTCTCGCTCGCCTCAGAATCCTGATCCGCGACGAACACCCCCAGCTCCTGGCCCAGCTTCAGGAGGCGGGCTGCCGCGAGCTCGGTTTCGAGGGCGGCCTCACCGACATCCAGCGCCGGATCTACGTTCCCGAGCCCGTCGACCAGGACCTGGCGGTCCTTACCAGCCGGCGCACGACGCTTGAACTGATCATGCGCCGCTACGTCGAGCGGCAGGCGAACGTCACCATCCGGCCTGGCGTCTTCGTCAAGGCTCTGCTCCTGACGGACGGCGAGCTCCCGACGGTCACCGGCGTGGTGCTGGAGGACAGCGAAGAGCTCACGGCCGACCTCGTGGTCGACGCCTCCGGCCGCACATCCTCGACGGTCGAACAGCTCATCGGAGCGGGCTCCCCGATCAGCGAGGAGACAGAGGATTGCGGCATCCTCTATTTCACCCGCCACTTCCGGCTGAACCCTGGCGTCACCGAGCCGGAACGCAGCAAGGCGCCGATGACTGGCGACCTCGAATATCTGAAGTTCGGTGTCTTCCCAGGCGACAATGGCTGCTTCTCCATCACCCTGTGCGTGCCGGAAATCGAGGAGGAGCTGCGCAAAAGGATTGTCGACCCAGCGGTGTTCGACGCCGCCTGCGCGCGCCTGCCAGGCCTCGCGCCCTGGGTCGATCCAGCGACATCGAAAGCGATCAGCAAGGTGTTCGGAATGGGCGACCTGCACAGCCGCTGGCGCGACCTCGCGCCTGGCGGCCGCGCCGCGGTCACAGGCTTCTTCGCCGTTGGCGATAGCCTGGTGCGCAGTAACCCGCTTTTCGGGCGCGGCTGCTCCTTCGCCGCGGTGAGCGCCCACCTGCTGCGCGACGCCCTGCAGATGTTCAGCGACCCGGCCGCGCGGGTCAGCGCCTATCAGAGGCGCATCGAAACCGAACTCCGCCCCTACTACACAGCCATGCGCGACGCCGACCGGAGCTCCATCCGCAGGGCGCGGCAGGCCTTGACGCCAAGCTACCGGCCCAATTTGAAAAGCCGCGTGACTAAGCAGTTCTTCGAAGACGGCGTGGCGATCGCGGTGCGATCGGACGTCGAGTTGCTGCGCGCCGCACTGCGCGGCTTCCACATGCTTGAGGATCCGCAGGCTTGGCTGAAGCGACCGAGAAACATCGCCAAGGTGATCCGCTATTGGGCCCGGGGCCGGGCGCGGAACGCCGAGGCATACCGGCCGAAAGGTGGGCCGGGGCGCGAAGAGATGCTGCGCGAGCTTGGCCTCTCGCCCGAATTGGACATCGAACGCGCCCTTGCGCAGGCTGCCTGAGCCCCAGGGCCGATCCCGTGCCATCCGAAGAAGGCTTCAAAGATGCGTCCAGCTTTACTCGCTCTTGCGATCGCTCTGTCGCTGGCAAGCGCCGCTGCAGCTGCCGGCATGACGGTCAAGGACGCGATGAAGACGGTGGTCGATCCGGCCTCCAACACTGTCTTTGCCGTCGGCGGCGACGTCGATCCGGCCAACGGGCCAGACGCAGCCAAAGTCCCCGACGCGCGATGGCATGAGGCGCTGACCGCCGCCCAATCGTTGAAAGCTGTCGCCGCCGACCTCAACGGCCCGCAGAAGAAGCCGGAGCCCGAGTGGACTAAGGCGGCGCAGGATTTCGCCAAGCTGGCCGCAGACGCCGAGGCCGCGGCGATGAAGAAGGACGGCGCCGGCTTCTCGGCCGCCGCCAACGGCCTCGGCGACACGTGCACCGCATGCCATTCGAAGTACAAGCCGCAGAGCTAGCAGTCGCCCTAGATCAGCCCCGCCATCGGCGAGGATGGATCTGCGTAGGAGCGTTTCGCCATCCGACCGGCCAGATAGGCTTCGCGGCCCGCGATGACCGCGTGCTTCATCGCAACCGCCATGCGGATCGGGTCGCGGGCTTCGGCGATGGCAGTGTTCATCAGCACCGCATCGCAGCCGAGCTCCATGGCCTGAACCGCATCGGAGGCCGTGCCCACGCCCGCGTCGACCAGCACCGGCACACTCGACTGCTCGATGATGAGGCCGAGATTGAGAAAGTTCTGGATGCCGCGCCCAGAGCCGATTGGGGCCGCCGCCGGCATGATCGCAGCCGCGCCCGCCTCTTCCAGCTTCTTGGCGTAAACGGGGTCGTCGCTGCAGTAGACCATTACCTGGAAGCCGTCAGCGATCAGCAGCTTCAAGGCTCGCAGCGTCTCCTCCATGTCCGGTAGGAGGTGTTTGGTGTTGGACAGCACCTCGAGCTTCACCAGGTCCCAGCCGCCGGCCTCGCGAGCCAGGCGCAGCGTGCGCACCGCGTCCTCACCGGTGAAGCAGCCCGCAGTGTTCGGCAGGAACGTAAAACGGTCGGGCTTCACGTAGTCGACCAGCATCGGCTGGCTCGGGTCCGACAGGTTCACGCGCCGCAGGGCCACGGTTACGATCTCTGCGCCCGCCGCCTCGGCCGCGGCCGCATTCTGGGCGTAGTCCTTGTATTTGCCGGTGCCGACGATCAGCCGCGAACGGAAGCTGCGGCCCGCAACGCTCCAGCTGTCTTCCGCCTGGACGGACCCATCCATGTCAGCCGCCTCCGATGAAGTGCACGATCTCGATCCGGTCGCCGTCGACGAGCCGGGTCTTCCCATAGGCCGAGCGCGGCACGATCTCCAGATTGCGCTCAATGGCCACCTTGCGACCGTCCAGACCCAGCGCCGACACAAGGGAGGCAAGGTCCGTCAGCGCCGGAAAAGCCCTCGGTTCTCCATTGACGGTCAGCTGCATCTACCGGCCTTTCCTCGGCAAGCTTGTGGCCCCAGCGCCCGCCCGGTACAAGTCGGCGGAATCGACGGCGGAGCCGAATGTCGAAACCGATCTATGTGCTGAGCGGGCCCAATCTCAACCTCCTGGGCGCCCGCGAGCCGGAGATTTACGGTCACCAAACCCTCGACGACGTGCAGCGGCTCTGCGAAGCCCGCGCGTTAGCATTGGGCTGTTCGGTGGTGTTCCGGCAATCCAATCACGAAGGTCAGTTGATCGATTGGATACAGGAGGCCCGCGAGAAGGGCTCGGCCGTGGTGATCAACCCCGCCGGTTATGGCCACACCTCGGTGGCCATTCTCGATGCGCTTAAGGCGGTGGGCGTTCCAGTGGTGGAATGCCACCTCTCCAACCCCGCCTCCCGCGAGGCGTTCCGCCATCACACCTATGTTTCCCTCGCCGCGAACGGAGTTGTCTCCGGCTTCGGCGCTGCGAGTTATGAACTGGCCGTAGAGGCCGCCGCGGGCCTGGCCCGCTGAGCCTGCGTAAGAAGAAGGTATCCCATGGCTAGCCCTCCGAAGGCCACCGCCGCCGACCCCATCGACGCGCGCCTCGTGCGCAGACTGGCCGACATCCTGACGGAGACCGGCCTTTCGGAGATCGAGGTCGAGCATTCGGGCCTGAAGATCCGGGTGGCCAAGACCCTGACCGCCGCGCCCCTGCAAATGATGCACGCCCCGGCCGCCGCGTCTGGGCCAGTCGCGGTAGCGCCTGTCGCCGCCAGCGCGGCCCCGGAAGCCGCGGCGCCTGCCCGCGCCGCCGGCGATACCGTGAATTCACCAATGGTGGGCAGCGTCTACCTGCAGCCGGAACCGGGCGCAGAGCCCTTCGTGAAGGTAGGCGACACCGTCACGGCCGGCCAGACGCTGATGATCGTCGAGGCCATGAAGACGATGAATCCTATCCCGGCGCCCAAGGCCGGCAAGATTCTCGAGATCCCGGTCCAGGACGGCCAGCCCGTGGAGTTCGGCGAACCGCTCGCGGTCATTGGCTAGCGCCATGTTCGAGAAGATCCTCATCGCCAATCGCGGCGAGATCGCCCTTCGCGTGCACCGCGCGTGCAAGGAAATGGGCATTTCGACCGTCGCCGTGCACTCCGAGGCCGACTCTGGCGCCATGTGGGTCAGGCTTGCCGACGAAAGCGTCTGCATCGGCCCCCCCGCTGCCGCCAAGAGCTACTTGAACATCCCCTCGATCATTGCGGCTGCGGAGATCACCGGGGCTCAGGCCATCCACCCAGGCTACGGATTCCTTTCGGAAAACGCGCGCTTCGCCGAGATCGTCGGCGCGCACGGCTTCACCTTCATCGGGCCCAAGCCCGAGCACATCAAGATGATGGGCGACAAGATCACCGCCAAGCAGGCGGTGAAGGCGGCCGGCATCCCGGTGGTCCCCGGTTCGGACGGCGCGGTGACGACGGAAGAAGAAGCCTTCGCCGCCGCCAAGGAGATCGGCTTCCCCGTCCTGATCAAGGCTGCGGCTGGCGGCGGCGGGCGAGGCATGAAGGTGGCCCAGACCGAAGCCGACCTCTACGAGGCGGTCTCCACGGCGCGCTCCGAAGCCAAGGCGGCCTTCGGCGACGACGCGGTCTATATGGAACGCTATCTGCAGACGCCGAGGCACATTGAGCTGCAGGTGATCGCCGACAGCTTCGGCAATGTCTGCCATCTGGGCGAACGCGACTGCTCGCTGCAGCGCCGCCACCAGAAGGTGCTGGAAGAAGCCCCCTCGCCCGCCATCGATGCCGAAGCCCGCGCCAAGATCGGCAAAGTCGTCGTCGATGCCGTGAAGGCCAACGGCTACCTGGGCGTCGGCACCATCGAGTTCCTTTACGAGAACGGCGAGTTCTTCTTCATCGAGATGAACACCCGGCTGCAGGTGGAGCACCCGGTCACCGAAGCCATCACCGGCATTGACCTGGTGCGCGAGCAGATCCGCATCGCGGCCGGCTTGCCGCTATCATTCGCGCAGAAGGACGTCGTCTTCGAGGGCCACGCCATCGAGTGCCGGATCAATGCTGAGAACCCGAAGACCTTCACGCCGTCCCCGGGCCTGGTCACCGATTTCCACGCGCCGGGCGGCCTGGGCGTGCGGCTCGATAGCGCGCTCTACGCCGGCTACACGATCCCCCCCTATTACGACAGCCTGATCGGCAAGTTGATCGTCCACGGCCGCGACCGCGCCGAGTGCATCGCCAGGCTCAACCGCTGCCTGGGCGAAATTGTCGTGGCGGGGATCGACACCAATATCGCGCTCTTCCAGGAGTTGCTGGTGAACCCCGACATCATCGCCGGCAACTACAACATCCATTGGTTGGAAAACTGGATGAAGGCCCAGGCGGCGACCTAGATTCGCGCAGGC
>DASXKT010000101.1:0-2604 GCA_036496685.1 Phenylobacterium sp.
AACCGCCCGCAGCCGCAAAGCTATTACAACGCTTCCAAAGCCGCCGTGCACCAGTTGACCCGCTCGCTCGCCGCAGAGTGGGCCAGCCGCGGCGTGCGGGTCAACGCGGTCGCGCCGACCTACATCAACACCCCGATCAACGCCTTCGCCGACCGCACCAGCGAGATGTACCGCCGCTGGATCGACGGCACCCCGATGGGCCGCCTGGGCGAGCCGGAGGAGGTGGCCTCGGTGATCCTCTTCCTCGCCTCCGACGCCTCCAGCCTGATGACCGGCAGCATCGTGCTCGCCGACGGCGGGTACAGCTGCTGGTAACGGGCCTGGCGGAGCCCACCCTTCTCCGCTCTTCCACGCGGAAGCGGGGATGTGGATTCCCATTCGAAGTGCAACACGTGCTGAGAGAAGACCTCGGCTGGGGTGCGGAAGTCCAGACATTGTCGCGGGATGTGGTTGAAGGCGCAGGTGGCGATGGCGATGCGTCTTGGATCGATCAGATCGAGGTTTGTGCGCCGTGGCAGTATGCGCCTGAAGCGGCCGATGGCGTTCTCGACGCCGCCTTTCTGCCAGGGGCTGTGAGGGTCGCAGAAGAAGGTCGGCAGGCTGATCGGCCGGGCGTTGAGCCTGTGGTGCTCGGCGAACTCGGTGCCGTTGTCGAAGGTGAGGCTCTGGCGCATGGCCGGCGGTAAGGTCCTCAGCAGGCGGCGCAGCAGCTTGGCGGTGGGCTTGGCTTTTCGGTCGCCGGTCCTGATGAAGAGGGTGAAGCGCGAGGTTCGCTCGTGCAGGACCAGGACCGACTGGCCGTAGCGGGCGAAGAGCATGAAGTCGGCTTCCCAGTGGCCGACCTGCTGGCGATCGTCGGCGATGGGCGGGCGCTGGTCGATGCTGACGCGGTGCTTGATGTGCAGAGCCGGACTGCCGCCCCTCTTGCGTCGCCGGCCGCGGCGGTACTTGGCCCGAGGCAGGTAGTTGCGCCAGGCGCCGTCGTTGGTGCGCGCCAGCTGGGCGTAGATGAACCGATAGATGGTCTCCACGCCGATGACAGTGCGGCCTTGCTCCAGCTTCAAGCGCCCGACCACCTGCTCGGGCGACCAGCCCTGGGTCAGCAGGCCCAGCACCTGATCGCGCAGAGCATCGTCACGCTCCAACCTTGAGCCACCCCAGCGCCGCGCCTTCGTCTGCTGCTGGGCATAGCTCGGCTTGTACGGCTCAGACCTCGGCCCAACGCCGCTGTTGCGCTTCAGCTCGCGACTGACGCTCGATGGCGAGCGATCCAGAGCTGCAGCGATTTGCCGGATCGATTGCCCGCCTTCGCGAAGGCGGGCAATCGCGCATCTTTCCTCCAGATCGAACTGTGCGTAGCTGCGTCCCATCGCAACACTCCCCTCAGAGAGTGTTGCACTTCGTTTGAGAACTCAGGGGACCCAGGCGTTTTATCGTCGGGCAAAGAGGATTGCAGAAAAAGCCTGGGCCCCCGCTTTCGCGGGGAAGAGCGGGGTTGGGGGTCTTGTGAAGCGAACTCGGCCCGCTTGTGGCCGGCGCCGTTCGCCGCGATAACCTTGGCCGATGCTGCAGCTGGCGCTCGTGCGGACCATGGATGCGAACGGGGATACGGTCTTCGCGGTGTTCGTCGGGGCGATCCTGGCGACGGCGGGCGGGTTCTTCGCCGGCCAGGTCGAGAACACCCTGCGTCGACGCGAACGAGAACGCGGCGCGGCGCTGCTGTTCGGGGAGATCCTCTCGACCCTGTCGGTGATCGTCCGGATCGCCGACGAGGCGCGCAGCCGCGGCGATCCCTATGGGCGGGTCACCATGCGGACCCTCAAGGCGGCGCAGCGCGAGACCCATACTTACGACCGCAATCGCGAGACCCTGTTCGACCTGCGCGATCCGTTCGTGCGGGCCGGTGTCCACAGCCTGATCGTCCGCCTGTCGCTGGCGCTGGAGGGTGCGCTCGAGGCCGATGACGCGCTTATCGCGCTACAGCACGCCGGGCTGGTCGCCGATGCGTCGGCCGGCGAGCCTGACCCTCGGCTTCAGGTCTACATCCGAGACCGCGAGACCGCCTTCGAGTATGCGATCGAACTGCGCGGCGAGATCCCGCCGCTGCTGGCCAGGCTGGGCCGCATCGCCCGGCACTCGTTCGACGCCCTTGAAGCCGTCTCCGGCGACTACCTGGGCGTCAACCCGCCCTGGGTCGACCCGTCATGACCGCGCTGCGCCAGAAGGTGCTGGTGCTCTACCTGAAGAACTCCGCCCTCGACGCGCCGGTGCTGGGGTGGGCCGAATACGACGGCACCGGTCAGACGCTGCACATGGCCGGCGACGCGGATACGCCGCCATACGCCACCGGCCTCGATGCGATGAAGGATGGCTGGCGGCTCTTCCAGGCCTCGCAGCTCTTGCCTCACCCCCGCGGCGAGGAGTTCGATCTGGCCTATCTGAAGTACGAGTTCTTCTTCGAACAGCTGGTCGAGGCAGCCACATGACCGAACCGATCCTGCTGAGTTCCGCGCAAGTGGCCAGCTTCGTCGCGCGCGGATTCCTGCGCTTCGACGCGGCGGTCCCGGACGACATCAACGCCCAGTTCATGGCAGAGGCCGGACG
>DASXKT010000102.1:0-1536 GCA_036496685.1 Phenylobacterium sp.
CGCGGCCTCGGCGCTCAGCCAGGTCGAGCTCGACGCCTTGACCGACAAGCTGGTCGAGCAGCTGAAGACCGTGTTCGACCCGGAGATACCGGTCGACATCTACGAGCTTGGGCTGATCTACAAAGTCGACGTCTCGGACGACAAGGACGTGGTCATCGACATGACCCTGACCGCGCCGGGATGCCCGGTCGCCGGCGAGATGCCCGACTGGGTGCGTGAGGCGGTGCTGCAGATCGAGGGCATCCGCTCCTGCACGGTCAACCTGGTGTTCGAGCCGCCGTGGGATCCGTCGCTGATGTCGGACGAGGCGAAACTCGAACTCAACATGTTCTGACCCCATATCGAAAACCATGGAAACAGCCGTCCAGCCCCGCGCCCGCCGCCCACGGCCGAAGGTCGTCAGCCTGACCGACCGCGCCGCCGAGCGCGTGAAGGAGATCATGGCCCGGGGCGAGAAGCCCTACGTGGGCCTGCGTGTCGGGGTGAAGAACGGCGGCTGCGCCGGCCAGGAGTACGTGCTGGAGTACGCCGAGGCGGCCGCGCCGCTCGACGAAGTGGTCGAGGACAAGGGCGTCACCATTCTGGTCGACCCCAAGGCGGTGCTTTTCCTGATCGGCACCGTGATCGACTTCGAGGTGAACCGGCTGGCCGCCAGATTCACCTTCAACAACCCCAACCAGACCGACGCCTGCGGCTGCGGCGAAAGCGTCACCATCGAGCCGGGCAGGGCGCTCGGGTAGGGACTGGCGGGGCGGAGGTCGGTGGCGTCCGCCGCCAACCACGTCCTGGCCGGGCTTGTCCCGGCCATCCATGCCCGCCGGCGCTCGGGGTTCATCCGCGAGGGCGGCGTTCTCGGATGACCGGCACTCCGCGCTTTGCGCTCCGGCCGCTGATGACGTGTGAGGGGGCCGAGGAAACGTTCGAACTTACTGCAGCACCACCAGCACCACGCGGCGGTTCTGCGCGCGGCCGTCGCGGGTGTTGTTCGGCGCCACCGGGTTGTCCTGGCCGTACGAGATCGTCGCCATCCGGTTCAGCGCCACGCCCTGCTCGTTGAGATAGAGCCGCACTGCTTCGGCGCGCGCCTGGCCGAGGGCCCGATTCGCCTGCGGCGAGCCGCTGGCGTCGGTGTAGCCCTGGATCTCCAGGTAGACATTTCGGTTGTCGCTCTTCAGCTTCGTCGCCACTTCCGTCAGCCGGCTCTTCGCCTCCTCGGAGAGCGTCGAGCCGCCGGGCGGAAACTTGGTCGCGTCGTCGGTCAGCACCATCGAATAGAGGAACTTGCCTTGCGCCAGCTTGCCCGCCGCCTGGGCGCGGGCCAGCGCTTCCTGCGCGGTCTTGTCGGTCGCGGCGATGTGCGCGTCCTGCTCCTGGGCGTGACCTTGAAGCGAGGTGACCTGGCCCTGCACCGGGGCCACCTGCTTGTTGACGTAGTCCTCGGTCGCACACCCGCCGAGCCAAAGCGCGCCGAGCAGAGCAACGCCCGTGATCATCTGAGTCTTCATCTGGTCCCCCGCCAGCCATGGTTGCGAATCG
>DASXKT010000103.1:0-1640 GCA_036496685.1 Phenylobacterium sp.
GACCGCGCATTGCGGGCCATGTGCGAGCGATTCGAGCCGCCGCCGGTCTGGGAGCCGGTCCCCAAAGCCTTGCGGACCAGGGACCGCCCGGCGAAAACCGTGGGGACCGACAAAAGTACGAGAGATCAAAGCCTTAAGCCAGTCGGTCCCCCCGTCCCCGGCGTTCCCACAGAGAATGGAAAGGCTGGCAACGGCACGGCCGATCTGGAGCGCGATACGGCACGAGCCGCGTGGGAGGAACGCGCCGCGATCATCGAATTTGAAAGCGGGCTCGGCCGCACTCAGGCCGAGGCCCAAGCGAGCGTCGAGTTGGGCTGAAGCCAGCCACCCTAGGCCCTGAGCTGGCGGACATTCGAGGCCGGCTCCCGACCCTCGATGATGGCCGCCACACGCTCGCCCCAGGTCACGAGCGCAGCCTTTCGCTCCGTGCGGTACTCATGGCGCTGATACACTCCGACAAGGCCGCCTGTGACGCCCGAGGCGTGGTTGAGCACACGTTCGACCACGTGAGGCGGGAAGCCCATGGCCGCCATGCCTGTGGCCGCCGTGCGCCGCAGATCGTGGAAGCGCCAGGGGGCGAGGGCAGCGGTAGAGAGCGCGCCCTTGGTCTTGCGTGTAACCTTGCCGTCGAACAGGCGCTTCGCCGCCGCGAAGCCGACCACAGGCCGGGCGGTTTGCCCAGCGACCGGACGGGCGTGTTTGCGAGGCGGCGCGTTGCGGGCGGGGAACAGGAACGGCCCCGCCCGGGGAACGGCCTCTATGATCGCAAGAGCCTGGGCGCTGAGATCGACCAGGTGCTCACGGCGGTTCTTGGTCCGCTCCTTCGGGATAATCCAGGTCGCGGCTTCAATGTCGATTTCGTCCCAGGTCATGCCGGCCACTTCGGCCTCGCGCTGACCGGTCAGGATCAGAAGCTTGACGATCGGGCCGAAGGGGTGGCCCAAAGTCTCGGCGCCACGCCAGATCAACCGCAGCTCGTCATCCGACAGCACGCGGTCTCGGGCGGCCGGCCGGGGCGGAGCTTTAACGTAATCGCAGGGTGAGATGTCGATCAGCTCGCGCTCAATGCACCAGGTGAACAGACCCCGAAGGGCGGCATAGGTCAGGCGGGCCGTGGCCGGCGAGCGCTGGCGGATTTCGTCGACCAGGACCGCCACGTCGACCCTTCGGATTGCGCCGATCTGGCGATCGCCCCACGCCTCCACAGGCCCCCGGCGCAGGTGACGCGCAGCCTCCGCGCCGCTCCGCCTCCCAGCTAGTGCGGCGACGATGTGGCGCTCAGCCACGACTCCGAACCGGTCGCGTTCGCGCGCTACGGCCTCGGCAGCGGCCTTCGCCGCCCTGTCGGCCGCCTCCGCCTTCGCCAGAGCCTGGGCCTCAGCCTTGGCGATCCGGTCGGCCACGGGATCGCCGCCGGCATCGACCGCCCCCAGCACCTTGCGAGCCTGAGCGCGGGCCTTGGTGACATTCCATAGCTCGCCGTCATGTTCGCCAATCGTCACCTTGCGGGTGGTGGAGGGCACACCCGGTGCGGGCTTGGCCCGATACTGGACAACATAGAGCCGCGAACCGGCAGGCGTGACGCGGACCCCGAACCGGGGAAGCGCCTCATCCCAGATTGTCCGATCCTTTCCCTTCTC
>DASXKT010000104.1:0-7335 GCA_036496685.1 Phenylobacterium sp.
GCGACGGCTGCCCCGGCCTCCGCGGCCTTGGTGCTGGGGACGAGCTACCTTCCCGGCCTCGGGGCGGTTCACAACAACGGCACGCAGACCAGCCAGGTCGTCACGGGGACGCTGAATTCTGCGGGTGACATCACCTATGCAAGCCCGGACATCCTGCACACCAACGGCAACGGGGTCGCGCAGGTCAACGGCCCGTTCTCCCAGATCCAGGTGCTGCCGACGGCGGCCGCCTTCAACATCGGGGCGATCAACTGGGCTCTGGATATCAACCAGGGCGGGGGCGGCACGCCTCTCCCGGTCTTCCTTAACATCACCGTCTTCCCGACGGTCGGCAGCCCCGAGTTCCTGAACGGCATCGCGCTCTCGACCGGCGAGAACAAGTTCAGCCTGTTCGACAACGGCGGCGCGACGTTCAGCAGCGTGCTGTTCAACACCTTCGCGGCGGACCACACGACCCCGGAGAACGTCGACAGCCTGCGCCAGGTTGAAATCACCACAACGGGCGGCGGCGTGGTCCGAGGCGGCGGCGGCGTACCCGAGCCCGCCAGCTGGGCGATGATGATCCTGGGCTTCTTTGGCGTCGGTGGCCTGCTTCGCACCCGGCGACGCCTCGCCGCGGCGGGATGACCACGGTCAGGTCGATGAGGAGACCGCCGGGCGGGCGCCCGCTCCGGTGAGCGGCCATCGTTGGCCGATATAGCCCAGGGCCGCAGCCCGATGGATCGTCTGGCTGCGGCCTCTCGCCTCCAGCTTGCGCGACGCGTTCTTCAGGTGGAACCGCACGGTCGGCGCGGCGAGCCGGATGATCTGGCCGATCTCCTGGTCGGTCTTGCCGGCGGCCGCCCACTTCACGCACTGGATCTCCCGACGGGTCAGGCGCGCGGGCGACGCGACCGCCGTACTGGGCTCGGCATGCGTCGCCACCAGCCTCAGGGCGAGCGCATGGAGCTCCGCCGCATGCGCCATAAAGCCCTCGGCGAGGTCGGGCCGGTGTTCAGGAGAAGCCCAGACCACCGCTCCAATCACCCCGCCTGGAAGGTAGGTGGGCGCGACGATGGCGCTCTCCACGCCCATGCGGTCGAAGGGCTCAGCGGAATTGATCGCCGCCAACGCCGCATTCTCACGCCAAGTCGCCAGGCGCCCGTCCAGGAAATAGAACGGCTCGGCGCAGCTGCGGGCCGCGTGCACGAAAGCCGAGCGCAGGGCGAAGCCGCGGTCCTCCCAGTACTTCAGGGCGGGATCGAGCCAGCGGAATACCGTCTCTGCGAGCGGCCGGCCGTCGTCGCCGCGCAGCGGCGTGGGGCTGCCGATATCGGGGCTGGCGGCCACGTACGGCAAGCCGACCTGCGCGCCCGCAGAAGCGACCTGGCGCGCGAGCGCGGTGACGGAGGTTGAGTCCGGCGAGGCTGTCATTTTGGCGTGCGACCCTATCGAGATCGATAGCTTGTTCTGGCCGCTTCCGCTTCGCAAGCTTCGGCCAAAGGATGCGTGCCATGAACTATCGTTCCACCTTCGCCCCGATCGGCGCCTACACCATCGGCCAGCTCTGCCGCGAATTCGGGGCGACCACCCGCGCCCTGCGCTACTACGAGGAGCAGGGCCTGCTCTCGCCGGGCCGGCGCGATACGACACGGATCTACACCTACAAGGACCGCGCGCGGCTGGTGCTGATCATGCGCGGCCGCCGCGTCGGCCTGTCGCTGGCCGAGATCCGCGACATCCTCGACCTCTATGAGGAGGAGGGCGAGGCCGCCCAGAGCGCCAAGGCCCTGCGGGTCTTCCGCCGTCGCGTCGAAACGCTGGAGGCCCAGAAGCAGGAGGTCGAGGAGGCGCTCTGTCGCTTGCGGGACGCCGCCGAGAAGCTGGCCAATCGCTTCCCGCAGTCGGCCGAGCCCGCGGAGACAGGGCAGTGGGCGTAGGCCGCGCCCACAGGATTGCGGGCGCTGCGACGCGGATCGAGCCGTCACTCACCTTCCTTCGCCCCCGAAAATTGCCTCGGCAGGCTCGAGCCCATGCCACGGTCGACGCCATCGTCGACGCTTGCGCGCGGCTTCTGGCGAACGGCCCATATGAGGCGCTCACCACCAACAGCATCTCCGAGCGGGCGGGGGTGAGCATCGGGACGCTCTACGAATACTTCCCCAACCGGGAATCGATCGTGGCGGCGCTGACCGCGGCGTCGTGCCATCGACTGGTCGCCGCCCTGCGTCGCGGAGCGAGCGAAACCCGCGGGATGGGTGACTTCGAAGGCGTGGAACACCTGCTGCGCAGCGGCGTCACCGTCCTGAGCGCGCCCGAGAACGTGTTCCGTAGGCTCATGCTGGAGGCGCCCTTCGTGCTCCGCCTGCCGGCCTTCCACGAGGCCCGCGCGACCCTCGATGAGATCTGCGAGGGGATCAGGGCGGCGGCCGGCGAGCGTGTGAACCTGCCGGAGCCCCAGCTCGACGCCTGGCTGATCTCCGAGATGCTGTTCAGCGCCATGCTCAGGATCGCCATTGGCCGCACCGATGCTGCGCAGCGCGACGTCATGATCCGCGAGCTGGCGCGGATGACCTTCCGCATGGCCACTGCACGTGACCCGCGGCCCGATGAGATGCCGCCTCGAGAGCCGCAGGCGCTCGCCCTCACCTAGCGGCGCCCTCACCTAGCGGCGCCCTCGCGCGAATTTCCGAGCGCATTTCGCCCGCTCGCGGGCCCGTCGCGGGGATGATATTCGGGGCGGGATTTCCAGCTGCAGAAACAATGGTTTGCTGCACGCCTCTCGGGCGCAATCCAGATTTCGAAACCCGAGTAGGCTGCGACTTTCGCAGGCCGACATACTCCCGGCCGGTCCGCTCAAGAATCCCCGAAGACAAAAGGGCGCGGGCCACAACCCATCGGGAGGGAATGGTATGCAGCACACCAGGAATTTGCGGTGCGCCTTGGCGCTCAGCGTCGCGGCCGCGGCCATCGTCGCGGGGGCGCCCGCCATTGCGCAGCAGAATCGGCCCGCCTCGGCCGCAAGCTCCGCCGCCATCGAGGAACTCGTGGTCACGGCCCAGCGCCGCGAGGAGAACATCCAGAGCGTTCCGATCGCGGTGTCGGCCTTCTCAGGCGATACGCTGAAGCAGATGCGGATCGAGGGCGGCGCGGACCTCCTTCTGGCCGTGCCCAACGTCACCTTCTCGCGCGGCAACTTCGGCGGCTACAACTTCCAGATCCGCGGCATCGGCACCAAGCTGGTCGCCACCAGCGCCGACGCGGCCATCGGCATCCACCAGAACAACGTGCCGCTCACGGCCAACAACCTGGCCGACGCGGACTTCTACGACGTGGATCGCGTGGAGGTGCTGCGCGGGCCGCAGGGCACCCAGTTCGGCCGCAACACCACCGGCGGCCTGGTCAACATCATCACTGCCAAGCCCAGCGACACCCTGAGCTCGCGGATCACCGCCGAGTACGGCAACTTCAACTCCGTCAAGCTGAACGGTTACCTGAACCTGCCGCTTTCCTCGGATTTCGAGGTCCGCGCGGCCGGCTCGTACGTCAAGCGCGACGGCTACGGCCACAACGTGGTGACCGGCAACGACATCGACGGTCGCGACCTCTGGTCGGGCCGCCTGTCCGCCCGCTGGAAACCGACCGACCGCTTCACCGCCGACGTCATGTGGGAACACTTCGACGAGGACGACAACCGCGCCCGGGTGGCCAAGCAGCTCTGCATCAAGGACCCCGGGCCCACCAGCGTGGGCGGCGTGGCGACCAACCTGCCCGGCCGCTCCACCCAGCTCTACCTCACCCAGGGGTGCCTGCCGGGCGATCTGCACGGCGGCAACGGACTGCAGGCCGTCAACAGCGCCGCCACGCTTGGCGGTGGCCTCGGCATCCTCACCGGCCTGATCACCGGCGACGCCTACACCGGCAAGGTCCAGGACCCGAACCTGCGCAACATCGAGTCAGCCTTCGACCCGATGTATCGGGCGAAGTCCGACCTGGTGATCCTCACCCTCGACGATCGGCTGACCGACACGCTCGATGTGACGTTCACGGCGAGCTACGCCAAGAACCAGCAGTTCACCGAGGCCGACTACAACCGCACCACCCCCACCCAGACCTTCAACGTCACGCCGCTGTCGCCCGGCGGAGTGTTCACCGATCCGCAGGTGGGCCCGGCGAACCAGTTCCGCACCATCGACTTCAGCAACTACGACGCCGACCAGCACACCTTCGAGCTGCGCATGCAGTCTTCGTTCGGCGGCCGGTTCGACTTCAGCCTGGGCGCCAGCTACCTGCGGTACAAGACGATCAGCGACTACTACGTCACCAGCAACACGCTCACCGCCGTCAGCGAGGGCCTGTTCAACGCCGCCACACCGGGTTGCCCCCTCACCGGCTCGCTGAGCCTGCCGCAATGCCAGTACGTCGATCCGAGCCGGATCCCGGACGGTTCGGGCCACAACTATTTCGACAACCGCACGGCCTACCAGATCACGTCCTATGCGATGTTCGGGGAGGCCTACTACAAGCTCACGGAAGACCTGAAGCTGACGGCGGGCCTGCGCTACACCATCGACCGCAAGGAGGCTCAGCCCTACGAGCCCGGCCTCTTCCTTCCCGGCTCCGGGCTTCTCGCCCTGGACCAGCAACGGGTGGAGTTCAAGGAGCCCACCGGGCGCCTGAACCTCGAGTGGACGCCAGAACTGTCATTCACCGACAAGAGCCTGATCTATCTGTCCTATTCGCGCGGCTACAAGGGTGGCGGCTTCAACCCGCCGCAGTCGGCCGGCCAGCACCTGTTCCCCGACGCCTATGCGCCGGAGTTCATCGACGCCATCGAGCTGGGCTCGAAGAATACGCTGGCGGGCGGAAGCCTCGTCCTGAACGGCACGGTCTTCGCCTACAAGTACAAGGGCTACCAAGTCTCCGAGATCATCCAGCGGACCTCGATCAACGTGAACATCGACGCCAAGATCTACGGCGCCGAGCTGGAAGGGATCTGGGAGCCGGTCCGCAACCTGCGCTTCAACGGCAACGCGGGGTATCTGCACACCCAGCTCGACGACACCGACTCCCTCGACCTGATCAACCTCACGCAAAGCAACCCGGGCTTCGCGGTGGTGAAGAACGGCACGACCTTCTCCGACTGCATCGCGGCGGTGGGCCAGCTCGCCCAGCTCCAGGCGCTGATCAACGCGGGCGCCTTGCCGGCCATCGCCATGACCGGCGTGCCGGGCCGGACCGACCTTGGCGTCTGCCAAGGCGCCTTCGCGGCCGGGTCGCCGCTCTCGGCCCTGGTGACGGTGACGCCGCAGGCAGGGATTCCGGCGCACCTGGGCGGTAACCAGCTGCCGAACTCGCCGCGCTGGACGGCTTCGCTGGGCGCCCAGTACCACTGGGATCTCGGCGGCGGCTGGGGCCTGACGCCCCGCGCCGACTTCTACTACCAGGCCAAGTCCTTCGCCCGGATCTTCAACAGCGTGAACGACCGCCTGAACAGCTACACCAACACCAATCTGTCGGTGACGCTCGACAACCCGCAGTCGGGGTGGAACGTGCAGGCGTTCGTGAAGAACCTGGAGGACAAGACCGTCGTCACCGACCAGTACCTGACCGACGACACCTCGGGACTGTTCACCAACATCTTCCTGACCGAGCCCAGGCTCTACGGGATCTCGGTCAGCAAACAGTTCTAGGACGTCCGAAAACACGGGGGAGCCCTTCCCGCCCCCGAACTGGCGCCGCTTTCCGGACCGGAGGGCGGCGCCGTCTTGCCAGGGGCCCTCCTCCGCCAAGGCGCGCGCGCATTGACCCGCGGGCCGGCTGGGCCGACGGTTCGCACCGGGCGCCGGCCCCGCGAATGGAAGGACTGCAGCACATGCCGCCGCTGGATCCGCGCAAGGTTCCACGCCAACGTCGCTCGAAGGCGACGGTGGAGGCGATGTTGGACGCCTGCGCCGAGGAGGCCGGCCGCCTCGGCTACCATGCCCTGACCACCCATAGGATCGCCGCCCGCGCCGGGGTGAGCGTCGGCACGCTGTATCAGTACTTTCCCAACCGCGACGCGGTGGCGGGCGCCCTGGCCATCCGGGCGTTGGAGCGGTTGCTGGAGGCCATGCGTCAAGCGCTGGCGGACTGTATCGCCCGCAACCTCGCCAGCCTGGACGCGACGGAGCACCTGCTGCTCACCGGACTTCAGGTCCTCGTGGACGAGCGGCCGGTGTTCGCGCGGCTGGCGCCCGAAGCCCCGCACCTGTTTCGCCTACCCGCGGCGGCAGAGCTGCAGGGTCAGCTGATCGAGCTGTCGCAGGAGATCCGGCTGTCCAGCGGCGACCGCCTCGACCTGCCCATGCCGCAGGCCGACGCCTGGATCATCGGCCATATGGTCTCGGCCAGCATGCTGCAGGTGAGCCTGCTCGACGCCCCGAACGAGGAACGCCGACGGCTGACGCGCGAGATCGCGCGCCTGACCTGCCGCATGGCCCTCGACCGGCGCGAGGGGCAGCGCTCGGGCGCGTCCGCCGCGGCCTAGACGCGACTCTGCCGGCGCGGAAAGCCCACGCGGGCGCCTGTCGGAGGCCAGATGAACGCACAAATACCCTAAAGATTCCGCGACTTGCCGTTCCTCGACCAGAGATCATCCGGATGCGAATACCCACGCGGTGGAAGCCGCGCCACACTGTTCGCGTCGGCGACCCGCCGTACGCAGTAGGGACCGCGTCTCGTATGCCAGAACACGCCGCCATCGCGACGCTGTCGCGCCAACGCCGCTTCGTCAGTCCGGTCTCGGGTGAGACGCTGGAGGACCTGGCCGGCCGTGCGCTGCCGGACACGGCGCCGGCCGAGGCGGCCGACCGCATCAAGAGCTGGAACCTGCACATCTTCGCCATGCGCCAGCCACGGGGCCTGCTGCTCTGCAGCGACGTGGTGTTCGTCGAGCCGCCCCTCGCCTGAGGCCGACCGTTCTAGAGGACCGAGACATGTACGACGTGATTATCCGCAACGGCTCTGTCGTCGACGGCGGCGGCGCACCCGCCTTCCTCGGCGACGTGGCGATCCGCAACGGCCGCATCGCCGAGGTGGGCGAGGTTTCCGGCGAGGCTCGCCAGGTGATCGACGCCACCGGCCTCGTGGTCGCCCCCGGCTTCATCGACCCGCATACCCATTTCGACGCCCAGCTGCTGTGGGACGGCCAGGCCCGCCCGGCGCTGGAACATGGCGTCACCTGCGTCATCCCCGGCAACTGCTCGCTGTCGCTGGCGCCGCTGCGCGCGGCCGACCGGCCCGCGGTCGTGGGCATGTTCCAGCAGATCGAGGAAATGCCCCCTGAGGCCTTCACCGAGCGCTACGCCAAGTGGA
>DASXKT010000105.1:0-5749 GCA_036496685.1 Phenylobacterium sp.
CGACCGTCATGCGCCGAAGGATGCGCCGTCGCGGAGGCGCCGGGCAAGCGCTCCTCTCGCGTCGATGTTCCCGGACTTGAGCGGATCTGAGGATTTGCAGGCGCGAGCGCTAGGCGAGCGCGCATTCAGGGTCTAAATCCCCGGCCATGCGTGAAATCACCCACTTCATCGACGGCGCAGCTGTCAAAGGAACCTCTGGCCGTTTCGGCGAGATTTTCAATCCGAACACCGGGGAGGTGCAGGCTCGCGTCGCGCTCGCCACCGCGGCGGAACTGGACGCCGCTGTGGGTTCGGCGCTTCGAGCGCAACAGACCTGGGGGCTGGTCAATCCTCAGCGGCGCGCGCGCGTCATGTTCGACTTCAAGCGCCTCGTCGAAGCCAACATGAACGAGCTCGCCGAGCTCTTGTCGTCCGAGCACGGCAAGGTGATCGCCGACTCGAAGGGCGACATCCAGCGGGGCTTGGAGGTCATCGAGTTCGCCTGCGGCATCCCGCATGTCCTCAAGGGCGAGTACACGGAGGGCGCAGGCCCCGGGATCGACGTCTATTCCATGCGCCAGCCGCTGGGCGTGGTCGCCGGCATCACGCCGTTCAACTTCCCGGCGATGATCCCGATGTGGATGTTCGGGGTGGCGATCGCGGTCGGCAACAGCTTCATCCTGAAGCCGTCCGAGAAGGATCCCTCGGTGCCGATCCGGCTGGCCGAGCTGATGATGGAGGCCGGCGCGCCGAGCGGCGTGCTGAACGTGGTGCAAGGCGACAAGGTCGCCGTCGATGCGATCCTCGAGCATCCGGACATCAAGGCCGTCAGCTTCGTCGGCTCTTCCGACATCGCCCACTACGTCTATTCGCACGGCACCGCCGCCGGTAAGCGCGTCCAGGCCATGGGCGGCGCCAAGAACCACGGCATCGTCATGCCCGACGCCGATATCGACCAGGCTGTGAAGGACATTTCCGGCGCGGCCTTCGGCTCGGCAGGCGAGCGTTGCATGGCCTTGCCGGTCGTCGTCCCGGTGGGCGCCAAGACCGCTGAGGTGTTCCGCGAGAAGATGCTGGCCGAGATTGAGACCCTGAAGGTGGGCGTATCCACCGACGCGGCGGCCCAGTACGGCCCCGTGGTGACCGCCGCCCATCGCCGGCGGGTCAGCGACTACATCCAGCTGGGCGTCGACGAAGGCGCCGAGCTGGTCGTCGACGGCCGCGGCTTCTCGCTCCAGGGATACGACCAGGGATTCTTCATCGGTCCGTCGATGTTCGACCACGTGAAGCCGACTATGCGCACCTATCAGGACGAGATCTTCGGCCCGGTGCTCCAGATGGTCCGGGCGGAGACCTTCGAAGAGGCCGTGGCGCTGCCGTCCGCACACCAGTACGGCAACGGCGTAGCGATCTTCACCCGCAACGGCCGCGCGGCGCGCGAGTTCGCCGCCCAGGTCAACGTCGGCATGGTCGGGATCAACGTGCCAATCCCGGTGCCGGTCGCCTACCACACCTTCGGCGGCTGGAAGCGCTCGGCCTTCGGCGACACCAACCAGCACGGCATGGAAGGGGTGCGCTTCTACACCAAGGTGAAAACCATCACCGCCCGCTGGCCGGAGGGCCTCGTCGAAGACAGCGCCTTCATAATCCCGACGATGCGCTAAGCGCTGGGGCGCCTGCTGATCGTGTCTTTGGTCGCCTGTCGGGTCTTGCGGCCGGGGCCCTTTTGGGCGTCGGTCTTGCGGCCCCGCATGGCGTGATTGGCCGAATACGCAGCGCCCTCGTCAGCCGGTTCGCCCCAGTCCTCCTCAGGATTCCCGCTGCTCTGGCCGCGAGCCGACACCGGCGTCCGGTCCCGGGCCACTTGCGCCGTCGACGGATCGAATGTGCGGTCGTTGTTGGCCATGGGAGGTCTCCTTTGCCCCTCGGCTTAACCCCACTGACGCAAGGCCAGTTCCTTGCACATTCAGGCGGCCACAGCTAGGCGGATTGCCGATGGCCGTTGCGCTGCAAGCCGCCTATGACGCCCGCCTTGCTGCGGGCGAGATCAGGCCCGATCCGGCGCAAGGCCCGGCGCTGCGCGCGCTTGTCCGCCTGGAGCGCGACCTGGCCGAGGCCCGGCCCAACGGTCGCCTGAAGGCGCTGTTCCGCAAGCCGGAGGCGCAGCGCGGCGTCTATCTCTGGGGTCCCGTCGGCCGCGGCAAGTCGATGCTCATGGACCTGTTCTTCGAGGCGGCGCCCGTCGAGGCCAAGCGGCGGACCCATTTCCACGTCTTCATGGGTGAGATCCACCGACTGATCGGCGCGTGGCGCACCGGCGACGCGGCCGCCCGCAAGGCTCGCTTCGGACAGCACAAGGGCGACGACCCCATCCCGCCGGTCGCCGACGTGGTCGCCGAGGGCGCGCGCCTGCTTTGCTTCGACGAGTTCCAGGTCACCGACATCGCCGACGCAATGATCCTCGGCCGGCTGTTCGACGCCCTCTTCGCTCGCGGGGTGACCCTGGTCGCCACCTCCAACCGCGCGCCAGACGCCCTCTACAAGGACGGTATCAATCGCCAGCTTTTCCTGCCGTTCATCGACCTCCTGAAGACCAGGCTTGAGGTCGTGGCGGTGGCCGGCGGTCACGACTACCGCCTCGACCGCCTGCGCGCGGCGGGCACCTGGTTCTCGCCGGCCGACCCCGACAACCTTCGGTCCTTCGACGCCCTGTGGCTCGACATGCTGGGACCCGAGGAGGAGAGCGGCGCGACCCTGGAGGTGTTGGGCCGCAAGATCACCCTGCCGCACGCATCCGGCGGCCTAGTCCGCGCGACGTTCGCCAGCCTTTGCTCCGTCGCGCTTGGACCCAATGACTACGTGGCGCTGGCGGAGCATTTCCACACGGTGTTCCTCGAGGATGTGCCCAAGCTCGCAGCCAACCGCCGAGAGGAAGCGCGCCGGTTCGTGATCCTGATCGACGCCCTCTACGAGGCGCACGCCCGGCTGATCGTTCTGGCCGAGGCCCAGCCCGCCGAGCTCTACCCGGCGGGCGACGGCGCCTTCGAGTTCGAGCGCACCGCCTCGCGGCTGGAAGAGATGCGCTCGATCGACTGGCTCGAGGAGGAGTTGGCCTGATCGCCGCATGCGATCAGGCGGCAGTCACTTCGGCTCGTGCTGGTTCGACTTGTTGACGGCGATCGTCACGGTCACGCGCCGCGCCTCCTGAGGCGTTCCAGGCGGATCGGTATCTTCGGCGACCGGCGCGGAGCCCAACGCCGTGGTCGGAATGAAATTTGCAGGCGAGATGCCGGCGGACCGTATCAGGTACTGTCGAACCGCGACCGCGCGCTGCGCACTCAGCTTCTCGTTCGCAGCGGCGTTGCCCGACTTGTCTGCTCGGCCAACGACGGCTAGGCGGTAGGCTCCCTTGATCCCCTTGGCCTGGGCCGCGATGTCGTCCAGGTCCTGCTTGCCCTTGTCCGAGATGGCCGCGCTGCCGACCGGGAAGAAGATCTTCGTCCGGCCCGCCGGCACGAGGAGACCCACATTGTCGATGCGCTCCGAGTTCTCCGCGATCCCCTTCACATTCTTCGCGACATTCTCGTCAGTGGTGTGGAGTCCTGCCCCAATCGCTCGGGCGGTCTTGAGGTCGCTGTTCTTGAAGGTGACCTCGGTAGCCGTCAGCTGCGAACCTGCGTGCGCCGTGTCCGAACCGGCGTGTGCCGTGTCCGAACCGGCGTGTGCCGCGTCCGAACCAGCGTGTGTCGCATCCGAACCGTGATGGGTTGCGGTCGCGGTCACTTCAACGGCCAGGCCCCGGATCAGGTCGGTCGCCGGGTGATCCTCTCCGCGCACTCCCAAGACGCCGGAAGTTCCGCGGATCTTCGTGGTATCGGTGAGGGCCACCGACTTGTCGCCGTCGGCTCCGCGGACGACGATGGTCGATCCGTTGTGCGAGGTGATCATGCCCTTGAGCGTGGTGGCCTCTTGCCCGAGGGCGAAGCCTGGGGCCACGATCAACGCGGCCGCAATCATTCCCAGAGCGGCCTGCTGGGCGGTGACGAGCTTCTTCATATTGGTATCCTCTTCGCTAAGGCCGCCGTCCCTGCGAATTAGAGTCTCCGGGGCACAGCCATGGCGGTTTAGCTTCGGGATGTTGGGTATCTCCGCGCGACCGAGGTCGATATCAGGTCGAGGCCTTAGCCTTGGGCTGGGCGAGACCTGATCCGGTCGGCCTTGCTCGGGAGAAGACCTGCCGTGCGCTTCGCGCGGGCCAGCCCATATATTCGAGGCATGGCCGAATTCTCTCGTTTCGACACGCGCCACTATCCGACCCTGCCGGTTCGCGAGGGCTATGAGGCCTGGGCCGACACCTACGAGTCGACCGTCCTCGACCTCATGGACCGGCGGTTGCTCGAGCGTCTGCGGGGCATCGACTGGCCTGGCGCAGGGCGGGCGCTCGACCTGGCCTGCGGCACCGGACGCGGCGGGGCCTGGTTGAAGGGCAAGGGGGTAGCGTCGATCGATGGCGTCGACCTCACGCCCGCCATGCTGGAACGCGCGTCCGCCAAGGGCCTCTATGATCGGCTGCTGCTGGGCGACGTCGCCGCCGTTGACCTGCCGGACGGCGCCTATGGCCTGGTGACCCAGCTGCTGGCCGACGAGCACCTGGCTGATTTGCGTCCGGTCTATCGCGAAGCCATGCGCGTGGCGGCCCCCGGCGGCCGATTCGTGCTGGTGGGCTATCACCCTTGGTTCCTGATGGCCGGCATCCCGACCCACTTCGACCGCGCGCCCGGCGAGCCGGTCGGCATCGAGAGCCATGTCCACCTGTTCGCCGATCATGTGCACGCAGCCCACGCGGCCGGCTGGCGGCTCACCGAAATGGAGGAGGGCCTGGTCGACGACGCGTGGATCGAGGCTAAGCCGAAGTGGGCGATCCACCGCGACCGCCCGGTGAGCTTCGCCCTGGTCTGGGAGAAGGCCGCTAGGCCCTGAGGCTATCCACCAGCTCTCGCGCATAGGGACGAAGCTGGTCCGTGGCGCGAACGACGATCCGGAGCTCGCGCGCCGCCCAGTCGTCGCTCAGTTCGACGACGCCCAACGCCATGGTCTTGGCGGCTCGCGCCGCCGTGGTTCGGGGCACGACGCCGACGCCGACGCCGCACTCCACCATGCGGCAAACCGCATCGAAGCTGCGGAGCTGCACGCGCAGGCGCAGCGGCCGGCCTTCGCGTGCGGCCTTGCCAGCCAGGAACCGCTGCAGCGAGGCGGCGCGGTCGAGGCCGACGAGATCGTAGTCCAATACCTGGGCGAAGCTGACCCGGGCCTGGGCGGCGAGGGCATGATCCTTTGCCGTCACCACCACAAAACGGTCGGAGCGGAAGGGGTAGCTGGTGAGCGCGCCGACATCCACGGTGCCGGCCACGATCCCCACGTCGGCGACCCCCTCGGCGACCAGGCCGACGATCTCGTCGGATAGGCGTTCCTCAAGGTCGACGCTCACGTGTGGGTGGTCGGCCAGGAAAAGGCTGAGGGCCTCCGGGAGGAATTCGGTCAGGGCGTTGGTGTTGGCCAGCAGCCGCACTTCGCCCGACGCGCCGCCGGCGTAGGCGCCGAGATCCTCGCGAAGCCGCGCGCTCTGTTCGAGCAGGGTTCGGGCGTGCTTGAGCAAGGTCAGGCCGGCCGGGGTCGGGACCACGCCCTGGCGCGACCGGGTCAGCAGCGAGGCGCCAAGGCTCTGCTCCATGGCGCGAATGCGGGTGGAGGCGGCCGCTAGCGCCAGGGC
>DASXKT010000106.1:0-3876 GCA_036496685.1 Phenylobacterium sp.
GCGGAGCCTTGGCGTCTCGAAGCTGCCCTACGGCGTGCTGATCGACGAGACCGGGACGGTCGCCGCCCTCGGCGTCCTCAACTCTCGAGAACACCTGGAGAGCCTCTTCGAGGCCAAGCGCCGCAAGGTCGCGAGCATCCAGGATTATTACGCACGCACCCAATTGAAGGCTTGAGCTCCATGGCCAGTTTCGATCGCCTGACGGAAGCCGCGGTTCGCCGTCTCGCCCAGCGCACCGGCCGGCGAAGCCTCCTGGGGGCGCTCGGCGGCGTGGTCGCCGGCGGGTTCGCCATGCCACTGTTGCCTGTCGCTCGCGCCGCGCAGCCCCCCAAGCCTCTGACCAAGGATCCGGGCGACCCCACGAGCTGCGACTACTGGCGCTACTGCGCGATCGACGGCTACCTGTGCTCGTGCTGTGGAGGCTCGGTCAGCAGCTGTCCGCCCGGCACCGAGATGTCCCCGATCACCTGGATCGGCACCTGCCTGAACCCCGCGGACAACCGGCGCTATGTGGTGTCCTACAACGACTGCTGCGGAAAGCCGTCCTGCGACCGTTGCCTCTGCAACCGCAACGAAGGCGACCGCCCGATGACACGGCCGCAGGTCAACAACGACATCCTCTGGTGCCTGGGGACGGCGAGCCAGTCCTACACCTGCTCGACCGCCATCATCATCGGCGACTCCGCGGCGCATAGCTGATGCTTCGGTTGCTGGTGATCATGCTTGCAGCCGCCGCACCGTCCGTAGCCTTGGCGCAAGAGGCCGGTGCGGACAGCTTCCGCCGTTGTGCAGCCTGCCATCTGCCGAACGGCGCAGGCGTACCGGGTTCGTACCCGCCGCTCAGCGCGCAGGTGGCGGGCTTCTCGCGCTCAACGCCCGGTCGCAGCTACCTGATCGCCGTTGTCGCCCAGGGCCTGGCCGGCCCCACGACCATCGGCGGCGCGGCCTACAACGGATTCATGCCCGCCCAGCCTGGCCTGTCGGACCAGGCTCTAGCCGACACTCTCAATCACCTGCTGACCACCATCATCGCCGCGGCGGACGTCAAGCCATTCACCGCCGAAGAGGTGAGGGCGGTCCGAGCGCAGGCCGCCGGGCGTTCGGCGCAGCAAAGCCTCGAGCTGCGACCGCCGGAGGATCCATCGCCGTGATCCGCGGCGGACTGACCCTGGGGCTCATCACCTTCGCGGCGCTGGCCACGGCAGTGCAGGCCCAACCCGCCACCGACGACCAGCGTGTATGGCGGCAATGGGCCCTGAACTGCCAGGGCTGCCATCAGCCACAGGGCCTCGGCGTTCCCGGGGCGACGCCGGCGCTGCAGGGCCAGGTCGCCCGCTTCACGGCGACGCCGGAGGGCCGAGCCTATCTGGGTCGGGTACCGGGCGTGGCCAACGCGCCGCTGTCCGACCAGGATTTGGCCGCCCTGCTGAACTGGCTGCTGGTCCGCTTCGATCGCAACCATCTGAGCCCGACGTTTCGGCCGTACGCCGCCGCCGAGGTCGCCGAGCTGAGGGCGCGGCCGCTGCGCAGCGAGGCAGCCGCCGTGCGCGCCGAGCTCGTCCGCCGCTGGCCCGCCGAAAGCGCTCGCCGCTGGACCATAGACTAGCAGATGAGCGCCGCGGGGTCCGGCATCCTACCGCTTTGGAAACGTCACCCGCGTGGCTCCCGTCCAGCCCAAAACACGGGGCAGGAGCGCCGTCTCTAAGTTGCTCGGGGGTGACGTTCGCACTTTGCGACTACAGTCGCCGTCCACGCAACGTTGAGATGGCACTGCGCCCGCAACTTAGAAATGGCACTGCCGCCGCCCGTCGCGGGGCCGATCAGCCCGCGCGCAAGGATCTAACCGGCCGTATTGAGCGTCGAGGCTTGGCCTGAGCGTCGCGGCGCTGCTGCTCTTCACGGATCATCGCCAATAGGGGTCCAAGGCGCTTGTTCTCGACGATCGCGGCCTGATCCACCCGCCGACCCTTGTCGAACGTCCGGTAGGGAAGGTCGGCGCCATCGTGGCGCAGCACGACGGGTCCTTCGGCGTATTCAACTACCTCGATGTATTTGCCCGCCGCTGCCAACGCCGCCGGCGTCTGCTCCAGCAGATAGACCGTGCGGTCGTAGTGGACGCTCAAGGCCTGTGACACGAGGCGCGTCTCGCGCCAGGTGAAGGCCTCGGCGAGATCGTCCCGCGTCGAGATCGGACGGTGCAGATCCTTGAGGTTCGCCGGGGTCTTGGCGAAGCGGGCGTTGTGGTCAGTCATGAAGCTCGCCAGGAAGGCGTTGCCTCCTCCATGGGCAGGCTGACGCTTAATGTGCTGCTTTCGTTCGCCCAATTCGAGCGCGAGGTCACCGGCGAGCGCATCCGCGACAAGATCGCGCTCTCGAAAGTGCGTGGCATCTGGATGGGTGGAATGGTGCCGCTCGGCTACGACCTCGCCGAGCGTCGGTTGACGCCCAACCCCACCGAGGCCGAAGTCGTCCGCCTCATCTTCACGACCTACCTGGAACTTGGCTCGGTCAACCTGCTGCGAGACTGGCTTGAGGCCGCCGGTGTGCGCTCAAAGACGTGGACCTCGCGCGCCGGAACGGCGTTAGGCGGCGCGCATCTGAGCCGCGGTGCGCTTTTCCATATTTGCGAAATCGCCTCTACCTTGGTGAGATCGAACATAAGGGCCAGGTGCACCCCGGGCGGCATGCGCCGATCGTCGGCGCCGAACTCTTCGACAAGGTCGCCGCGCGTCTAACCGCGAACGCGGTGGCGGCGAGCACCCGGCCGCGCAGAGTCGCCATTGCCGTGCTCGCGGGTCGTGCGTTCGATGGCGACGGCCGCCCGATGACCCCAAGCTTCTCGTACAGCAAGACGCGCCGGCCTTATCGCTACTATGTCGCACACGAGCTGCTGGTGGGTCGCAAGCGCCAAGCGTTGGACAGGCGTATCACCCGGGTGAACGGAGAAGTCCTTGAGCGCTTTGTGCGCGACGTCATCGTCCGGATGTCAGATCAGCCGAGCCTCGCGGTGAATGACCTGTCACGCTTGGTCCAGCGGGTCATCCTCGGCGTCGCGTCGACCGAAATACTGTTGAATGCAGTGGAGATGTTTGGCGGCGCCCACCCGGAACTCGCCTTCGAAACCATGATCACCCGTTTGGGTGCTGGCGAGAGGCTGGTCTGGGAGGACAAGGATCGAAACGCACTCAGGCTCGCCTTGCCCTTCCGGTTTCAAATGCGTGGCGGGCGAACCCAGATCGATGGGGCCCAGCCGCGTGCATCGGCCAATGTGCATGACGCAGCCCTTGTGGAAGCGCTCAGGGCGGCCCACCGTAACCTTGTCGATCTTCGTGCCTCGCCCTTCACGGCCATCAATGAATTCGCCCTGGCGAGAGCACCCGGCGATCAACACCACCGGCACATGAGCCGGCTCGCCTTCCTCGCCCCCGACCTACAGCAACGAATCCTGGATGGGACCCAGCCCGTCGGCCTAAAGTTGCGCACGTTGCTAAAGAACGAACTGCCGCTCTGCTGGGATGACCAGCGCCGGTGGTTTGGCAGTCTAGGCCACCACCACGCCTGAAGTGGATCCCCTGATTCTTCCCCTGTTCTCAGGGCAAAGGGTCTGCGTTTTTGAAGGCGGAGACCGGCCCCTTGTTCGCACGCAAACCGCCCACGTTTGAGCTGATCAAACGCGGACAGGACACGGATTGCGGTCTGATAAGTGGGGCCTATTCCGCGGGTTGGCCCCGCGCTCCGGACAGGAGCCAAGTTTGCCAGACTGAGTGGCGGTGCTGGCAGGCTAACGCTAACTTGTCTCCGCTATGGCCCAAAAGGATGGAGCGGCGGGGGCGACGGCATGAATCCGATCTCGTTCAAGCGGCACCGGTTTCCGCC
>DASXKT010000107.1:0-7172 GCA_036496685.1 Phenylobacterium sp.
TTCACTGAGAGCCGGTCTAGAGGGAACGCGATGCGCATACCGGACGAGAAGCTGGCGGAGGTCTTCGACCGGGGCTTCACCGTTGTGGAGGGATTCCTCGACAAGGAGACGCTCCGCGGCGCCCAGGATGCGTTGTGGGAAATCTACCCGCGCCCAGAAGCCTATTTCGCCGATCCCGGCGCCTATCCGAAGTTCGCCAAGAGCCAATTCGCGGGCCTGAGGTTCTTCCCCTACCCGTCCTGGGGGCTGAACCGGGTGCCGGTCTATCCAGACCTGATCGACGCCGCCGAGCGCTTCCTGCAGACCAAGGACGTCGACTGCTACAAGATCGAGCTCTGGGCGAAGTACTCCGGCGCCATCGACTACGACCAGAGCCACCACCGCGACTACGAGAACCACACCATCGTGGTTCCCCGCGCCGACCAGCTCATGCCGCAGATGACCTGCTTCATCCTGCTTTCCGACGTGACCGAACGCGACGGGCCGACCAAGGCCGTGCCGCTGGAAAAGACCCGGCATATTCCCATCGGGATCACCCGGACCGAGATGGGTGAGTTGTTCGACGACGAGGTGGCGGTGACCGGTCCGGCGGGATCGATGCTGATCTACAAGACCGACGTCTTCCACCGCGGCTCGGACTTCAAGGGGCCCGGCCGTTCGCGGTTCGTGATGCCCGTGGATTTCAAGCCGCGCGGCTGGCGCTGGCAGGGCAAGCTCGCCTGGCCCGATCGGACCCTGAACCCCGGCTGGAAGGAGGCGATGGTCAGGATGACGCCTCGCCAGCGCGACCTCTTCGGCTGGCCGCCAGCCGGTGACCCCTACTGGAACGCCCAGACGCTCAGCGACGTCGCCCTGCGCTATCCGGGCATCGACCTTTCGCCCTATGGCGCCGCCGCCCCGACGGAACTCACGTTCAGCAGCTGAGCGCAGGCCGTCTCGGCGAACCATTGCTCATAGGCTTCCGGCGTCCATCCGCGCTGCCCCACCAGCAATAGCCACACGTCAGGATGGTTGAGAGTCCACAGGATGTCGGCTGCGCGGGTGACATCGAGTCCAGGGCGTAGCGCGCCCTTAGCGTCGATCGACGCGACGATCAGGCGCTGGTTGTCGTAAAAGGTCGTCTGGATCCGGTTCCACAGCGCCTCGATGTCCGGGTCTGAGGCGGCGACGCTGCGGATCGAGCCGACAACCGGATTGATCCGTTCCTTTACGCGCCGCGAATTCCGGGCGTTGAGCCGCAGCTGGCGGGCGGCATCGGGTTCCTCGATGACCTCACGGTACCAGGGCTGTTGTCCGACCGGGGCGCCATCTTCGCCGCCGCGCAGCACCACGTCCCACAGCGAGCTCAGGATGTCGCTCTTGCCGGCGAACGCCAGGTAGAGGGTCTTCAGCGCGACGTCCGCCTCAGCGGCGATCGCGGCCATGGTCGTCGCCCCGTAGCCCTGGCGATCGAACAACCGGCCAGCCGCTTCAAGGATCGCGCGACGCGTCGCGTCGGCCTGCCCGCGACGGCGAGTCGAATTGTAGGTCCGCTTGCTCTTGAAGGGCTCGGTCATTTCACTACATCAATGATGTATTGAATACGTTACCGTAGCATTTAAATGGGAGCCCATGTCGTGCAAACAGGAACCCCCAAGCCCGCGCCCCCGGTCCTGGCTCATGCAGGTCAGCCGTTCCCCGAAGAGCTGAGAGCTCGCTTGCGCTTCGGGTGGGCGGCCGTCGCGGGGGCGTGGCGAGAGCATGCCGACTATGTGGACACCCGCGTCGGCGAGATCACCGAGAAGATGCTGGAGCTCACGGCGCCCCAGGCGGGTGAAGCGGTCCTCGAACTGGCCTGTGGTCCCGGCAGTGTCGGCCTCGCCGCAGCGCCGCGAGTCGGCCCGACGGGCGTGGTGGTGATGTCCGACGTCGTGCCCGAGATGGCCCAGATCGCCGCCGACCGGGCCTCCCAGCTTGGGCTGCGCAACGTCGCGACCAAGGTGCTCGACCTCGAGGACATCGCAGAGCCGGACGAAACCTACGACGTCGTCCTCTGCCGCGAGGGCCTGATGTTCGCGCTCGACCCAGCTCGCGCGGCCCGCGAGATCCATCGCGTCCTGCGTCCCCGCGGGCGGGTGGCCATCGCGGTCTGGGGGCCACGAAAGCGCAATCCCTGGCTCGGCGTGGTGTTCGACGCGGTCAGCGCCCAGACCGGCATGACCTTGCCGCCGCCTGGAGTTCCCGGCCCCTTCGCCCTGGAGGACCGTGACCAGCTGGCCGCGATCCTGCGCGACGGCGGGCTGGCTGACGTCGTGGTCGAGGAAGTCCCGATCCGGACGCACAACGCCAACTTCGACGAATGGTGGAGCCGGACTTCCGCACTCGCCGGCCCACTCCAAGCTATGCTCGCAAACCTACCCGAAGCCGCCTCAGAGGCGATCCGCGCCCGGCTGCATGAGGCCGTCGCGCCCTACAGGACAGCGGTGGGCCTGGACTTCCCGGGTATGACCCTGCTGGCGTCTGGCCGCCGGGCCTAGTCGACGTCTCGGCGCTCGACGACATTCAGCCGCCGCACCGTCAGCTCATCGACCTCCAGACGCTTGATCCGCATACGGCCGATCGCCGTGCGCCCGATCGCCAGGGCGCCGATCGATACCGCGCCGACGGCAAGCGCGCCGACCGCAAAGGCGCCTACAGCTGCGGCGCCCGCAGCCGTCGCGATCCATGCCGACAGGGGCAGCCGCCGCTTGGCAGGAACGACGTCGTTCATCTCACGCCTTTCGTTCGAGCTCGGCGCGCGGCCAGTGCGCCAGGTCGGCGGCCGCCTCATAAGTGGACTGGAAGAACGCCATCAAAGCCGCATCCGGATCGGCCGCGGTGCGCACGGCCTCATAGGGCAGGACGAACTCTCCCAGCGCAACGTCCCAGCCGGCAGCGGACGGACTCATCGGCGCCTCGGCGAAGCCGGGCGGTTCTGGGTAGGCGTAGGCGTAGAACATGGGCGCTACTCCCGGTGCGCCCGGCCAGAAGCCGCAGCTCGACACCTCGTGGGAATAGGCCTCTACGCTGACGGAAGCCGGCGCCAGGGGCGAGCCGGGGTGTGGCGGCGCCCGGCGGCCGGAGAACCGGGTCACGGCCAGGTCGAAGCTGCCCCAGAAGAAATGCACCGGGCTCGCCTTGCCGATGAACCGCGACCGGAATTCCTTCATCACCCGGTCGGTCTGTAGCAACGCGCGCCAGAAGCGCTGCGCAGCCTCGCCGTCGTAGGAACGATGGACCTCGTCCGTGTCCAACGGGATGGCCCCTTCGATCTCGCAGGGCATGGTCCAGATGTGCGGCTCGACGCCCACGCGGGCGAGCGCGGCCATGGTCTCGCGATAGAACTGCGCAACACTGATCGGCCGCAGCGCCACGACCTCGGACTGCCCGTCGCTGCACTGGATCCGCAGCTGATGGTCCAGGAAATCGAAGACGATCTCGACGCCGCGCCCGCCAGCCGGGATCGGCGAGGTGGTGAGGCCACAGGCGCTCACATAGAGGGGCACGTGCCACCAATGGTTCAGGGGCGGCGTCAGATTCATGCGGACCTTGCCGACGACCTGGCTCCAAAGATGCAGAGTCTCGGCGGTGTCGGCCCAATCGTCGTAGGCGAGTACGGGCCAGTCCTGAGCCGAGCCCACGGCTGTCACGACGCGCGCGCCCTGAGAGCCTCGCGCGCCGGGAAACGCGGGCCTTGCATCAAGGTTCGATAGCGCTTCTCAGCTTCGGCCGAACGACCCTCGCACTCGGCCTTGTAGGCGAGTTGGAAGACTTGCTCGAAGGTGAGCCTCGCGAGGGCGGGCGCAGGGCTGGTCACGGCCATGGGTGCTTCAAGGACGGGGCGTGGATCATCGGAACCGCCACCGCTTTAGGCAAGCAAAAGAAGCCGTCTAGGCCGCCTTCTGCAATTCCTGCTTCACCCGTTCAGCCAGGGTCTTGATGTCGATCGGCTTGGGCAGGAACGAGACATTGGTCTCGCCCTCCAGCAGGTCCGAGAACTCACTTTCCGCATAGCCGGAGATGAACATCACCGGCGCCGCGCCCAGGAAGCCGCGGGCCTGCTTCAGGAGGTCGGGCCCCTGCATGCCGGGCATCACCACGTCGGAGATCATCAGGTCGATCTCCCCGGCGTGGGTTTCGGCAAGCACCAGGGCCTCCTCGCCGCTCGCCGCTTCGATCACCTCGTAGCCGCGGGCCCGCAGCAGCTTGGCCGCCACGCCGCGCACCGCGTCCTCGTCCTCGACGAACAGGATGCGGCCCGCGCCCGAGAGGTCGCGCGCCACGGGGCGCTTGGGCGCGGCCGGGACCGGCGCTGCGACGAAGTTGGCGCTCGGGATATGCACCGGCAGGAAGATGCGGAAAGCCGCGCCCTCGCCCGGCTTGGATTCGACCGCGATCCAGCCGTCCGACTGCTTGACGATGCCGTAGACGGTGGCGAGGCCAAGCCCCGTCCCCTCGCCCACCGGCTTGGTGGTGAAGAAGGGATCGAAGATCTTGTCCAGCACCTGCGGCGGGATGCCGGGGCCGTCGTCGGAGACCTCGATCAGCGCCTGGTCGCCCTGAGCGCTCGGATAGCCGACACGGTGGGCCTGTTCCTGGGTCAGGCGCGCCGTGCGGATCCTCACCGACCCACCGCCATGCGCGCGAACGGAGTCGCGGGCGTTGACCGCCAGGTTCATGACCGCCGTCTCCAACTGGCCGCGGTCGGCGCGCACCTGCGGAAGGTTGCGGCCGTAGTCGGTGGTCAGCTTGACGTCCTCGTAGAGCACCCGGCGCAGCAGCACCTCGAACTCGCTGATCAGTTCGCCCAGGTCGAGGATCTCGCGCTGAACCGTCTGTTTGCGCGAGAAGGCCAATAGCTTGCGCACCAGGTCGGCGGCGCGGGTCGAGGTCTGCTTGATCTCGTTCAGCCCCTCGTAAGACGGGTCGCCCACCGGGTGGCGGGTCGCCAGCACGTCGAGCTGCATGAAGATGGCGGTCAGCAGGTTGTTGAAGTCGTGCGCGACTCCGCCGGCGAGCTGGCCGATGGCCTGCATCTTCTGGCTCTGGGCGAGTTGCAGCTCGATCTGCTTTTGCTCGGAGACGTCCACCAGATAGGCGACCCACCGGCCCCCCTCTTCAGACATGGCGCTCTTGGAGAGGTAGAGGTGGGCGATCCGGGCCGGATCGTGCGCGAGGCGCACCTCGACCGGAGCCCCGGAGCCTTGGCCGGCGGCGAGCTTCTGGGCGGCGTCCGCCCGGCTGGCCGGGTCGATCAGCTCGCCGAACGCCTGGCCCTTCTCACCGCCGCCGGACACGGCCCTCAGCGCCGGGTTCGCCTCAATGATCTTGGCCTCGAACGGGTCTTCCCCCTCGAGCAGGGCAGCGCCGAACGGCGAGGCGGCGGCAAAGGCGTCGAGCACCTTTGGCGGCGGCGGCATTGCGCCGGAGAAGGCGGTCAGGACCTCAAGGGCCGCCGGCGGCAGGGCCAGCGCGCCGGTGCTATGGCCGGTCAGGCGCACCAGGAACCGCCGAGCGCCCAGCGCCGAGACGATCGCCTCGTGCTCGGCGCCGCCGGCCTTGATCGCCGCGTGCGCCGTCTCGCCCCGCCGGGCCGCCGTCAGGGCGGCGAACAGGCTCGAGGCGGAGGGCCCGGACTTGGGCAGCCGGCTGCCAAGGCCGATCGCCGACTTCCACGCGGCGTTGGCTGCATGCACCTTGCCGTCAGGCGCGGCGATGGCCGCGGGCTCGACCAGCGCGTCGAGCAGGCCAGCGGCCCCGGGCTCGTTCTCATCGACCACTTCGGCTGCGCCGCGCAGGGTGAAGAGCCCCAGGCAGGCGACGCCAGTCAGGCCGATCAGCAGCAGCAGGCCGGCCAAGGTCGTCGGCCCGGCGTTCATCGCCGGGGCCGCGGCAAAGGCGACCGCCATCAGGAAGAAGACCAGCACGCCGGCCATCAGCGAATCGAAACGACCCTTGCGGGGCTTGCGGACGTGCGGCTCGGCCATGGCCAGCGACGGCGCCTCCTTGCGCACACGCGACGGACTTCGGACGCCCTCGTTCGGCGAATCACTCATGGGCATTCTCTCACACGTTCGTCGCGTTACAGCGCGGCGGTCCTGAGCGTCCGGGCAGCCATTCGACGCCCTTTGCTCAGGATGAACCCGATGATCTTGGCGACCGCCTCGTAGTGCGCCGGCGGGATGACCTCATCCACGTCGACGGCGGCATAGAGCGCGCGGGCCAGGGGGGGATCCTCGATCACCGGCACGCCCGCCGCCTCGGCGACTTCACGGATTTTCAGGGCCAGGCTGTCCAGACCCTTGGCGACGCACAGCGGCGCGGGCGTCTCGTCGGCGTCGTATTTCAGCGCCACGGCGAAGTGGGTCGGGTTCATCACCACCACGGTGGCGTCCGGAACCGCCTGCATCATCCGGCGGCGGGACCGCTCGTTGCGGAGCTGCTTCTGGCGGGCCTTGATGTGGGGGTCGCCCTCGGCCTGCTTGAAGTCTTCCTTCACCTCCTCCTTGGTCATCCGCATCTTCGACAGGAAGCGCTGGCGCTGCCAGAACCAGTCGGCCCCGGCGATCAGCAGCAGGAAGGCGGCCACCGCGAACACCAGCCGCCGCAGGATGTCCGTGGCGAAGGACAGCATCGCGATCGGCTCCATAGCCGAAAGGTTCTCGAGCTCGGAGACATGCGGGTTCAGCACCCACCAGGCCAAAAGGCCGGTCAGCGACACCTTCACCAACGACTTCACGAACTGAGCGAAGCCGTCGAGACCGAAGACCCGCTTGAAGCCGGCCATGGGGGACAGCTTGCTGGGGTCGAACGCCAGCTTCTCCGGCGTGAACATGAAGCCGGTCTGCAGCAGATTGGCGGCCACGCCTGCGGCGCAGGCCGCCAACAGTACGGCCGCCATCGGCGGCGCCGCCGCCATGATCGCGGCGTAGAGCACATGCACCCCGCCCTGGTTCGACAGCATGCTGTCGGGCGTCGCGAGAAAGGGTTTCAGCGCGACCACCATGCCGCCGCAGAGTCCGCTGCCGGCCAGGGCCACGACGCTCGCAGCGCCCGCCAGCGAGGCCAGCGAAGCCAGGTCCGGCGTCTTGACCACCTCGCCCCGCTCGCGCGCCTGCTGGAGTTTGCGTGGCGATGGGTCTTCTGTTTTCGAC
>DASXKT010000108.1:0-10394 GCA_036496685.1 Phenylobacterium sp.
AGCGCTGCAGCCTCGCCGATGCCGGACAGCATCAGGATCTGCGGCGTGTTGAACGCGCCGGCGCTGAGGATCACCTCGCGGCGGGCCTTCGCTTCGCACGGCGCCCCCTCGCCGGAGGCGGGGGTAGCTGAGGCGCCGTAGAGGCCGCGGCCTTTGAGGAAGCAGACACCTGAGGCGCGGGTCCCCTCCAGGACGACGCGGGTGACGAGGGCGCCGGTCTCGATCTTGAGGCGTCCCGGCGCCCGCGCCTGGGCGTCCAGCAGTCGCTCGCGCGCCCCCCGTCGGCGATGCTCTCGCGTGCTGAGTGGCGTGTAGAAGAGGCCTTCGCGGCCGAGGTAGCGGCGGTCGTTCGGGTCCGCGCGGCCCCTGGCGAGCTGCATGAGGTCGCCGATCTGGTCGCCCGACTGGGCGAGTTCGGCCAGGGCGCTCGCGCAGAGGGTGGCCACCATCTGGACGTCATCGAGGGCCTCCAGCGGCGCGGCGCGCTCGGTGGGAAGCCAGCCGTTCCATCCATGGCCGGTGGGGTTGAGACCGAGGCGCGCGAGAAGGCCCCACAGCGGCCGGTGGTGGCAGGCCTCGACCTTTCGCCAGAACTGCTCCATGCGCCGCGCGCGCCAGGAGGGGTCCCCGGTGAGGTCGGCCAGGCCGTCCCAGTCCGAGCGGTGCGCCCGCATGAAGATCATTGCATTGTGTGAGGTGCAGCCGCCCAGGGCGCCGCTGCGAGGATAGAGCACGCCCCGATCTCGAAGCTTGGGGTCGCGCCTGGCCTGCACGGGGTCGGCGTAGTGCTCGACGTAGTAGGGCCAGCTCGCCTCAAGGCTCTCGGATGCGAACGGGTGGAACGCGGGCACGTCGTAATCGTCAGCCGCCGACCGCGATCCGTCGGGTGGCGCAGTTCCGGCGCGCGGGTCCTCGCCCGCTTCCAGCACCAGCACCGAATGGCCGGCTTCGACGAGCCGCGCCGCTACGGTTCCGCCCCCGGCGCCCGAGCCGACGACGACATAGTCCCAGGTCCCTGCGGATTCCGGCTCTGACACCCTGCGCGCCCTCACGGAGCCGGCGGCGCGCATAGTCGCCCACGCCCTGCGGCCGGGAGACTATGCATCATCCCGATCGGACGTCGCCAGTGAAGGTTGCGCCAGTCTCGACCTGCAACCGACCCGGAGACGGCAGCTGGCCGACGTGCGGGCGTCAGTTCGCCGCGTCTAGCGTCAGGGTGAAGACGTCCTCCACGGGCTGACGCGGGATGCGGATCTCGATGAGATGGGTGCGGTTACGGTAGAGGCGTCGGCCTTCGTCACCGAGCTTCTCGCGGGCGGCCTCGCTGCTGTCGTGCACGACGACCTGGCCCTTGGCGCCCTCGTGGGTGGCGTCGAAGTAGCGTACATGCGGCCCGATCTTGGCCGCCGAGAGGCTCAGCGCGAGCTCGGTCCGGGTGGCGTTGTAGAACTGCTCGAAGAGGGCCGTGCGGTCCAGGAACAGGCACCGGCGGCTCGGATCTTTCGAATTGGGGTGGCTGTCCTTGAGCACGCAGCGCTGAAAGTCGACGCTGTCCTGCTCGCCCGGCTCTTGCGGGGAGAAGAATTCGAGGAAGTAGTCCTCCACCGGTTGGTCCTGATCGTCGACCACCCGGGTGACCAGTTGGAAGTGAGGGGTTAGGTCTTCCGGGTGCGGCGGATCGCTGGTGAATGCGCGCGCGATGAGGCCCGCCGTCGTCAGGCTCGCCGTCTGGGCCGTCACTGCATCCCATTCCGCGCAGACCGTCTGGTATTGGTCCGCCGTCGACTCGAGCGCCCGTTTGACAAGGTCGCCCAGCTGGGGCCCTGCGGCGAGGCCCGCGTTCGCAGCAGGCGCCAGGATACTGGAATGGCTGCGGTCAGGCAGGACGGCAAAGGCGATGGTTTCGGCGCCCTGACGCCGCACCCAGGGACGAACGTCCGGCGTGTCGGTGCCGCTGGAAAAGTCGATCGTCAGGCCCTGGACGTTCAGGTTGGCGGCCGCGGGGCGCACCGTGCCGTCCGATCCCGCCTCGTTGGCGATCTGGGCGAGGCCTGAGGTGTAGCCGTGCGAGCCGCAGATCACGAAGGGCCTGACCTTGTCGTTTCCGTAAGGGCTGGGTTGGCCAGGCTGCTCGGCGATGAGGTCGCGCCTGGCGAGGTTCCACTGGTAGGCCGACGCCAGCTCCAGGTCGTTCAGCATCTCGGTGCCGGTCTGGAACCAGTTGTTCCAGCCTTTGACGATGCGCCCGATCATGCTCTTGCCGGAGGCTGCCAGGCGGGACCCGAAGTTGGCCGGCGCGAGCATCAGCAGCCGTTCGACAGGGGGACCGCCCGCCCATGTCTGGGCGTAGGTGATGAGCCACTCCCGGGCGACCAGCCCGCCGGTGGAGTGGACGATCATGTCGAATGGGCGCGCGATGCGTCCGGCTTTTATCGCGGTGCGCAGGACCGCCTCCATCCGCTTGGCGACGTCGGGGATCCGCACGTCGTCCTCCAAGGAGATGTACTGGGTGAGCCAGATCTGGGTGACATCGTAGCCGCTTGCCACGAGGAAAGCGGCGACGTTCGCCATCGAGTGCTCGTCCGCGCTCCAGCCGTGGATCAGCACGACAGGGTTTGGCATGGCGTTCGCTCCCTCAGGGGCGTCGGCGTCGCGTTCGTGCTTCCGCGGGACCCCCGAAGTTACCAGCAGAACATCGATCTTTCGCGCGGGCAATCGCGAGTTTTAGGTTGGTTGCGCCACAATCTGGGGGCGAGAATTCGGACGTGCTGGCCGGCCACTCCACAGTGGACACCTGCGAACGGCTGCAACGGGCTGAGAGCGAATTCGCCCCAACACCCATAAATGCCCGCTTTCGGCCTCGTCTCAGACGTTCGCGGCGTCCGGTTCCCCTCGGGGACCCCTCCCGAAAAACCCGTTGGGACAACGCGATCCTTCGACCGCAGGTGGCCGGTCACCTTCTTTCGATCGTCAGCCGCGCGAATTGCGCACAAGTGTTCCCAGTAAGGACGGGAACCCCGCCGCGAGGAGCGAGAACAGCGCCGTGAGTTCCTGGCCCGACTCGGCGGCAGCCATCGCCAGCCCTATCACGAGTACTGGCAGCATGATCGCCAGGGGCAGCCGGGCGAGCGCCCAGGGGCTGCGCGGTTGCTGCCTGCGCCATTTTTCGAGGGTGTCGGGCCGCTCGGCCTGACGAATATAGAGCGCAAAGCTGCGGTTCATCAGACGTGGGGCAGGATCCAAGATGACGAGGCCCCGCCGGACAAGCGACTGCAGCGCCACGGCCCTGCGCACGTTGACGAATGAGTTTCGCGCGATCGCGTCCAGAATGACCCGCTCGGCGAGAGAAGAGGCCGCCCAACAATGTTCATAGTGCTCAATGAGATTGGCGCGGACGTAATTTATGGCCGCTCCAGGAGTTACGGGATGCGCTGCCTTCGCCCAATCTATAATCTTGCGGGAGTAATGATCCGTGTATCTCTTCCTATCTAGTGGAAAGTGATCATCCGCTCTCGTCCTGATATTTCTCGAAGAATGGTCCGCCAAGACCGCGTCGATAGCGTCTTCGGGCAACCACCTGAGTTCTTCAACGAGGATTTGCTCGGGAAGCGGCAGCTTTTCGCCTTTCAGGGCGTCATCGGAGACCTTGTCGATCGGCTCGAATGTGAACGTGGTGAAATCCCGGAAAAGACGGGGCCACCGTAAATCCTCTCGTTCATCGGACTGCGGCGCCGCAGCTTTGCCGAAGACATCGAAGGCGTCGAGGATCCGCTCCAAGGGCGACATTTCGGCGATAACGACAACAGCCGCCCGTTCCGGGGCGTCCGGGCTCGAGGCCGTGATCGCTGCGCGCTCAAGGTAGTCGAGCGCTGCAAGGCGCCGCTCAGGATTGCGAAGCACTAACTCCAGGCCGCAGACCACCAGTCGCGGCTTGCCGTCGGTCGGGCGCCAGGTCGGCAGATGGCCGAGAGCCAGCCCATCCGAGTTGGTGACGCTCTCGTCGACCGCCGGGCCCGATGCATCAGCGACGTTGACGAGGAGTGCCTCGACCGGGTCGCAAACCCAGTCGCGTACCGCTTGTTGTGGGGCGACCAGCAGCGATCGGTTTGCAAGCGGGAGCCAATTCTTTGTGGGGTCCGCTTTGGCATTGTCGGTCACGAGTATCGGCCAGGACACGGCGCCGGGCGGAAGGCCGAACCGGGTCAGCGACCTGATTCCGAAATGCACGACGCTGTAGATGAGGGCCCCCAGCCCCATCGCAATCAACACGATGATCAGGGTATCGGGGAGGAATGCGGGGATCGCCGGGCCGCGTTCCGCGACGCCGATTTCGCGCCCTTTGCCCGGAGCCGGTCGAAACCAGCAATACCAAGGCTTGAGGGCCTTGGCGGCCGGCCCCGCGGCTTGTGCGATATCGCAGTGATAGACCGGCGCGAAGGGAAGACCGCCCTGCAGCTCCGCCATCATTCGGCTGAAACCGCGCTGATGCACCGGGGTTATCTTCGTCGGAATGGTCCGCGAGCTCCAAGGATTGTGCCAATCCACCGGCTGATCGGGCGGCGAAATCGACGGGACTAAACTCAAGGCGTTGATCTGTTGGCGCCGGTCCGCGAGCGCGTTGGCCGCGGCCTCTTGGCGCTGTGCGTCGACCAGCTCGCGGGAAAGCGAGCGGGAATCCGCCCAGAACGCCGTCATCGGCCCGACGCCGATGAAGGCGATCATCGCAAGGACGAACCAACGATAGTGGATCTCGTTTTCGATGGTGATCGGCTGGGCGTCGCGCCGCCGCGTCCGAAGCACTAGGTACACAGCGAGCGCGCTGGCGATCGAGGTCAGGACCACGACCGCGAGCCCGACCGACCTCCAAGCCAATCCGATGGCCGCGAAAGCGACGGCGGCGACGGCAAGGACCGTCCCCGCGACCCTGTAGACTCCATCGGCGTTTCGGAACGGCCATAGATGGCGCCAGCCGTAGCGCTTCGAAAGGAACAGGACGACCGCCGCGACGGTCATGATCGGCAGGGTCAGGCTGGCCCATCCTCCCAAGGTGCGGCCGGTCGACTCCGCCGCAATGGAATCGACATCATCCAGACGGTGATAGACGAGGACGACCCAGCTGCTGCCGGGGACGCCGGCCGCAGAGAACTGCGTAAGCTCTCCATCATATCGGCGGACGAAGCTGGCCTGGCGGCCTTTGGACTCGGCGTCCGGCAGCTGGCGAAGCGCGCTGGCGATTTCCGCTGCCCCCTTGAACTGGTCGGCCAGCGTCTCGATCCCGCCGGCGCGGGCCCGATTTTGATGGAACAGCACGGGCAGCTTGTCGCTGCTGGTGTCGACGACCATGAAGCGCTGCGGCGGTGGTAACACCGGCGCGAACAGCCCACGAAGGACCGTCGATGCGAGGAAGATGCGAACCTTTGGCGCCTTGGTGTCAGTGGCGGCGGCTGGATTCGAGAACTTCAAGACGACGATCGTCTTGTTGATACCGTCGGTCTGAGCGATCACCTGGCCGAATTGGAAGTCTACGCGACCCAAGCGGGCGTCCGCGGTCGAAAAGGGGATGGCCGCGGGATTCGCATCGCCCTTCTGCAGGAGATCCTTGAAATATTGGCGCGCGCCGACGTCAGAGCCGGCCGGAATGGTGTTTACGCTACAGTCGACTAGCGTCTTCTGATCCGGGCGCGTCCCATCCTCGTTCACGTCACCGGCGTCGAAGAGGCGAGTCTCGGGCTTTCCGCCCATCGCGCAGGCCGTGGCGTCCTGGCGCAGCGCCTTGAGCTCAACGCTCGTGAGATCGGCGAGGCTCGTGGCGTTCGCCTGAGCTTCACCTCTCGCAAGGGCGCGCTCGCCCGCCAGCTCGATGCAAAAGATGACGGCCAAGGTCGCGACAGAGGCGGCCACGTAGGCGCCGAAGACCATGGCCCCGACCTCAGCCCCGCTCACGGATTCTGCCCCGCCGATCATCAGCAGGCGCATCACGGGCAACAGAGACAGCGCCATCAAGAGCGCGAGCCCGAAGCCGATCAGGATCAAGGGCGGTGGTCGAAGCCAAGCGCGGCGAAGCGCATCCGTCGGCATCAAGCCGACAACATAGAGTGGGCAGGCGACGATGTTTGTCGCGGGATTGACGTCGCCCTTGCCGGAGGCGGGGCAGAGCGCCCTTGGCGCATCCAGGGTGATCGGCTGGATATAGGCGAAGTAGTCCCGATCGCCGATTCGGGTGCGCGCGGCGCCACCGGTATTCTCCAGGGCGATCTCGGCCTCAGGCTTCGCTTGCTGCTGGGTGATGTTGGCCGCGAGCTCTTTGGCGAAGGTATTGGCGGCTGTCAGGGCCGGCAGCCTTGTGACCGGCAGCGCCGTCGCGCCGACCTGGACCGTGACGCTCCTGTCCGGGCGGACAATCATCAGATTGGAGAGGTTTGGCGCCGTTCGGTCCAGGGCGGCCAGTCGCCCGATCGCGACCTGCGTCTGGAAGCAGCCCTTGGAATTCGACGATGGATCGACGCTCCCCGAAGCGATGAGTTGAGGCCCCTCGCCCGCGCGGTCCCCGACGGGAAACAGGGTGCGCCTCGCGGGTTCGTTGGCATTCGGCGGTGGGCAGCCCTCGTAATGGATTTTGATTGGGCCGAGATCCGGGTGAAAGATCACTGTGTCGGGCGGCCAACCTTTGGTCTCGGACGCCCTGTTGTACTGCAGCCTGGCGACCTGGTCGTAGACATGGGGCCACCCCTGGATGGTGTCCGCCACGTCCGCGAGGTCGTGCGCGTTTCGTGTGTGCGTGTTCCCGACGATGGCCTGACTGTTGATGAGCAGCAGGATGCCAAAGGCGACACCGAGACTAGCGAGGAGGACTGCCCCGAGCTGCAGCGACTTTCCCAGCCGTTCCCTCCAGCTTGGGACAGTCTCCTTTCCCTCGGGCATGGCGCCGTCGCTCCCTGATCATCAGGTCAAGCTTCGATAGGTATAATGCCGCAACATATCCTTCAGGTTGAGCTTGGCACACACGATTCGTCGCACGCCGATATTCGAGGCCATCCGCTCAGTCCTGCTTCGTTATGAAGAAGGGGCGGCTTAAGCGCCACGGTAAGGCCGTGCCGGACGGCTGGCGCCAGAGGGCTACGGGATCTTCCAGCCCGGCGTGAAGCTTAAATGACCGGGCAAGTTCACGTGCGCCAGGGTCCAGGGAGCATGGAGGGGAACCGCCCCGCAGCTCAGGGTGACCGTGGTGGCGCAATCGCCGGGCGCCGCGGCGACGAGGGCGCCTTCCGCGATCGAGAGTGAGGCGTTGTCGAACGCCGCGGTGACCGCATAGGAGAGCTTCAGCGGGGGCGCCCTCCATCCGCCGATGGTGAGCTGCAACGCCGGGCTGGCCTTGAGGCTGAGGTGATGCTGGCCGAGCGGAACCACAGCCGCCTCGCCGCCCGCGGTGTGCTTGGGATCGCGGTAGGCCCGCAGCGCGGCGACGGTCACCCAGGCCTGCGCCAGCTGTTCGCAGAGGTCTATCCCGCTCAGCGCCTTGCGCAGACCCTCCAGCGCGCGGTCCTCCACCAGCGGCCAGGCGATGGCGCCCGACTGTTCGCCGACGTGCTTCTTGATCTCTGCGCCCAGGCCCTCGACCTCCTTCGGCAGCAGGTCGCTGAACGTGAGCCGTGCGGGTTCGCTCATAAGGGGGAAGCCTCCTCGATGCGGCCGGGCCCGGGGTCTCGCAGGCTGTCGTTCGAAGCCGGCGGCTCAAGCTGCACAGTCCAGTTCAGGCGCACGTCCGGGCCGGCGAGCGCTGCGGCGTCAGACTGGCCCGCGTACTCGATCGGCCCCAGCAACGCCTTGATCCCCAGCAGACGCCGCAGGGCCAGGATCACGCCCCCTCCGGCGAGCGCCAGCAGCAACGCGCCGAGGGCCGCCGTCCGTGGGACGTCGATCTGCTGCGGCGGCGGTTGGGGAGGTTGGGGCGGTTCGGGAGGTTGGACCTTAGCGGCCGGCGCCGGCGTCGTCTCGGCGGGCGGTACAGCCGGCAAAGCGGGGACGGCGGACGTCGCCGGCGCCGCCGTTGGGGTCGGGGGTGCGGCCGCGGGCGGAGGCCCCACTTTGTGGGGTGGCCGGGTCGGCGGCGCGGCTACCGGCGGCTCTACTTTGTGGGGTGGCGGCGCCGGCGGCGGCGCGGCAACGGGCGGCTCCGGCGGGGTCGCGACCGGGGCCGGGTCGGCCGGCCTCGCATAGGACCCATCGGAAACCCAGATCTTGACCTGAGGATGGCCCTCCAGGGGCGTCCCTGCCGCCGGGGATTGCTCGACGACTTCATCGAGGGGCCTGGCGGAGGGTACGTGGAGCGGGTTGGGCGCCGCGAGGTTGACGACCGCCAGGTCATGACGGGCCGATGCGAGGCTTTCGCCGATCAGGTTGGGCATCGACCCGGAACTTCGCCTAGAAGGCGGCGGCCCTTGGTCACGGGGAGGACTGCTCACGCGTCCCGTCACGACGCCGGGGATGGTCTGCTGGCCTCGGTTGGGGTCTGCCGGCAGCTTCGGTGGGCCTCGCGAGACCAACAGCGAGAACGTCGTCTCCCGTGTCACTGGCGATCCGGCGCTGGGCGACTGGTCGACGATGGTGTCGGCCGCGCGGTCCGAGGGTTGGAACGCCTCACGCACCCTGTTCAGCCGGTAAGGGGTCGCGAGGAGTTTGCGCGCCTCAGCGATGTTGTGGCCGATCAGGTTCGGCATCGTAGCGGTCGCGACCTGGGACCCGGTGGGGACGGCTGGACCGTCCCGGGTTCCGGGCGGCGCCCGGGTAACGGCGCCTGCCGGCGGCTTCGGACCCTGCGACACCGACAGCACGATCGTCGTCTCCCGCGTCACCGGCGATCCGGCGCTGGGCGACTGGTCGACAATGGTGTTGGCCGGCTGGTCCGAGGGGTTGAAGGTCTCGCGCACCATCTTCAGGCGGTAGAAGGTCGCGAGCAGCCTGTGAGCCTCGACGATGTTGCGGCCGACAAGGTTCGGCATGGTCGCGGCCGCAACCGGGGAGGCCCTGAAGACGGGGGAACCAGTCTGGGTTTCGGATGGCGGCGGGCTCACCGCAGCCGCTGGGGGCGTCCCGACGGCGGCCGGCGCAGCGACCTGAGTGGCGCGCCGCTCCTCCAGGGCCGTTGGCGAGGCTCGGCTTGGCGGCGTCTGTGTCACCCCGCGGGTCGGCAGAACACACAGGGTCATAACAACTAAGCCGCCAATCGCCACCCATCCGGCGACGGTGGAAGCCTTCCGGCCGTGGGCGAGCTTGAGCATCGCCGCATCTTCCCCAGTCCGCCCGGCAACCGCCGGTCGAAGCCTTGGATCCAACCTTCAGCTTAACAGCGTAGGGTTGCAAGGACCAGATTGTCCGAACCACCGGCTCCGCCATTGTGACCATCGCGGCGATGACCTTGCGATCAATTACAGGGCGACCCCCATGGGTGTGGAATCCGAACCGGCAGGTGAACTCAACCCGCTCCGCGCAGGGTTGGGGGAGTGCGCGTTTGCGACTCGAGATTGTTAGCCCGGCGCCTGGGCTATAAGCTGAGCTGTAGCCTTTCTCAGTCGGATCTCAGGTCTAGCCTCAGAGGAAAGCAACGATGGTCACGCGTTACCGTGTGCTCCTTGGCGAGTTACTCCCGGTCTTCGGAACCGTTGGACTTCTGGGACTTTGGCTCTTTCAGCAAACCGGCATCGAACATCGCGCCGGAGAGCTCCGCCAGATCGCCACAGCGCGCGCAGTCTTCCAGACCTATCAATCGACCAACGCCATCTTCAACGCTATCGGCGAGGCCGCTCAGCGGCCTGCTCTTCAGGACAGCATCCGCGTCTCCCAAATCTACAACTACGAACTAGGGCTTCGAGCGATCGAAGATGTGCTGCCTGCCGCGCGCCGAGGCGGCATTCCACCCGCGGGAAGCGCCTTTGATGGCATACCGACCGGCGTGAAAATGGAACGGACCCAGAAGCGCCTCGAACTTCTTCAGGGGCGCCTGAGCGAGTACGAGCAGTCCCTTCGAGCTGCAGCCGAAGCGGACGCCAAGCTTTACCTCGTTCTCTACCTTGCGATCTCCGCAGCCTCGATCGCTGGGGCAGTGCTCAAGGCAGCGGACAAGCTGGTTCTGAAAACGGGTCCGTAGCGGACGCCACGGGTCACCTGCCACAAATAACCGTCGGCGATTAAAGTCCCACATCCTTGCTGCGTCGGCGTAGCGAGGGGGCGGGACCTTCGTCTTCCTGGTCTTAGGTCGCTCGGTCTTCAGCCTCCTGGGATGGGGCCGTTCTGTGGCGCATGTCAGGCGACATGGAAAACTGACCCCCGGCGACAGGGAAAACTGACCCCCTGACGACAGCCAGGAGGGGTCATGACGACAACGCGATCAGAGAGCG
>DASXKT010000109.1:0-6204 GCA_036496685.1 Phenylobacterium sp.
CATCCGGCGTAAAGGCGCTGGTCTCGTAGTTGACGCTGAAGTCGCCCTCGAAGATCTGCTCCGGCCCGAGCTGGACGCCGCGCCAGGTCATCGGGGCTGGATCAAGTGCTTCCTGACTCAGCACGAGGCCCGGCATCGACAACGATGCCGCCAGGACTGCGATGGCGAGTAAACGCATGGCTCAGCCCCCCGGTGGCGATTGCAGAGTGGCTCTTTGGCCGCCGTTCCGCCGCCGCAGTTGAGTTTCCGGCGCTCTTCCTGTAAAGCCCCCCGCTCTTAGAGTTTCGCCGCGCCTCAAAAGGGAGCGGCGAAGGACGGGGCGCAAACCACCCGCGCCCCATCCTGTCCAAGAACTGCGTAGCCTCAGGGGTCACCTGGGGCCGGAACGCAAGGACGAGCCCGTCCTTGGCCGCAGGGAGACGGGAAGATGAGGTTTCCGCGCATCGCACTGCGATGGGCGCGAGGCTGCGGCTTTCCTTTCGGACAGGTTTGAGTACCGGCGCACGCACTTTCGCGGGCGCTGAACCTGAGTATGGAGACCGCAATGGACCGCGCTCAAAAGCAGGAAGCCATCGAGACGCTCAAGGGCGTGTTCGACGGCGCCGGCGCCGTGGTCGTGACCCACTACATGGGTCTGACCGTTGCGGAAATGACCGATCTGCGGGGCCGTCTTCGTCAAGAAGGCGCCCAGCTGAAGGTGGTGAAGAACACTCTGGTGCAGAAGGCCCTCGGCGGGTCCGTCGGCGAAGCGGGCGACGCCCTCTTCAAGGGCCCCGTCGCGATCGCCTATGCGCCGGACCCCGTCTCCGCCGCCAAGGTCGCGACCCAATACGCCAAGGACAACGAGAAGTTCACCGTTGTCGGCGGCCTCATGGGTCAAGAGGTGCTGGACAAGGCTTCGGTCGCCGCGCTCGCGCGCCTGCCGTCGCTCGACCAGCTCCGCGCCAAGCTCATCGGCCTGCTCCAGGCGCCCGCGACCAAGATCGCCGGCGTGCTGCAGGCTCCGGCGGGCCAGCTGGCGCGCGTTGTCGGCGCATATGCCGCCAAAGACGCCGCCTGATCGTCAATTTCGCAAAACAAAACCTCGAAGGATCATCACATGTCGAAACTTGAAAAGCTGGTCGACGAACTCTCGACCCTGACCGTTCTGGAAGCCTCCGAGCTCTCCAAGCTGCTGGAAGAAAAGTGGGGCGTTTCCGCCGCCGCTCCGGTGGCCGTGGCCGCCGCCGCCGGTGGCGCTGCCGCCGCTCCGGCTGAAGCCGCTGAAGAGCAAACCGAGTTCACCGTTGTCCTGACCGCCGGTGGCGACAAGAAGATCAACGTGATCAAGGAAGTCCGCTCGGTCCGTCCGGACCTCGGCCTGAAGGAAGCCAAGGACCTGGTCGAAGGCGCTCCGCAGAACGTGAAGGAAAACGTTTCCAAGCAGGAAGCCGAAGAAGTGAAGAAGAAGCTGGAAGAAGCCGGCGCCTCCGTCACCATCAAGTAAGACCTGGGCCGCGCGTGCCGCGGTCCCAAGGATCGAAGGGCCGGGGAGCAATCCCCGGCCCTTTTTCTATGTCGGTATCGCCAAGCGGATCAGCGCCTCCTCCGGCGCGGTCAGGCTTGAGTTGCGGGCCGGCGGGCGGCCGGTCTCCGGCATGCCGTTCAAGGCGTAGACCAGGGTACGGCCGTCGCGACGGTTCCAGAAAAGCCCAGTGATCCAGCCGTAGGCGTCGCCGAAATGGCCCCGCCAATCGTCCGTCCCGGCGCCGAAGAATGCGTCGCCCTGGGGACCGGGACGTCCCACGGGCGCCTCGCAGCCCAGACCGTAGGACTGCACGAGGCCATTGCCGATCTCGCCGTTGGAATGGACGGGGTCGAAGGTCCAGGCGCGCGCCTGCATAGCCTCCAGCGCGTCGCGCGGCAGGATCTGGCGTCCCTTCCATCGACCGCCAGCGGCATAGAGGCGGGCCAGCACGTCCATATCGGAGAGGCTCAGCCGCAACCCGCCTTGTGGCGAGAAGGCGAACCCGTTGTCGCCGGCGCGGTAGTCCGCGGCGTCGAGGTCCGCGCCCTCTGGCGCCCGGGTGAAGGCGATGCCGGGGTAGGGCGGGATCGTCCCATCCACCTGAGGCGTCCAGGCTCCCATCTCGAGGTGGAAGCCCGGGTAGGCGAGGGCGCGCTTGGCGGCCGAGACGCCGCTCCAGTTGTAGCCGATGTCGAGGCCGAGCGGCTCGAACAGCACGCGGCGCATGTGGAGGTCGAAACGCTCCCCGGAGCGACGCTCCAGCATCTGCGCGACCAGGGCGAAGTTGACGTCGGCGTAGGCGAACCAGCCTCCCGGCCGATGCTCCGGCGGGCCGAACCAAGCGGCAGCGTCGTAGTGGCGGCCGTTCGGCAGGAAGGCTTCTGACAGCTTTCGGCCGAGCGGCACGGGGTAGGAGTGTCCGTTGCGCAGGCCGCTGGTGTGCGACAGCAGCATCCGGGGCGTGATCGGCGCGTCGGGGTGCGCTGGATGCCGAAGGCGGAACCCCACGAAGTCGGAGGCGTCGCCATCGAGGTTGATCCCGGCCGCGAGCGCCAGCGGCAGGAAAGCGGAGGCGGCCACCATCTTCGACACGGACGCCACGCGAAACGGCGCTTCCAAGGAAAAGGGCGCGACCCCGGCTGCCGCTTGGATCGCGACCGATCCATCCGGCCGCCGCGCAATCAGGCCAGCGCAAGCCATCGGCGGCTCGGTGGGGGGATTCAGGACGCTGCTCAGCCCCTCAGCCGCCTTCGGCGCGGCGCCGGTGGAGAGGAGTGCACCCAGCGCGCTCAGCACCGTGCGGCGGTCGGGGGCGGGCCTCATGGCGACTCCAGGCGGGTTCCGGCGCGACCGTGGCCTGCACCGGACAGGCCCGGCAAGCTCCCGTTCGGCAGCCATCATGCTACGGTCACGCCGTGAGCGACCCGGTAGCCGTTCTGGACCCCTTCGTGCGCGGCATCGCCGCCGGCGCCATGGCGGCCATGTCGCTGGGCGTCGCGCGCAGCCGCGTCAGCCTTCATGCGCGACTGGTCATCCTGGCGCTCGGCGTGAGCGTCATTTGCTGGCTCATCACCGAGTCCCCCGCGCTGTGGGGTGCGTTCGACCGCGCCAATATCCTGGTCGCCCTGTCCTACCCGGTGGGTGGGTTGTTCTGGCTTTTCGTCCTCACCGTGTTCGAAGACCGGCCGATCACCTGGACGGCTGTTATCCCGCCCGCGATCCTCTTCCTGCTTGGGTTCGTCATGAACCTGGATGACCGCTTCGGCGCGCTCTGGATAATCTTCAACGGCATGTCCGGCCTGCTCGCCCTGCACGCCGGCTACATCATCGTGCGTGGCTGGCGGGGCGATCTCATCGAGGGGCGCCGGCGTACGCGCGCGTTGCTGCTGGGCGCAATCGCGCTCTTCGCGCTTGGCCAGGTCCTGGTGGCCTTCATGGCAAGGCTCGAACCGACAGGGGTGTGGCGGCGCTACACGATCGGAGGCGCCTACGGCGGGACCATGCTGGCAGTCCTCACGGTCGCCGGCGCGGTCCTCTTCCTGCAGGCGCGGCCGGCGCTCTTCGGGGCGGCGCGCAGGGCTGAGCAGGCAATCGATCCCCGCGCCGACGCCGCTGAGCGGCTGCTGTTGGACAAGCTCGACGCCTTCATCGCCGCAGAGGGCTGGCGGCGGGAAGGACTGGCCATCGGCGACCTCGCGGCCGATCTCGAGGTCCCCGAGCACCGGCTCCGCCGGTTGATCAACAATCGGCTGGGCCACCGCAACTTCGCCGACTTCCTCAACGCCTCGCGGATCGCGGCCGCCAAGCGCCGACTGGCCGATCCTGGCGAGGCTCGGACCACGGTCGCCGCCATCGCCTTCGACCTGGGCTATGGGTCGCTAGGCCCCTTCAACCGCGCGGTCCGCACGGCGACCGGCGCGACGCCCACCGAGTGGCGCAGGCAGGCGCTGCAGGCCTCGCCGAATCTGCAAGAAGCTCTCTGATTTCAAAATCGGCGAGGGATTTCCGCCCGCGGCGAGACCCCGGCTGACCGATCCGGCCTCCTTGGCGCATCGCAAGGAGACCTCTCATGCACGTCACGCTTCACGATATCGGCCATATGTGGGTCAACGGCGTCGCCCATGACGTCCGCCGCTACGCCATCTTCGCCCTCGCCGTCTGGTTCGTCCTCTGGGTGGCGCTCGCCCGGCTGATCCGGGCGCGCAAGATCCGCGAGAACACGCCGCCGTCGCGGCAACTGCTGACCGAGTTCCTGTTCTCGCTGCGCTCGATCGCGATCTTTTCGACGGTCGGCATCGGGGTGACGCTGGGCGACCGGGCGGGCCTCTTCCCCTTGTCGCGGATGGCGCAGCATTGGGGCCCGCTGTGGTTCGCGGTCAGCCTGGTCGTGATGATCGTGGCCCAGGACGCCTGGATCTATTGGACGCACCGCTGGATGCACCGGCCGCGCTGGTTCCGAACGTTCCATCGCCGCCACCACCGCAGCAACAATCCGTCGCCTTTCACGGCCTACAGCTTCGACCTCGGAGAGGCGTTCCTGATGGTCGCTTTTGTCGCGGTCTGGCCGGCGATCTTCCCCACGCCTTGGGGCGTGATCGACGTTTTCATGATCCACCAGATCTTCCGCAACACCGTACTGCACGCAGGCTACGAACTGATGCCGGCGCGCGCCAACGGCAGGCCCTGGTTCGACTTTCTGACCACGACGACCCACCACGACCTGCACCACGCCCAGGCCGGCTGGAACTTCGCACCTTGGTTCACCTGGTGGGATCGTTGGCTGGGCACTGAGCACCCCGAATACCTGGCTCGCTACGCCAAGGCTGCCGGCCGCGCGGTCCGACCTGCGACGAGTGACCAGCCGGGACTGGTGGAGGCCTGATCACGAGCGGGAACCGCCGCCAAATCCCGCCGGTTGTAGGGGGGCGCGAGCAGCGCTTACGATGAAAGCGAACAGGACTCCGGTCAGGCGCCGGAGCCGAAAACGGGGCGGCGTCGGGTGATCGCGCGGCGCCGCCCCTAATTTCTTTGCGCCGGGGGCTTCCCTTGAGAGGGGAAACGTCCTATTTCGGCTCCCTTCGCGACAATCCCCGATTCCCGTGATGCGCACGCATGCGCTCTCGTGAGGCGGGGCTTCGCGCGTCAAATGTCCCGAGGCATGGTCTTCAGCCCTCCGACCATGCGAAGGGGCGCCCCTGGCGATACGAGGGGCCTTCCAGCGTCCGGCTTTCCGCAAGGAAGGTTGAGGGTGGACGCAGGACACAAATGACCGACGCGGGGAGTCCGTTCCCCGACGTCCTCAAGGGACACAAATGGCGCAAACCTTCACTGGTAAGAAGCGGATCCGTAAGTCGTTCGGCCGCATCCCTGAAGCCGTGCAGATGCCGAACCTGATCGAGGTTCAGCGCTCCTCCTACGAACAGTTCCTGCAGCGCGAGACGCGCTCGGCCGACAGGCGGGACGAGGGGATCGAAGCGGTCTTCAAGTCCGTGTTCCCGATCAAGGACTTCAACGAGCGCGCGGTGCTCGAATACGTCTCCTACGAGTTCGAGGAGCCGAAGTATGACGTCGAGGAATGCGTCCAGCGCGACATGACCTATGCCGCGCCGCTGAAGGTGAAGCTGCGCCTCATCGTGTTCGAAACCGACGAGGAAACCGGCGCCCGCTCCGTGAAGGATATCAAGGAGCAGGATGTCTACATGGGCGACATCCCGCTGATGACGGAGAAGGGCACCTTCATCGTCAACGGCACCCAGCGCGTCATCGTCTCCCAAATGCACCGCTCGCCCGGCGTCTTCTTCGACCACGACAAGGGCAAGACCCACGCCTCGGGCAAGCTGCTGTTCGCCGCCCGGGTGATCCCCTACCGCGGCTCGTGGCTCGATTTCGAGTTCGACGCCAAGGACGTGGTCTACGTCCGCATCGACCGTCGCCGTAAGCTGCCCGCCACTACCTTCCTGATGGCGCTTGGCATGGACGGGGAGGAGATCCTCTCCACCTTCTACAACACGCTCGCCTACAAGAAGGTCGCCGAGAAGAAGGGGACCTCCGGCGGCTGGGCCACGGCCTATCAGCCGGACCGCTGGCGCGGCGTGAAGCCGGAATTCCCGCTGATCGACGCCGACACCGGCGAAGAAATCGCGCCGGCCGGCACCAAGATTTCCGCCCGCAACGCCAAGAAGTTCGCTGACGCGGGC
>DASXKT010000110.1:0-7125 GCA_036496685.1 Phenylobacterium sp.
CCCAAGGTCTTCAACCTGCGGATGGACCCCTTCGAGCGCGCCGACAGCGTCGCGGCCGCCTACGACACCTGGGCTGTCCGGCACGCCTTCACGATCGTGCCGACCCAGGCGGTGGTGGCGAAGTTCGTCGCCACCTTCCAGGCCTATCCGCCCCGCCAGCGACCGGCGACCTTCAACGTCAACCGCATGCTCGAAAGGATCGGGGCGAAGCCCTGAGCCGCGCCTTGCAGCCGAATCCAACGACCAGACTTGGGGACCGTCCAATGAAGCGTCTCTTCGCAATGCGCCGCCCGCTCGCCGCGGCTGGCGCATTGCTGACCCTGCAGCTCGCCTTCTCGCCCGCGTCCGCACAGGAGGGCCCCGCCGGGGCGAAAGTCGCGGCGGCTGCGCCGGCAGCTGCGACTTACAACTGGCGAGAGGAGAACGCCTATACGCTCGGCGTACAGGCCTTTGCGGTCGGCTACCCCTGGATCCATCTGTCGAAGGCCCGCTGGCGCACCGCCAACGTCAAGCCGGCTGGCCACGCCCAGGGCGTCATGGCCGAGACGCCGTCCTGGAACACATTCTGGCGCGCGAGCCGTCTGGCTGATGAATACGCCCGCACCGGCGTGTCCCCCAACGGGGATACGGGCTACGCCGTCGCCTGGCTGGATGTCGGCAAGGAGCCGGTCGTCCTCAGCGTGCCGAAGATGACCGGCGGGCGCTACTACGTGATGGAAATCTGCGCGATGGACGGCGACAACTTCGCCTATGTCGGCACGCGGACGACGGGACCCCAGGCCGGCAACTTCGCGATCGCCGGGCCCGGTTGGAAGGGTCACCTGCCGAAGGGTGTCAAGCTGTTGCCGGCGTCGCGCACGCCCACAGTGCTCATCGCCGGCCGCGTCCTAGTCAGCGGAAACGACGATTTCCCCAACATACAGCCCTGGTGGCGGCAAGTTCGGCTGACGCCGCTCAGCCACTGGGGCAAGCCTGGACCCGCCCCCGCTGGGCGGCTGGACGTGTTTAAGCCCGGCGACCCGGCGCAGGATCCGCTCGCGGACTTCCGGACGCTGAACCAGGCCTGGGCGGAAAATCCGCCGCCGGAGAAGCTGGCGCACCTGGTCGCTATGTTCAAAGCCGTCGGCATTGGTCCCGGCATGGACCTGGACAAGGTCGACCCCGACACCCGCCATGGCCTGGCGCGTGCGGCCGCCGACGGCATGCGCATGGTGATCGGCACGGCGCGCGCGTCGAAGTCGGCTTCAATCAACGGCTGGGAGTTCGAACCCCATGCGGTCGGACGGCTCGGCGACGAGGATCTGTACCTAGAGCGCGCCGGCCTGACGCTGGCCGGCCTGGTTTGGCATGACGAGGCGGAAGCGATCTACGTCCACGGCCTTCGCGACAATCGCGGTGAGCCCCTGGACGGCGGCAAGCACCGCTACGCCGTCCGCTTTGCCCCTGGCGCGAAAGTGCCGGCCGACGCCTTCTGGTCGCTGTCGCTCTACGGCATGGACTACAATTTCGTCGCCAACGCCGCCGAGCGCTTCACGATCGGCGACCGCACGCGCGGCCTCAAGCGCGACGCGGACGGCGGCCTGACGATCTACGTGCAGAGCGACCCGCCTGGCGCCGACAAGGAGTCGAACTGGCTACCCGCGCCGAAGGCGGCCTTCTACCTGATGTTCCGCGGCTACGTCCCGCAAGCGCCCTTGCTAGCCCACGCGTGGACCCCGCCTGCGATTGCGCGCGTTGAGTAAGAAGCGCGGCCGCAAGCCAGGGGAAGCGCCCACGCCATGACGCCCGCCCGCCCGCTCACTGCTTCTGCTCGCCCACTCGCCTCCCTCCTCGCGGGGACGGTCGACGCCGCCCGCCGGGCGCCCAGACCTTTCGGATCTGGTTGTTCTCCGACGCACATGTTGGGAGCGACCTGAAGAGGGGCCGCAAGATCCTTCCGGGGCGGGTTCGGGCGCGGCGTGAGCCGGCCGCATCCGCCTACTGCATCGCCATCGCCTGCCGCGCGTGGGCCTCGTGTTGCGCCGCAAGGTCCTCGAACGACGCCGCGCTGATGTCCACCATCACCCGCGCGATCTTGCCGGTGAAGGCGAAGGGCGACTCATACTGGTCCGACACCGGGGAACAGGTGTCACGGCCGACGTCGAAGCTCTCGTTGGCGGTGAAGAAGCCGCCGATCTGGGTCTCGAAACGGCCTTCTCCGATCTGTTTCTTGCCCAGGCGGAGGATCACCTTGCCGCCGGTTCCGAACTTGCCCTGCTTGTCGACCTTGATCTCGGCGGACAGCACGTGTCGCCCCGCCGGGATCGGCTCCGTGGACGACACCCGATAGCGCGCCTCGTTGTAGTAGTTGTGCTCCCAGTGCAGCTTGCCGCCCTTGAGGAACAGGGTGAAGCCGCCGCCCGATCCCCCGCAGCAGACCAGCACGCCTTCCGCGCCGCCCTTCGCGATATCCACCTCGGCCGCGAGCGTGTGGTGGACGTTCTTGGTGTTGGGCGACGACCTTTCGCCGACCCGGACCGTGCCTGGCGGATAGACGAAGTGGAGCTTCCCGCGGATGTGGCTGGGCCGCAGCATCGGATCGGCGCGCTGGGCGAAACGGTCGTCCAGGGGCAGGACGTTGTACTTGGCGGCCTCGGCCATGAACCGGTCCTGCAGATCCCGCAGCTTCGCCGGCTCCTTCGCCGCCAGATCGTTGGCCTGCGAGAAGTCAGTCTCGATGTTGTAGAGCTCCCACTTGTCCTCCTCGAAGCTGGCGCCGCCCGACGTCTCCCACGGCAGCCGCCCGTGCAGGCAGCCGGCGACCCAGCCGTCGTGATAGAGGGCCCGGTTGCCGAACATCTCGAAGTACTGGGTTCGCCGCCGGCTCTGGGCGGTCTTGTCGGCGAAGGTGTAGGCTAGGCTCACACCCTCAATCGGCTTCTGCGGCACGCCGCCCACGATCCGCGGCTCCGGCACGCCGGCCGCCTCCAGGATGGTGGGCGCGATGTCGATGGCGTGGTGGAACTGAGAGCGCAGGCCGCCGCGGTCGGTGATGGTCTTTGGCCATGAGATGACCAGGCCGTTGCGGGTGCCGCCGAAGTGCGAGGCCACCTGTTTCATCCATTGGAATGGCGACGAGCCAGCCCAGGCCCACCCCACCGGATAGTGGTTCTCGGTGGTCGGACCGCCGATCTCGTCGATGCGCTTGAGCATGGTCGGCACATCGTCGAGCAGCCCGAGTTGGGACTTCATGTTGTTGAGTGTGCCAGTGAGCGAACCCTCGGCGCTCGGCCCGTTATCGCCGACCATGTAGATGATCAGCGTGTCGTCGCGCAGTTCCATGTCGTCGATGGCGGCAACCACGCGGCCGATCTGGGCGTCAGCGTGAGCCAGATATCCGGCGAACACCTCCTGGAAGCGCGCATAGAGCCGCTTCTCGTCGGCGGAGCACGAATCCCATGAGGGTATGCTGTCTGGCCGTGGCGTCAGCTTGGTGTCGGCCGGGACCAGGCCGAGCTTCTTCTGGGTCTCCAGGGCGATCTCCCGCTGGCGATCCCAGCCGTGGTCGAACTTGCCCTTGTACTTTTCGATCCAATCCTTCGGCGCGTGGTGCGGGCAGTGGGCGGCGCCCGGCGCGAAATAGACGAAGAACGGCTTGTCCGGCGCGGCGGCTTTCTGCTGGCCGATCCAGCCAATCGCCTTGTCGGCGATGGCCTCGGAAAAGTGCCAGTCGGGATCGTCGTGCGGCGGTTCTACCGGCGCGGTGTTCTCGAATAGCGGCGTGTGCCACTGGCTGGACTCGCCCCCCTGGAAACCGAAGAAGTAGCCGAACCCCTTGCCGCTCGGCCAACGGTCGAAGGGTCCGGCCGCGCTCAGCTCGTGGTCGGGTGTGTTGTGCCACTTGCCGAAGGCCGCCGTCGCATAGGCGTTGGCCTGGAGTACCTCCGCCACGCAGGCCGCCTCGGCCGGCCACGACCCGTCATAGCCGGGGAAGCCTGTCGACAGCTCGGTGATGCAGCCGGTGTGGACCGAATGGTGATTTCGGCCGGAAAGCAGGGCCGCCCGCGTCGGCGAGCAGAGCGCCGTGGTGTGGAAGCGATTGTAGCGCAGGCCTTCGTCCGCCAATCGCTGCAACGCGGGCGTGTCGACCGGACCGCCGAAGGTGCTCGCCTGGCCGAAGCCAACGTCGTCGAGCAGGATCAAGAGCACATTTGGCGCGCCCGCAGGCGCGGAGGCCGCAGAGATGATGTCGGCTTCGGAGTCGACGTAGGTGCTTCCGATGCGTCCCCCAAAGCGCGGTTCGGGCAAGGGCAGGATGTCCGAAAGCAGCTCCGGTCCAGCCGGCGACGCCTTGCGTCTGTTTTTGTTCATCCAGGCCTCCTCGCAGCAATCGGACCGCCCACGGGGCGAACTCACGTTTGTCGGGTGCGCCGGCCTACTGCCGCGCCATCAGAATCTTGAAGCGCTGCTCGGCGCTGAGCGTGTGATCCTCATCCTGAGCGGCGGCATCGATGTCGATCTGCACCCAGTCGATCTTGCCGCTGAAGGCGTTGTTGCGGGGGCCATAGTCGGGCGAGACGGGCTCGCCTGCGTCGCAGCCGACCTCCATCGTCTCGTCCATCGAGAAGAACAGAGCGTGGGTGCGCTCGACATGGCCTTCGCCCACCAGTTTGCCGTCCACGAAGAGCGCGATCTTCGCGCCCTTGCCCATGCCGGCGCCCTCATAGGCGAACTCCATCCGCACTTGATGTCGCCCCACGTCCAGAGGTGACTGAGCCGTCACGCCGGACGTCACCAGGCCCAGGAAATTGTAAAAATACTTCAGCTTCCCCTCGTGCGCGTAAAGGGTCCAGCCGCCCATATTGCCGCCCTGGGCGACGATGACGCCCGTCGCGCCCGAGGCCGGGACGTCGATCTCCGCGGTGACCGCGTGGGACTTGTTCTTGGTGTTGATGACCGTGTTCTCAGACAGCCGGCGCATGCCTTGGAACAGCAGCTGCCTATTCCCGACAACCACGGCCGGCCGGCCGGCCAGGTCCGGGTTGGCGCGCTCGGCTTTGCGGTCATCCAGAGGGAAGACGTTGTACTTGGACGCCTCAAGTTCAAAGAGCCGCTGAAGGTCGGCGAGCTTTTGGGGCATTTCCCTCGCCAGATCGTGGGCCTGCGACCAGTCCTTGGTGGTGTCGTAGAGTTCCCAGACGTCCTCGCTGAGCGGCGGCTGCTTGCCGGTGACCACCCACGGCAGCGCGCCGTGACGCGTCACGGCCGTCCAGCCCTTGTGGTAGACGCCGCGGTTGCAGACCATCTCGAAGTACTGGGTCTCGTGCCGTTCGGCCGCCGCCGCGTCGTCGAACGAATAGGCCATACTGACTCCATGCAGCGGCTCCTGCATGACCCCGTTGACCATCGTCGGATGCGGCAGGCCCGCCGCCTCGAGGATCGTCGGGGCCACGTCGATGACGTGGTGGAACTGGCTGCGGACCTGGCCCTTCGACCTAAAGCCGGTCGGCCAGCGGACGATTGTGCCGTTGCGGGTGCCGCCAAAGTGCGAGGCGACCTGCTTGGTCCATTGGTAGGGCGTGTCCATCGCGTGCGCCCAGCCGACGGCGTAATGGTTGAAAGCGCGCGAGGTGCCGAAGTCGTCGATGCGCTCGATCATCAGGTCCGGGGTCATCAGGTCGGGCGCTTCGCCGGTGGCCAGTTCGTTGAGCGACCCCACCAGGGTGCCCTCGCCTGACGCGCCGTTGTCGCCGATGATGTAGTAGACCAGCGTGTCGTCGAGGACGCCCAGGTCGCTCAGGGCGTCGATCACGCGGCCGGCGTGGTGGTCGGCGAACTCCAGGTACGCCGCATAAATCTCCATCTGGCGGATCAGCACGGGGCGCAGCCGTTCCTCGGTCTCGGTCCACGCCGGGATCTCCGCTGGCCGGGCGGTGAGTTCGCAATCCGCCGGGATCACCCCCAGGGCTTTCTGGCGAGCGAACGTCTCCTCGCGCACCTTGTCCCAGCCATGGTCGAACTTGCCCTTGTACTTCGCGATCCAGTGCGGCGGCACGTGGTGCGGCGCATGGGTGGCGCCGGGCGCGAAATAGACGAAGAACGGCTTGTCCGGCGCGATGGCCTTCTGTTGCTTGATCCAGGTGATGGACTTGTCTGCTAGGTCCTCCATCAGGTGGTAGCCCTGTTCCGGAGTCCGATCGGGCTCGATCGGCGTCACCCCGTCAAAGAGCGCCGGGTAGTACTGGTTGTTCTCGCCGCCGATGAACCCGAAGAAGTGCTCGAAGCCCGAGCCCGTCGGCCAATGGTCGAACGGCCCGATCGGGGTCGTCTCGAACACCGGCACCTCGTGGCACTTGCCGAACTGCGCCGTGGAGTAGCCGTTCAGCTTGAGGGTCTCGGCTAGAGGGGCGCAGGTGTTAGGCCGCAGGGAATTGTACCCCGGCGCCGAGGTGGCGATCTCCGTGATGCCCCCCATGCCGACCGCATGGTGGTTACGTCCCGACAACATGGCAGCGCGGCTCGGCGAGCACAGCGCCGTGGTGTGGAATCGGTTGTATTTCAGGCCCTCCGCAGCCAACCGCTCGGCCATCGGAGTCTGGCACGGCCCGCCGAACGCGCTCGACGCGCCGAAGCCCACGTCGTCCAGCAGGATCACCAAAACATTCGGTGCGCCGATCGGCGGCCGAAGCGGCATGATGGGCGGGAACACCGTGTCCGGATCTTTTGCGTCATAGGTCGTCAGCCGCGCGGGTCTGATATCCGGAATGGGCAGGATCTGGCGCTGGGGCTGACTATTCGAGGCGGCTGGCATGGCGCAGTCCTCCGGCGATCGGCTGCGACGCTAGTGCGGTCTCGCCGCCCCACAATCCGGACAAACCCGCAACCGGCGAGGGCATCGGCAGATCCGCTGAGCGCCGGATCGCGCCAGATGGTTCTGTCAGACCAAGTGCACCGCTCGTTAGGAGTGGCGGGTTAGGTCGCGGGAATGGCCCGCGCGCGAAAACTCCAAACGCCATTCTACCGTTTCAACTCCTCGCCCGAGGTGATCCGCCTCGTGGTGATGATGTACGTGAAATTCCCCCTGTCGCTGCGCAACGTGGAGGACCTGCTGGCCGAGCGGGGCATCGACATCTGCCATGAGACGGT
>DASXKT010000111.1:0-27712 GCA_036496685.1 Phenylobacterium sp.
CAGGAGCTGGGGAAACAGGCTGCGGGCAATGAGCACGGGATTGCCGCGCTGGCCTCCGAACACCGGCGCCGCGGCCAAGGCGCCGTCCGTGACCGCGTCAGCCATGCGCCGCAGCACCGAAGTGGGCACCCGCGGCATGTCGCCCAGGAAGATGAACGCGCCCGCGGCGTCCGACGGCAGGCTGGCGATGCCGGCCCGCAGGGAGGCGGCCATGCCTTCGGCATGATCGGCCGCGTGGACGATGACAGCGCGCGAGTCGAAGCCGCGGGTCGCGTTGGCGACGGCTTCGGCGTCGGCGCCGATCACCACGGTCACGCTGCGCACCGGCGCGGCGAAGGCGGCGGCCAGAGCGCCTTCCAGCAGGACGCCCGCGTCCCAGGCGGCCAGGAGCTTGCCGCCGCCGAACCGCGAACCCGATCCCGCGGCCAGCACCACCGCCTCGAAGGTCCGATCGCCACCACCCCCTGTCGCCAAAGCGCCATCCTCTCTATGTTTGCGGAAGCATGACGCCTTACGACGCCGCATCCTCGCAAGGTTCCCGGGCCCTGACCGACGGTTTCGGTCGCACGGTGACCTATCTGCGCGTCTCGGTCACGGACCGCTGCGACCTGCGCTGCGTCTATTGCATGAGCGAGCACATGACCTTCCTGCCGAAGGCCGAGGTGCTGACGCTGGAAGAGCTGGACAGGATCGCGACGGCCTTTGTCGGGCTGGGCGTGAAGAAGCTGCGGATCACCGGCGGCGAGCCCCTCGTGCGCAAGAACGTCATGGGCTTCATCGAGGGCCTTTCGCGGCATCTGGATTCCGGCGCGCTGCAGGAACTCACCCTCACCACCAACGGGACCCGGCTGGCCGAGTTCGCGGAGCCCCTGGCGGCGGCGGGCGTTCGGCGGATCAATGTCTCGCTGGATACGCTGAAGCCCGATCTCTTCCGCGCGCTCACCCGCGGCGGCGATCTCGCTAAGGTGTTGGCCGGGATCGATGCGGCGCAGAAGGCCGGCCTGAAGGTCAAGATCAACGCCGTGGCGTTGAAGGACGACAACGCCGCCGAACTGCCGGAGTTGATCAGCTGGGCGCATGGGCGCGGCCTGGCCATGACCCTGATCGAGACCATGCCGATGGGTGAGGTCGATGCCGATCGCACGGATCAGTACCTGTCGCTGAGCGCGCTCCGGGCAGAGCTGGAAAGCTTCTGGACGCTCACCGACCTGCCGCTGACCACCGGCGGTCCGGCGCGCTATGTCGAAGTTGCCGAGACCGGCGGCCAACTGGGCTTCATCACCCCGCTCAGCCACAATTTCTGCGAGGCCTGCAACCGGGTCCGGCTGACCTGCACCGGCACGCTGCATACCTGCCTTGGGCAGGAAGACGCAGCCGACCTGCGCGCGGTGTTGCGCGGCGGTGGCTCCGACCTCGATCTGATCGACGCCATCCGTCTGGCCGTCGACGCCAAGCCGAAGGGTCACGACTTCCACATCCTGCGCGCCGCGCCGCCGGCCGTCGCCCGGCACATGTCGACCACCGGAGGCTAGGCCGTGGCGCGCGTCCTGCTGTTCGGTCGCCTCAGCGACGTCGCCGGCTGGCGCGATCGTGAGATCGAAAGTCCGTTCCTGTCCGTGTTGCGACGCCAGCTCAGCGCTGAGGACGCCGCGCTCGGTGAGGCGCTGGCGGGACCGGGGGTGCAGGTGGCGCTCGACCAGGTCATCGTCCGCGGCGACGCGCCCCTCAACGCGCGGACGGAAGTCGCCTTCCTGCCACCCATGAGCGGCGGATGATCCGGCTCACCTACGAGCCCTTTGATGCGGGCGCTCTGCTCTCCGAGTTCTGCCGGGGGCGGTCCGAAGTGGGCGCGATCGCCTCCTTTACCGGCCTCGCCCGCGCCGAGGCCGGGTCGACGACGATCCTCGAACTCGAGGCTTACCCCGGGTTCACGGAAGCCGAGATCGGCAGGATCGCAGACCGCGCCCGCGCCCGCTTCGGCCTCGACGACGTCCTGGTCCTGCATCGGGCGGGAAAGATCGCGCCTGGCGACGCCGTGGTGTTCGTCGCCACCGCGGCTCGCCACCGCCGGGCCGCCTTCGAGGCCTGCGACTTCCTGATGGATTATTTGAAGTCCAGGGCGCCTTTCTGGAAGAAGGAGCACGGTCCGGACGGCGCACGCTGGATCGAACCGCACGCCCGGGACCACATTGATCTTGCCCGCTGGGAGAAGGAGACCACGAAGTGAACGCGCTTACGCCTGGCGGCCGCGTCGATGAAAGCCGGGCCATCAAGCCCGTGCGGATCGCCATCCTCACCGTCTCCGACACCCGCGACGACGAAAGCGACACTTCCGGCCACGTGCTCGCCGAACGGGTGAAGGCGGCCGGCCACGAGCTGGCCGACAAGGCCATCGTCCGCGACTCGATCGTCGAGATCCGCGAGAAGATCGAAGGCTGGGTGGCCTCTGGTTTCGTGGAAGCGATCATCACCACCGGCGGCACCGGCATCACCGGCCGCGACGTGACGCCGGAAGCTGTCGAGCCGATGTTCGACAAGAAGATCGACGGCTTTTCGGTAATCTTCCACCTGGTGAGCTATCAGTCGGTGGGGCTCTCGACCCTGCAGTCACGGGCCACCGCCGGGATCGTGGGCGGGGTCTTCGTCTTCTGCCTGCCGGGCTCCAACGGCGCGGTGAAGGACGGTTGGGACAAGGTGATCGCCGCCCAGCTCGACAGCCGCCACGGGCCCTGCAACATGGTCGAGCTGATGCCTCGGCTTCTCGAAACGTGAGCAAGCTCACCCACCTCGACGAGACCGGCCGCGCCCGCATGGTCGACGTTTCCGACAAGGCCTCCACCCTTCGCGAGGCGGCGGCCGAGGGGTTCGTGCGGATGAGCCCCGCGACCCTGGCCCTGGCGCTCTCCGGGGAGGGCAAGAAGGGCGATGTACGCGCGGTCGCCGAGATCGCCGGCGTCATGGCTGCCAAGCAGACGTCCAGCCTGATCCCGATGTGCCATCCCCTGGCGCTCTCTAAGGTGGAGGTGCGGGTCGAGGCGGCCGACGGCGGGCTTGCGGTGACGGCAAAGGTCAGGACCACCGGGCCGACCGGCGTCGAGATGGAGGCGCTCACCGCGGTGTCCGTGGCCTGCCTGACCCTTTACGACATGCTGAAGGCGGCTGAAAAAGGCATGGTCATCGAGGCCGTGCGCCTGGTCTCCAAGACCGGCGGCAAGAGCGGAGATTGGAGCTCACCTTAATGCCGCTGATGCCCGCGAAAGCGGGGACCCCTGGTGTTTTGTGCTTCTACGCTCGATACCGCCGCGGCCTTGCCAGTCGGCCTGTTGCAACGAAAAAAGCCTGGGTCCCCGCTTTCGCAGGGCCGAGCGGAGTAGGTCGATGAAGCTCCTCACAGTCGATGACGCCCGGGCCCGTATGCTGGCCGAGATTTCGGCGCTGCCGGCGGAACCTGTCCCCTTGTCACAGTCGATCGGCCGGGTTCTCGCCGAGGACGTCGCTGCCGTGCGCGATCAGCCTCCGTTCAACGCCTCGGCGATGGACGGCTGGGCGGTGCGGTCCGCCGACACGCCCGGAGCGCTGAGCATCGTGGGAGAGAGCGCGGCCGGCCACGGCTATGAGGGCCGGGTCAATCCGGGTGAGACGGTGCGCATCTTTACGGGCGCGGCCGTGCCGCAAGGCTGCGACGCCATCGTCATCCAGGAAGACGCCGAACGAGAGGGCGACACCCTGCGGGCGCCCCGTGTGGATGCGGACAATTTCGTTCGGCCGGCAGGCGGGGACTTCAAGGCGGGCTCCGTCCTGCTGGAGCGCGGCGTTCGGATAGATCCCTGGCGCTTGTCGCTGGCGGCCTCGGCGGGGAGAGCCGAGGTTTCGGTGGGCGCCAGACCGCGCGTCACCCTGCTCTCCACCGGTGAGGAGATCGTCGAAGCGCCGGCGACACCGGGCCGCTTCCAGATTTACGATTCCGGAGTTCCGGCCCTGGCTGCGATGATCGAGGGCTGGGGCGCGAGCGTCGTTCGCGCCAAGCCGGTTCGCGACGAACTCGACGCGGTCATCGAAGCGCTGCGCGTGGCTAATGCAGACTTGGTGGTGACGGTCGGCGGCGCCTCGGTGGGCGACCACGACCTGGTGCGGGCGGCAGGCGAAGCCCTCGGCCTGTCGCTGCGGGTCGAGAGCGTGAACGTGCGGCCGGGCAAACCCACCTTCTTCGGGGTGCTGGGAGACGGGCGCAGGTTGCTCGGCCTGCCCGGCAATCCGGCCTCGGCCTTCGTCTGCGCCGAGATGTTCCTGCGGCCGATCCTCAACGCCTATCAAGGCGTGGCCGTCGGCCCGGTGACGATGCCTGCACGCCTGGAGCAGGCCTTGCCGGCCAATGGCTCGCGCGAGCACTGGATGCGGGCGAAGCTGACCTACATGGAGGGCGGCGTGGCCGTGCGGCCCTATCGGGATCAGGATTCTTCGCTGGTCAGCGTCTTTGCGGCTTCGGATGCGCTGTTGCGCCGGCTGGCCGGCGCGGCGGCGGCCGAGGCGGGGAGCGTCGTCGAGGTGCTACCGCTCTCGCGTGCGTAGCGTTGGGCGGTGATCTCGCTGATCACGGAGACCGCGACTTCCCACGGCGCCTTGCCGCCGATGTGCAGGCCGATCGGCGCGCGGAGCTTGGCGAAGGCGCTTTCCGGCATTCCCTCCGCGCGAAGCGGAGCCAGGCGGTCTGCGATCCGCCGTCTTGCGCCCAGCAGACCCACGTAGTCCGCCGCCGACGGGAGGGCGGCGCGCAGGGCGGCCCGGTCGGTCTCCAGGTCATGGGTGGCGATGGCGATAGCGGTCCACGGATCGACGCCGATCGCCGCGAAGGCCTGCTGGGGCTCCTCCCGCCGATAGGCGATTCCCGGGATCGGCGGCCCCGATGGCGGCCCCTTCGGGCGCACGAGCGTGGTCTCGAATTCGGACTGCGCGCCCAATTGAGCGATCGCCAGGGCGGTCGGGTCGCCGCCGACTACGATCAGACGCGGCGTGGGCTCGTGCCGGCGCTCGACCCTAGCCTCCGGCCAGGGCTCGAGCTCGGCGGCGCATTCGCGGGCACGGCCGTCGCTGACCCAGACCACGGGACGGCGCTCGGTATGGGCGAGGAGAAGTTCGGCCAGCGCATCGTCGTCCGGCGCCACCCTCTCGAGGAAGATCTCGATCCGCGCCCCGCAGAGGAGCTGGATGTCCGGCCACGGACTACCTTCACCATAGACCAGGGTGCGTGGCTCTCCATCCTCCAGGCAGGCGAAGGCGTGGTCGGCGACATCGGATTCCACGCAGCCGCCGGAAAAGTAGCCGGCTGCGACTCCCGGCGCGAAGACCATCTGCGTGCCCACGGGCCGAGGGCCGCCCCCTTCCACAGCGATGAGAGTCGCCAGGATGCATGTCTGTCCGCCGTCGCGGACGTGACGCAGAGTCGGCCGCACATCGTCGGTCATGCCGAACAAGGGCCAGTCGGGGAGGGGGTCACGCGTGCTCAAGCTTCTTAACCCCCTGGAAAGGTCCTGGATACGGCTTCTTAGGCATCATAGGCCAAAGATGGCGGCTCATAGGAACTGCTCCAAGTCGCCCTCGCAGACATGACGTCACCGATTAAAAAGCTGGGCCTTGGGTCCGGGCAGTTCGGCCTCGATCAGCAGGCCGGCGCCCGTGGCCGGCCGCGCGACGCCGAGGCCCGCGAGATCCTGGCGATCGCCGCGCGGTCCGGCCTGACGTTCCTGGAAGTCGGCCGCCATCCTAGCGCCGCAGAGATCACGCTTGGCCAGGTCCTGCCCAAGCCGCAGCCCTTCAAGCTGACCGTCACCACCGTTCGTCCCGATCGTGGCCCCGACCTCGTCGAGACCGAAATCCGCGCGCAGCTCGCGCGGCTGGGCGTCTCCCAGGTCGACGCGATCCTGGCCCCCTCCGCCACCGACCTCTTCAGCACCCATGGCGCCGCGCTGTGGGACCGCCTGCGCAAGCTGAAGGATGAGGGGCTCTGCAAGAAGATCGGCGTGTCCGTCTATGCCTCCGACGATCCGGTTGGCCTGGCCCGCCGGTTCAAGCCTGACCTGGTGCAGGCGCCGGCGTCTCTGCTCGACCAGCGCATGCTGATCGACGGCACGCTCGCGGAGCTCGCCGGAATGGGCATCGAGGTGCATCTGCGCTCGATCTTCCTGAACGGCCTCCTGTTCCTGCCACCCGATCGGGCGCCCAATCACCTGAAGGCCGCCGCCGGCCGCATCAGCCGGGCGCGCCGCCTGATCGCCGAGGGCCGGTCCGACCCACTGCAGGCGGCCCTGGGCTTCGCGCTTTCGCGCCCAGAAGCTTCTGCCGTGCTGGTGGGGGTGGCGTCCGCCGCAGAGATGTCAGCCGTCGTGGCCGCGGCCATGAGCCCGCCGCCGGACCTCGACTGGGACGAGATGGCGCTGGACGACCCGGTGGCGCTCGATCCCCACGCCTGGGCTGCGGCCTAACCGCGACCTAGTTCTTTGCCCTGAAGGGCTCGTCGAGGCTGGGCTGGGGCTCCGTGAACCAGGCCGCGCCATCCTCCGTCACATGGAAGTGGTCCTCGAGGCGGACGCCGAAGGCGTCGGGCACGACGATCATCGGCTCGTTCGAGAAACACATGCCAGGCTGTAGCGGGGTCTTGTCGCCCCGCACGAGATAGGGCGCTTCGTGGATCGCAAGTCCGATGCCGTGGCCGGTGCGATGCGGCAGGCCGGGGAGCTCGTAGTCAGGACCGAAGCCGGCCGCCTCCAGCACCCGCCGAGCCACCGCATCGATGTCCTCGCAGGCGACGCCCGGCTTCACGGCCGCGAACGCGGCTGCTTGGGCGCTCTTCTCGACGTCCCAAACCCGCCGCTGCTCGGCGCTCGGCTCGCCAAAGACGTAGGTGCGGGTGATGTCGGAGTTGTAGCCCTGGACCCGGCAGCCGGTGTCGATCAGGACGATGTCCCCCTTTGCCAGGCGCTGCTCGCCCGGCAGGCCGTGCGGATAGGCGCTGGCGAGGCCGAACTGCACCGCACAGAAGGACGAGCCATCGTCGGCGCCCAGGGCCCGGTGCGCGTGGTCGATAAAGCGGCGGACAGCAGTCGTCGTGATCCCGGGGGCAAGGATGTGCGCGGCCCGGCGGTGGACCTCCAGCGTCATGGCCTTGGCCTGGCTCATCAAGGCGAGCTCGGCCGGCGACTTGATCATCCGACAGCCGTCCACGGCGGGCGCGCCGTTTATGATCACGATTTCCGGGGCCGCCAGGCGCAGGCCGTCGAAGGCGAAGAACGGCAGGGCAGGGTCGATGGCGAGCGTCTTGGCGCCCAGCTTCGCCAGTACCTGCGCCGCCACGACATACGGGCTCTCGTGCTCTTCCCAGAGCGCGATTTCGGCCTCGATCCCCAGCGAGGCCTCTAGCGAGCCGAGTTCGAACCGTGGGCAGACCATCGTGGGAGCGCCATCGCGCGGCAGGATCATCGCAACAAGCCGCTCAGTGGCATTCCAGCCAACCCCGGTGAAGTAGCGCAGCGACGGGCCGGCCCCGATGATCAGGGCGTCCGCACCGATCTCGGCCATCAGCGCCTGGGCGCGGCGCGTGCGTACCCCGCGCTCGGCCGCTGTGATCGCAGGTGCGGGGTTCGGCCATGGCGCCAGCACCGCAAGCTCGGCTTCCGCCGTCGATCCCCCGATGCCTACGCCCATGCTCATCTCCTCTGCTCTGGCGTCACTCTATGTCGGCGCCTAGAAGGGTGACCATGGCCGGAAGTCAGGATTTCACCGCCGACCCGCGCAACGCGGACCTGAAGATCTACGTGAACGGCGCGCTCGTCCCCCGCGCCGAGGCCAAGGTCTCGGTGTTCGATGCGGGCTTCGTGCTGGGCGACGGCGTGTGGGAAGGGCTGCGCCTGCACAAGGGCGCGCTGCTCTTCCTCGACGCCCATCTGGAGCGGCTCTACCAGGGCCTCGCCGCCATAGAGCTCGACATTGGCCTGACACGCGAGGCCCTGACCGCCGAGATCCGCCGCACTCTGGCGGCCAACGGCATGGAGCACGGCGCACACCTGCGGCTGATGGTGACCCGCGGCGAGAAGGCGGCCGCCAACCAGGATCCGCGCAACTGGCTGGGCAAGCCCACGATCGTCATCACCGCTGAGTATAAGGAGCCGTCCGCGGAGATTGCGACCCGGGGCCTTACGCTCTTCACCTCGTCGATCCGCTGCACGCCGGCCGAGATGTTCGACATGCGGCTGAACAGCCATTCGCGGCTGAACCTGATCACCGCCCTGCTGGAAGCCATCCGCGCGGGGGCCGACGAGGCGGTGATGCTGGATCCCGGCGGTCACGTCTCCAGCTGCAACGCCACCAACCTATTCTGGGTGAAGGACGGGCGGGTGCGGACCTCGACCGGGACCTTCTGCTTCAACGGCGTGACGCGCGGAAACGTCATCGCGCTTTGCAAGGCGAACGGCATTCCGCTTGAGCAGGGTCACTACCCGCCGTCCGATCTGCACGGCGCGGGCGAGGCGTTCGTCACCGGCACCTTTGGCGGCCTGACGCCGGTCAGGAATGTGGACGGCCACGTGCTGCCGGCGGCTCTGCCCGGGCCAGTGACCGCGAAATTGCGGGCGCTCTACGAGGCGCTGAAGGATTCGCAGGCCGCATGACCGTGCGGATCGCCATGTGGTCGGGCCCGCGGAACATCTCCACGGCGATGATGCGGAGCTTCGAGAACAGGCCCGACTGCGCCGTCGTCGACGAGCCCTTCTATGCCGCCTATCTCGCCGCGACCGGCCTTGACCACCCGATGCGCGCCGAGGTGCTGGCGTCACAAGCCCAGGATTGTCGGGTGGTGGCCGAGGCGCTGATCCACGACGAGCCGGCCGCCCTCTTCTACCAGAAGCATATGACCCACCACATGCTGCCGGGCTTCGGGCTTGAGTGGATGGCGGCCTGCCGCAATGCGTTTCTGATCCGCGAGCCGGAGGCGGTGTTGGCATCCTACGTCAAGGCGCGCGCCGAGGTGACGTTGGCGGATATCGGCGTGGTTCGGCAGCACGAGATGTTCGAGCGGGAGGCGGACAGGCGGGGCCGCGCGCCGCCGGTGGTCGAGGGCGCAGACGTGCTCACCGATCCGGCAGCGATGCTCAGGCTGCTATGCGAGGCGGTCGAAATTCCGTTCACGGACGAAATGCTGAAGTGGCCGGCGGGGCGCCGCGACAGCGACGGCGTCTGGGCGCCTGCCTGGTATGCGGCGGTTGAGCGTTCGACAGGGTTCGAGGCGCCGGCCCGCGCGCCGGCGGCGCCCCTGACCGACGACCTCAGGAGGATCGCCGACCAGGCGCGGCCGCACTACGAGGCGCTGGCGCGGTGGAAGCTCGCCGCCGCCTAGACGAGGTTGCGCTTGTAGAGGTCGGTGAGCTTGGCCCAGGCCCGTTCTGCGCCAGCCTCGTTGTAGACGGCGCTGCCCTTCACGCACCAACCGTGGTTGCAGCCGGTGTAGACCTCGACGCCCGCCGTCTTGCCGGCGTCGGCGAAGGCCTTCTTGAGCACATCCTTGTCGGTCGGCGAGCGCTCGTCGTCGTTGGCCGCGACCGCGGAATAGACCTCAGCCTTCATCTTCGGGATCAGTAGGTGCGGGCTGGTGTCGGTCTTGGTGACGAGGCCGCCGCCGTGGAAGGTGGCTGCGCCGCGGATGCGGCCCGGCACGGCCGCGGCGCTGCGATAGACCAGCGGGCCGCCCATGCAATAGCCCTGGACGCCGGCGCCCTTCTTCTTGTCGGTCTGAGGCTGGGCGTCGAGGAAGGCGATGAAGGTCGGGGCGTCCTTGTCCACCGCCTCAGGCGCCGAGATCGAGCCCGCCAACGCCATGAACTTCGGCCGGTCGTCCGGCTTGGAGAAATCGAGGCCCTCGGTGACCGCGGGCGCGCGGCCCTTGCGGTAGAAGGGGTTCGGCACGAGTACGACGTAGCCCTGGGCGGCGAGCCTGCGGCCCATGTCCCGGAACACGGGGCGCAAGCCTCCGATATCCGTCCAAATCAGCACCGCCGGCCACTTGCCCTTGCCCTTCGGATAGAAGAGCGCGGCGTCGGCCGTCCCATCGGCGGTCTTGATGTCGACGTCCTTCTCCTCGACCGAGGTCTGGGCGTGCGCCAGGGTCGCCGACAGGCTGGCGGCCGCCGCAGCGGAGAGGGCGAAACTGCGCCGCGACAGCGGCGTTTCCGCAGCCCGCAAGGTCCCTTCGAACTGATGGATTTCGTCGTCACACATGATGGAGATCCTCCCGATCGTCGCCGCGTAAGGGCCGGCGCCAATGTTACGGCGTTATTTCGGGAAGGCGAAGGGCGAGCGGCGCCTAGGCCTATGCGGCCTGGGGCATGTTGGAGGTGAAGCTGGCGCGTGTGATGGAGACGTTCAGACCGCTCGGACCGCTCACAGCGTCCATTCGCGCGTCGAGCTGCTTCACCAGTGCGCGCACGATGACCGATCCGAGGCCGCCAGCGGTGTCGACGGCGCCGGTCAGATCCTTGCCGACTCCGTTGTCCGAGACCACAAGCTTCCAGTCCGCGCCGCGGCTCTCATAGGTGACCATCACCAGGGATCCAGCCTCGTCGGCAGGGAAGGCGTACTTCAGCGCGTTGATCACCAACTCCGTCACGATGAGGCCCATGCTGACGGCCTGGGCGGAGCCGATCGTGCCCTCGTCGGCCATGACCTGGAGGATGATCGGCTGGCTCTCGCCGATCATCGAGCCAGCCAGGCTCTCGCAGAGCTTGGACAGATAGGGGCCGACTTTGATCTGCTCGACGCCGTCGGTGGCGTGGAGGTGCGACTGCACGCTAGCGACCGACATCACCCGCTGATGGGCGTCGCGCAGATGCCGACGGGTTTCCTCCGAAGTGACCATGCGGGCCTTCAGCAACAGGATGCTGGCGATGATCTGAAGGCTGTTGGCGACGCGGTGCTCCATTTCCTGCAGCAGGACCCGCTTCTCAAGCAGGAGTTCCTCGGTCTTCTCGTGCAGGTGCTCCTTCGCTCGTTCGGTCGCGCGCTGCGCTGTGACGTCAGTGAAGGCCAGCAGGATCGCGATGTCGGGGCTGGTGTCGAACAGCACCTTTCGGGCGTTCAGCAGCATGGTGCGACGCCCGACGCCCGGAAAGTCATGGCTGACCTCGAAGCCATCCATTTCAGTCCGCTCGGGGATGATGGTCTCCAGCAGCAGGCGAAGCGCCGGGATATTCCACTGGCCGTCGCCCAGGCCGTAGAGCGACCGGCCCTGTGTCTGGGACGGATCGACCTTGAAGGTGTCGTAGAAAGACCGGCTGGCGGCCACCACGTTCAGGCGCGCGTCCAGCACCACCAACGGCTCGTGGATCGTGTTGACGATGGCCTGGGCCAGCGTCTGAGAACTCTCGAGCCCCGGAATGGTGGTCGGCATCAGCCGCGCCTCAGATGCTGGACGCAGGCCTTCAGCAGTGCGGCCTGAGCCGGCGAGGTCTCCTCGTCGTCGAGTTCTCTTAGCGCGCCGTCCAGGGGTTCTCCGCGATGGCGCGCGCCGAGCCGCCAGACCTCTGCGCGGACTTCGGCGGCGGTGACGCCGCTCCCGCCCAGCCATCCGAACAGGTTCACGACTGCCCCCCGCCGAGCGGGTTCGGCAGGCGCGTCGCCTGCCGCCCATGCAGGCGCTCTCGCTCCTGGCGCAGACGGTGGTTCTCCGCGGAGAGGTCGGTGACATCGGCAGTCAGCTGCGCCACCCGCTCGCGCAGATAGAGGTTCTCGCGCCGTAGCTCGTCGGGCGTGGCGCTCAGTGCAGCCATTGGACCAGTCCGCCTATGATCGCCACGATCACCAGGCCGCCCCAGAGCGGGACGTTGCGTGGTGAGAAGAAGGGGGTCTTGGGGAACTCGGGCTCGACGCTCACGACCGGCGCGCCGGCAGAAGTCTAACGACCGCGGACGCAATGACCGCCGTCAGGGCGCAAAGCGCCGAGACAAAAAACAACAGGGACATGGGGCTGGCTCGAAGACCAATGGCCAAATCGAGGGAGCTCAACCGCTTGAGTGGCGGCGCCCGCGCGACGGCGCACTGACACCAATATAGGCCCCGCCGGTCCGATCCCCTAATCAGGATCGGCCGGGGAGCCAGCGGGCGCTACTTCCATGCCCCATAGGGATCGACGAACGGCTTGCCGAGCGCCTCGGCGACCGCCGGGTGGGTGAGCTGGCCCTTCAGGACGTTGAGGCCCTTGGCGAGGTGCACGTCCTTCTTGAGCGCGTCGAGGCCGTGGTCGGCGAGCGCCAGGCCGAAGGAGAGCGTCGCGTGGACCAGCGCTTCGGAGGAGGTCCGGGGCGCTGCGCCCGGCATGTTGGCGACGCAGTAGTGGACGACGCCGTCGACGGTGTAGGTCGGGTCGGCGTGGGTGGTCGGTCGGCTCGTTTCGAAGCAGCCGCCCTGGTCGATGGACACGTCCACCAGCACCGAGCCGGGCTTCATCTTCTTCAGGTGTTCGCGGCGGATCAGCTTGGGGGCCGAGGCGCCGGCGGTCAGTACCGCGCCGACCACGACATCGGCTTTCAGCACCTCCTCGTCCACGGCATCGGCCGTGGAGTAGCGGGTGAGGATGCGGCCCTGGAACATGTTGTCGAGCTCACGCATGCGCGGGATCGAGCGCTCGACGATGACCACCTCTGCACCCAGGCCCGCGGCCATGCGGGCGGCGTTCATGCCGACGACTCCACCGCCCAGCACGACGATCCGAGCCGGCGGCACTCCGGGCACGCCGGAGAGCAGCAGGCCCATGCCGCCGTTGTGCTTCAGGAGGGTTTCGCCGGCCGAAAATACGGCGATGCGGCCGGCCACCTCGGACATCGGCGCGAGCAGCGGTAGGCCGCCGTTCGCATCCGTGACCGTCTCATAGGCGATGGCCGCGCAACCGGACGCCAGCAGACCGTCGGCCTGGTCCGCATCGGGCGCCAGGTGGAGGTAGGTGAAGAGAATATGCTTGTCGGTCAGGCGCGCCCACTCGACGGGTTGCGGCTCCTTGACCTTGACGATCAGTTCGGCGGCTTCGAACACGGAGGGTGCATCGGGGGCGATCTTGGCGCCGGCGCGCTTGTAGGCCTCGTCCGGATAGCCCGCGCCGGCCCCGGCGGTCGTCTCGACCACCACCTCATGGCCGCGGCTGACGTATTCACGCACGGCTGTGGGAGTGAGGCCGACACGGTATTCGTCGGGCTTGATCTCGCGGGGCACGCCAACGCGCATGAAGGCCTCCGTTCGGGCAAGTTTTGCTTATGTCGCGCGGTTTGAGGGGAAGAGCTTCTTTCGTCAATGGGAGTCTATCGGGCCGCATGGCGGACGGCCGCCCCTGGCCCTAACTTGCCGCCCTTGGATTCGGGGGGCGGCATGGCGGGACGTGAGGCTGCGGCGAGGTGGGTCCTGGTGGGGGCGATCGTCGCGGGGGTGAGCTATCTGGGCGACGACTATCTGACCCTACCGGCTTGGGCGTCGCTGACCTGGAAGGGCGCCTGCGCCGGGCTGTTGGCGGTCTACGCAGGCCTGCAGGCGCGCAGCCTCGACGGCTGGCTGCTATGCGCGGTGATGGCGTTTGGGGCGCTGGGCGACGTGCTGCTGGGACCCGCGGGGTTCGTAGTGGGCGGGGCCGCGTTCCTGGCGGGCCACCTGGTGGCCATAGTGCTGTACCAGCGGAACCGGCGCGCAGGCCTGGGGTGGCCGGACTGGCTGCTGGCGGCCGCCCTGGTGGTCGCGACCGTGGTGACCGCCTTCCTGTTGCCGGCGGACCGGTCGGGTGCGCCCGGCGTGGCGGTCTATGCGCTCGGCCTCTCGTGCATGGCTGCAAGCGCCTGGCTCAGCCGGTTTCCTCGTGGCTGGGTGGCGCTCGGGGCGCTGATGTTCCTGGCTTCGGACCTACTGATCTTCGCGCGAAGCGGGCCGCTGGCGGGGATCGCCACGGCGTGGGTCGGGTTCGCTGTTTGGGGACTCTACTTCGGCGGCCAGGCGCTGTTGTGCGTGGGCGTCGTCAGTTCCTTGGCCAATGATCGGACGTCCAAGGCCGGCCTCGTGACGGCCTGATCCCAACACCTCGGCTAGGAACGAGCCCCCGATCCTCAGGGCGGACCGGGGGCTCGAGAACGCCCCTAGAACTGGTGAAACTAGCGGCGCCTTAGACCAAACGCCGCCCACGGAGCGGCGTTCCCGATTGCCTGAAATTTCAACTGCTAGCGTGTATTTTTCGCCTGAGGTGCTTGTCGGACGCTTGGCCCAGCTAGGCGAGGCGCGAAGGCGCCGCCAGGCGGGGACCTGGCGGCGCTTACGCTACGCAACGCTTACTCAGACACAGAGCTGGAGAGCTCCTTGGATCGGGCGCCGGCTACTTCCGGACGTCCGCAGTTGACGCGGAACACCGCGCCTCGGCCGCTGGAGCCCAGGAGCCCCGACGACCTGCTCGCCGGCGCGAAAGCCGTCGAGATTGGCCTGGACGTCGTCCCGTCGCGAGACAGGTCCGATGTCCTGGCCTGGCAGGGTGCAACGCAGGCGCCATCCAGGCCGGTCCGCGGCTGGCTCAGAGCACGCAGTCGGCGAGGCCGTCGCGGCGGATGGTTCCGGCTGCGGCGGCGATGTGGCCGCCCCGGCGCTGGATGTACGGGCCGGGGCTGGCGGCCTTCCAGGCGAGGGGCTTGGGGATGATCGCCGCCAGCCGCGCAGCCTGCGCGGGGTTCAAGGCTGCAGCGCTGGTGTGGAAGTTGTGCTGGGCGGCGGCCTCGGCGCCGTAGATGCCCGGCCCCCACTCGATGGAGTTCAGATAGACTTCCATGATCCGCTGCTTGCCCCAGATCAGCTCAATCAGCAGGGTGAACCAGGTCTCCAGGCCCTTCCTGGCCCAGTCGCGGTGCGGCCATAAGAAGATGTTCTTGGCCGTCTGCTGGCTGATCGTCGAGCCGCCGCGCAGCTTCTTGCCGGCCTCGTTGTGGCTCATGGCCTTCTGGATGGCGTTCCAGTCGAAGCCGTGATGCTCGCAGAAGCGGGCGTCCTCAGCGCCGATGACGCTGCGAACCAACACAGGGGAAATGCGGGAGAGCGGGACCCAGCGACGGTCGAATCCATGGCCCTGGAACATCCGCTGGACCATCAGATAGGTCATCGGCGGGGGCACGAAGCGATAGATCGCCACGATGGCGACCGGGCCGATCAGGCCGAAGACCAGGACGAGCAGCATCACGCCACGGAACAGGCGGCTGAGCAGGCCTCGGTGCGGCTGGCGGGGTCGTGCGGATTGTGGGTGTCTGGCCAAGCGGCCGTCCTTGCCTTGACCTTAGGGCGTGGTGGAGAACTGCCCTGATTCCCGACGTCTTGAGCAGCGTCCATAGTGGATATTGCCTGGCCGTCGTGTCGAGGCCGGAGCCCAACCAGATGGACGTCAGTGAAGCCGTCGCCCGGCGCGTCTCGATCCGCGCCTTCACGTCGGAGCCCGTTGCGGCCGAGACCGTGGCCGAGATCCTGGTCCGCGCCGCCCAGGCCCCGTCCGGGGGAAACCTGCAGCCTTGGCGGGTTTACGCGCTCGCCGGCACGCCTCTGGCCGAGTTCAAAGCGCTGGCGGCGGCCAATCCGTTTGGGGAGGAACCGGAGTACGACGTCTATCCGCCGAACCTCTGGGAACCCTTCCGTACACGGCGTTTCCAGAACGGCGAGGATCTCTACGCGACCGTCGGGATCCCGCGCGAAGACAAGCCGGCGCGCTTGCGGCAGCTAGCCAAGAACGCCGAGTTCTTCGGCGCACCCGTCGGCCTCTTTTTCTGCCTCGACCGCAAGCTCGGGCCGCCGCAATGGGCGGACCTCGGAATGTACATGCAAAACGTGATGCTGCTGGCGGTGGAGCGCGGGCTCGACACCTGCCCGCAGGAATACTGGGCGAGGTATCCGAAGACCGTGGCGGCCTTCGTCGGGCTGCCGGACGACCACATGGTGTTTTCCGGAATGGCGCTGGGCTACCGGGACGCGGCCCATCCGATCAATACGCTGAAGGCCCGCCGCGACGACTTTGAGCTGTGGGGCGAGCTGCGCGGTTTCGAATAGCCGGGCGCCCACCAAGCGAGCAAGCGGACCGAAATGTGGCGGGCTTCGCCACGGTTGTTGCGAACGCGTTATGCGATCGTATGAAACCGTTATAAAAAACTTATAAAAGTCGGTTCTAGTTCGACGCTATGGCTTGGGGGCGTCGGGATGGTTGACTCAGCGGCTGGCTTTGGGTTTTCGCTGTTCGCCGCCGACCTGCGCGACGACCTCTCCCGCTTCCACCTGCTGCACTACGCAGATCAGGTCGATGGCTTCCTGATCAGCGGCCACAACTCCGGAACCCACTGGCTGCGGTTCATGCTGAGTTCGGCCATCGCCCACCACCTGACACTGCCGAAGCCGGCGCGTTCGAGCGGCCCGCAAAGCGACGTCTTCATCGGCAACGCCCGCCATCCGCGGACCTTCCCGCAGGCGCCGAGGATCGGCAGCTCGCACCACATGCCTTCGCGCCTTGTCGCGGTCCTGGGTGCACTACGCATCGTGCGTATCGCGCCCGTCGTGCTGCTCGTGCGCAACATCCCGGACTCACTGCTCTCCTATTTCTACAAGTGGCGCGAGGCCAAGGAGCTTGGCCCCCTGGACCAGTACGTTGCCCGGCGGCCGCGGGCGCAGGGCGTCGACCTTTGGTGGTTCATCCGCTTCTACAACCGCTGGGGCCTGCTCAAGCGGATCTTCCCCGACCGGGTGATGGTGGTCCGCTACGAGGACGTCGAACGCGAGCCGGATCTGTGGATTCGCCGGATCTGGTCGCACTGGGGCGTCGACCTTCGAGACGCCGACATCGCTGCCGCGATGGAGGTCGGATCGCGCTCTGCCGTCGCGGCGCACCTCGATCCCGCCTATGGCGAAGACGTCGCCCCCGATCGCCAGGCGCGGCTTGCGGTCCAGTTCGGCCAGAGGGAGGCCGAGGTGCTTGCGCGGCGGCTCTCCGATCACCTGCGCCACGACTTCGGCTATGGGGCCGCACTGGCGGTCGGGCGGTCCTGGACGCCCGCCCATGCGTCCGGGCAGGAGAGCCCCCAACTGGCCTGAACCCCGCCGGTATCAAATTTGTGCAGTTGCCCCCGCCGCACGTCTTGTGAGCCAATCGCCGCTCAGCGAGCGGGGGTTTGCGAATGACGATTTCGAAGCGAAGCCTTCTGACGCACGGCGTGGTGTGGAGCGCGGGCGCCTTGACGGCCTCAGGATTGGCCGGACGGGCTGCCGCCGCAAGCAAGCTGAGCCCCACCCGGGGCATGGATCTCGGCCCCTTCTATCCGGTTGAGCGGCCGCTTGAGGAAGACGCCGATCTGACGCGGCTGGCGGGCCATGCGGCGCGGGCCAAGGGCCAGATCATTGAACTCGCCGGGCAGGTGCTCAACACGGACGGACAGCCGGTGCCGCATGCCCGTGTGGAGATCTGGCAGGCCAACGCGGTTGGACGCTATCGGCACCACGGCGACGAGGGTGATCCCAAGCGTCCGCTGGACGAGAACTTCCAGGGCGACGGCGTTCAGATGACGGACGCGAACGGCGGCTTCCGGTTCCTGACGGTCAAGCCGGGCCCCTATCCGGCCGGGACCCACATACGTTCGCCGCACATTCACTTCGACGTGGCCGGCAAGTACGACAAACTGATCACCCAGATGTACTTCCCCGGGGAGCCCTATCTGAAGCAGGACCGAGTGCTGCTGCACGACCTGGGCGACGCCAAGGCGCCGAAGGTGTTCCCGGAGCAGATTTTCGGGCGCAGGACCGCCGCGGCTTCCATGCTCGAGCATGGCGCCGACCTCTGGCGGTTCGACATCGTGCTGGCGGAGGGCTGAGCAGCCTGCTCAAGGCCGAAGGGTGCGCCGGCCCCGCGACCGATGCCGCAGAGCCGGTGACCCCCTCAAGCGCGACGCAGCTCAAGGCATGCATCGCCCCCTTGAACTACTTGCTGATGAGCTTCAGTTCGCGCGCGGTGACACCACCATGCAGGACGCGGATCTCTTCGCGCTTAACCGCCGCCTTGTTCGAAGCCGGGTTCGAGCCGAAGACCGCATTGGTGTCCTTGTCGAGGTCAGCCAGCGCACGGTCGAAGACCGCCATGTTCTTGAATTCGATGAGCAGGATGACGTCCGACTCGTGCTCGCGGGGCGAGTCCACGGCCAGGACCTTGTAGTCCAGGATGTCGCCGCGCTTCTTCCCGGCCTCCTGCAGCGCCCTCCACGGGCCGGCAACGTAGGCCATGTAGTCGTCGAACATTCCGGGCTTGGTCTCGACGTAGCCGACGGTCCAGACAGGACCGTTCTCGTAGGTGCGCTCGGCGGTCTGCGCCTGGGCCGAGCCTGCAGCACAGCCGATAAGCATCGTGGCCGCGAACGCGGCGCCTGCCAGCATCTTCATTTTTTGATCCCTCGATGAACCCGCACCCGACAGGTGAGGCGCGCGGACGCTAGGCCCGTGGCAGAGGACGGCAATTGCACATTTTTGATCCGCCCACCGGCGTTATCAGGCCGCGACGGCGTGGCGGTCGACGGTCACTGCCGTGCGGGCAGCGGCCGAAAGCAGCTGAGCGAACTGGACGCCATAGATGATCGAAAGCTGAGCGCGGGCTGCTGCCGTCAGGGTGATCTCGCCATCGTGCTCCAGTCTCGACAGGCCCTCTCGCTCCCCGTCATCGAAGATGCGCTTGATGTGGACGCGGGAGACGCCGAACTGGCGCGCGAGCCCGGAAAGGGTGACCGGCCCAGTCGATATGGGCGGGAAGGTTCCAGCGTTCGCCAGTTCGATCAGCACCCAGACGATCTGGGTTCCCGCGTAGGGATGCATGAAGGTCCGCACGAAGGGGCGCACGTACGCGCCATCGCCGGTCGCGGTCACCAGGCCCTCTGCATGGGCGCGCGCGAAGGTTCTTAAGACCTTGGGCTCATGCAGACGATCTAGCACGTCGGCGACCGCCGGCTCGATCCGTCGCGCGGCGTCAAGTGCGGTGCGCAATTGCTCCTCCCACGCTGCGAGGAAGGTGGAGGTCGGGTGGTAGGTTGTGGCCTTCCCGCCTCGGCCGCGCGCCCCGGGCTCGACGTACCTGAGATGCTCGAGCAGTTGCAGCAGGTTGCGCGCCCGTCCCGGACTGAGCAGGCCGGAACGGGCGCAGATCGCCTTCAGGCGGGGGAGGGTCAGTCCGCCTCCATCCGCATCGAGATAAAAGGCGCACATGGCGGCGACGTAGCGGCCGGCGTCCCTGAAGATGTCGCCCAGAACTCGGTCGCGCGCCGAGAGCGCCAACATGCCGGCGGCAAGCGCCCGCGACGCCTCAGGGAAGCCGGGATGGGACAGGACCGCCTTCAGGGCGTCGGCGTCGTCCCAACGGCGGAGCGCCGCGACGTTACGATGATCGATCAGCGGAGGACTCGCATTCGGGAAACAGTGTTCTTACGAAACAATGCAGGCAGGCCGGACTAAGTCCATAGGCATCGGCCGAGCGCGCGTCCCAGCCACTCAGGTGTTCGCTTAGAAGGCGCTCAGCGTCCTTTGAAATCCGCCGGCCGCTTTTCGAGGAAGGAGGTCATGCCTTCACGGAAGTCCTGTGTACGGACAAGTTGCAGAAACTGCAGATACACGTGGTGGACGTGGTCGTTGAAGGTCTCTTCCATACCCATGCGCATCAGGCGTTTCGCGGACTGCACGGCGAGCGGGGCGTTGGCCGCGATCTCCGCGGCGATGGCGCGCGCTCGCGGCATGAGCTCAGCATCCGGGACCACTTCATTGGCCAGACCCAGGGCGAGACTCTCGGCGGCTGAGAGGGTGCGGCCGGTGAAGATGATCTCGGCCGCCTTCGACCAGCCCAGCAGACGCGGCAGGATCCAGGTGCCACCGCTTTCAGGCACCACCCCGCGCTTGACGAAGGCGGCGGCGAGCTTCGCGCTCTCGCCCATGATCCGGATGTCGCAGCCGAGCGCCGTGTCCATGCCGTAGCCGGCGGCTGCCCCGTTCAGCGCGCAGATGGTCGGCTTGTCCATGGCGAAGAGCACCGTGGGCGGTGTGTTGCGCAGGTCGAGGTTCACCGATACCGCCTGCGCCTGCTTGTCGGAGCCGATGCCCGAGCCCTGCGTCGCGTCCACCAGGTCGAGGCCTGCACAGAAGGCGCGCCCCGCTCCGGTCAGCAGCACCACCCGGACCTTCGGGTCGGCGTTGGCCTTCAGCAGCAACTCCGTCAGCCCGGCCAGCATGGGCCCGGAGATAGTGTTCATCCGCTCGGGGCGGTTGAGCGTGATGGTCGCGACGCCGTCCGCGACTTCGTAGAGCACCTCGGCCGTTTGTTCGGCGGCCGGCTTCGCCAGGGTCTCGCTCATGAGGTCCATCCGCTGCGCTGAATGTCAGAGGCGCAGCCTAAGACCCCTGGCCTAGCGGCAGGCAAGCAAAGAGTCCTCGCGGCTAGTTCTCCACCTCCGCCACGCCCGCCGCGCCGTCTTCGCAGCCCCAGGCGACGCGCTTAGCGTCGGGGGTGATGGCGAGGGCGGTGACGGGGGCGCCCTTCTCGGCTTTCAGGGGGACGATCTTCTGGCCGGTCAGGTCGCAGGCCCAGACGCGGCCGTCGTCCAAGCCGGCGGCCACCCAGCTCAGCGACTGCGCGCCGGCCACCCGGACCACCATAGCGGCCTCGTCGTAGCCGACCTCGGCGGCCTGCTTGCCCATTGGGCCGGTGGCGCCGGCGAACGGCCAGACCACCACGCCATTGGCGCCGGAGGTCGCCATCAGGCTCCCCTTGCCAAGGAACGCCAGGCTCTTCGGCTTGGCGGGATAGCCGCCCATCCGCATGTTCTTCTCGTCGGCGACCCGCCAGCCATGCAGCTGATTCTCCTGCATGGCGCTGATCAGGAACTTGCCGTCGGGGCTCCAGGCGCAGGCGACGTGGCTGCCGGCCCAGGCGAGCTTGCCGGGCTTCTGGGCCTCAATGCGGGCGTACCACAGCCAGACGCCGCCATAGGTGGCTGTCGCCAGCCTGCGGCCTTTTGGCTCGAACGCGAGATCGGCCACCGACTTCTCGTGTGCAAGGGTGCGGGTAAACGTCGCGTCTGCGACGTCCCGGACATGCACGTCGCGGCCGGCTGCGAAGGCAATGAGGCCCGAGACCGGGCTCGCGGCCACGGCGTCGATCCACCGGCCGGGCAGGCTGGCGATTTCCTGGGCGCCGGACGCCCGCGACCAGACCAGCCGTCCGTCATCTCCGCCTGTGATCAGCCCCTCGCCCGACGGATGCGCCGTCGCCGATAGGACCGCGCCACCGTGGGCCTCCACGCGCTCGCCCGCTTCGAAGCGCACCGTGCCGTCGCCCAGCGCAAAGACCGCGCGGCCGTTGGCGTCGAAAGAGACCGCCGTTACGTAGGCGTCGAGGGTGTAGATCATGCCTCCCCCTAGATCGGCGCTTCGGGCTTTACAACGCCGTGGCGGCTTGCCAATGGTCACCGGACTCGTAAACGACCGGGCGGAGAGAACCGCCCCAGGGAAGGAATTTACGCATGGGTGCAAAGCTGGGCGGCCAAGGGGGCGGACGTTTCGACCTCGGCCAGAACAGCGACATCAACGTCACGCCCTTCGTGGACGTGATGCTGGTGCTCCTCATCATCTTCATGGTGGCGATCCCCGCCGCGACGGTGTCGATCAAGCTCGACCTGCCGCCGGCCATTCCGCCGCCGCCCGGTACGAAGGTGAAAGAACCGATCCTGATCAACATCCAGGCCGGCGGCGCCGTGTTCATCGGCGACAAGCCGACGGCGCTGGAGACGCTCCCGGCGGACCTGTCGCGCACGCTCACCGCCGACGACCCGAGCCTGCCGCCGACCCAGCAGCGGGTCTACATCCGCGCCGACAAGCAGGTCCGCTACGGCGACTTCATGTCGGTCATGAACACCCTGCAGGGCAACGGCTTCTATCAGGTCGCCCTGATCAACGAAGAGATCTGAGCCGAACCATTGGCCTGAGAGACAAGAGCCCGCCGGAGAGATTCGGCGGGATTTTTCACGTCTGTAATTTTAAAGCTTTACTTTGGGTATCGTCGGACGTCTCCTCTGGATGTGCGCGGCCAGCGCGCCGCGCCTTCTAGGAGGTACGCATATGGCTGGCAGACTTGTCCAAGCGGGCTCTACCCGGTTCCGACTCAACCAAAACAGCGAGATCAACGTCACGCCGTTCGTCAACGTCATGATGGTCCTGCTGATCGTCTTCATGGTCGCCCTCCCCGTGGCCACGACGTCGCTCAAGCTCGATCTTCCGCCCGCCGGCACAAGCGCGGCCGCGCAACCGACCTACATTTCCCTGCAACGGGACGGCGCTTTGTACATCGGCGAGAGCCGGACCAGCATTGCGGCTCTGCCAGCCGATCTCCGGCGTATCATCGGCGGATCGAATCCGACCGCTGAGCGGGTCTATGTGCGGGCCGACCGGGGCGTGCGCTATGGCGCGTTCATGGAGGTGGTGAGCCGCCTTCACTCGAGCGGTTATCGTGCTGTTGGGCTGATCAACGAACAGATCTGAGCGGCCCGGAGAGACAAAAGCCCGCCGGGGCTACTCGGCGGGCTTTTCTTATGGATTCTTGATTAATCGCGCAGAAACCGCGTTCCGCTACCGTCGGCGGATGGTCTGGAGGCCTCGAAAGAAGCGCCGCCCGTTGCCCAAGTGGGCGCCGGTGGAGGTGTCTCTCGGTCCCGATACGCATCGGGGGCGCTATCGCATGGAGGGCGAGCAGGTCGTTCTCGAATGGCGCGAGGGGCGCGTCAGCGAGCCCTGCGGCCTTGTCCGGCCCGACGTACTCGCCGCCTATCGGCTGCGTCTGCTCGCGTCGGGGATCGAGTTCCCCGACCCGTCGGCCGCGTCGAAACGCACCGCGGGGCGCAAGCGCCCGATCGCCTAGGCCGCGCAGGCCTCGAAGCCCTCGCGCAGCTTGGCTTCGTCGAGGTTGCGGCCGATGAACACCAACCGCGAGTAGCGGTCCGCGCCATCGCGCCAGGTCCCCTGGAAGTCACCTTCGAGGATCATGTGGACGGCCTGGAATACCAGGCGGCGATCCTCTCCGGCGACGTCGAGGATACCCTTGGCCCGCAGGATGTCGGGGCCCTGTACCTGCAGCACCTCGTTCAGCCAGGCAGTCACGCGGTTGGCGTTGAGCGGTTTGCGGGCGGTCAGGGAGACGCCGCGGATGCCGCTCGCTTCAATGTCGTGCCCATGGTCGTGGTCGTGATGATCGTGGCCGTGGTCGTGATCATGATGGTCGTGGTCGCAGTGCTCGTCGTGTACGTGGCCGGGTTCGCCGTGGGCGGGGTTGAGGAAGTCGGGCTCGATCTCCTCGATGCGCGCCAGATCGAAGGAGCCGCGGCCCAGCACCTGGTCCAGCGGCACGTTGGAACGCTGGGCGCGATGGATCGGGGCCAGGGGGTTGAGCCGGCGGATCATCCGCTCCACTTCGGCCAGCTCAGCCTCGGAGACCAGGTCGGTCTTGTTGAGGATGATCTGGTCGGCGAAGGCGATCTGCTCGGCGGCTTCCTTGGAGTCGGCGAGGCGTAACGGCAGGTGCTTGGCGTCGACCACGGTGGTGACGCTATCGAGCTGGGTCTTGGCCCGCACATCGTCGTCGACGAAGAAGGTCTGGGCCACCGGGCCGGGGTCGGCGAGGCCGGTGGTCTCGACGATGATCGCGTCGAACCCGCCCTTTCCGCTGGCGGACTGGCGCTTCATCAGTCCGGAGACCACCCGGATCAGGTCGCCGCGCACGGTGCAGCAGACGCAGCCGTTGTTCATCTCGAAGACCTCCTCGTCGGCGCCGACGATCAGGTCGTTGTCGATGCCGACCTCGCCGAACTCATTGACGATGACGGCGTAGCGCTTGCCGTGGTCCTCCGAGAGGATTCGGTTGAGGAGGGTGGTCTTGCCGGCGCCGAGGTAGCCGGTAAGCACGGTGACGGGGGTTTTGGCGGTCGCGACAGCGTTCATGGCGCGTCATCTAGTGCGCCGGGCGCAGGAAGTGAACCGCGACCTTCCCTCTCATCGTCATCCCATGGTCGCGCGATGACGCGATCGGGGACCAATCGGCCTCGCCTTCCCTATCCAGTCAGCTTGGCTCCCCCCGGGATCAGCCCCCGGCTGACCGGAGGATGACGGCCTAGACAGCCAGAAGGGCCGCGGCGATGCGCTCGCGGGTGAGGGGGAGGTCGCGGACGCGGGCGCCGAGGGCGTGGGCGACGGCGTTGGCGATGGCGCCCATGGTCGAGCCCTGGCTGAGTTCGCCGATGCCATAGGGCCGGGCGTCGCGGGTGTTGAGCAGCGCGATCTCCACCGGCGGCACCTCGTCGAAGCGCAGGATCGGGTAGTCGTCCCAGGTGGTGGACTGGATTCCTGGGCCGCCGAGCTTGACCCGCTCCTTCAGCGTCCAGCTGGCGGCCATGATCATCCCGCCCTCGATCTGGTTCCGGGCGCCGTCGGGGTTGACGATCAGGCCGGCGTCGGCGGCGCACCACAGCTTGACCAGACGAACCTCCTGTTCGACCTCCACCTCGGCCGCGCAGGCGATGAAACCGCCGCGGTTGCGGTGGCGGTCGTAGGCGAGGCCCAGGCCGCGACCGGTTCCTGCGGCTCCGCGCCTGACCCAGCCGCACATCTCGGCGAGCTTTTCCAGCACCGCGCGGCCGCGCGGCTCCGACGTCATCGCCAGCCGGTAGGCAAGCGGGTCCTGGCCGGAGATCTCAGCCAGCTCGTCGATGAAGCTCTCGCCGGCATAGGTGTTGGGCGCGCCGCCCAGGCTGCGCAGGGACGAGGTGCGCACCGGTGGCGGGAAGATCACGTGCTCGACGGTTCGCGTCGCTGCAATGTCGTAGGAGGGGATCGCGTTAAGAAGCCCGCCGGAAAAGCGCGCGCCGTCGGGCATCATGCGCACCGGCTGGGCCCCGGGCTCGACGTAGCCGTCGAGCGCGCTCTCGGCCACCGCGGTGCCGCGCGCCCCAGTGTGGGCGGTGTTCCAGATCTCGGCTGTGTAGTCGACCAACCGGCCGGAGGCGTCGACCTCGGCCGTCAACTCCATCAGCATGGCCGTGCCGACCGGCGCCCAGCCGAACTCGTCCTCCCGGCGCCACTGCACGCGGATCGGCGGCCCCGGACGGCGGATCGCGATGAGCGCCGCATCGATCGGCGGGTCGTCCGCCCCGTTGTGACCGTAGCAGCCGGGGCCTTGGGCGTGGATCACGTCGATGGCCGCAGCGTCGAGCCCGGTGATACGCGCCGCTAGGCCGCGCATCGGATAGACCCCCTGGTTGTGGGTCCAGATCGTCAGCCGGCCGTCTTCGAATTGCGCAATGCCGGCCGAGGGGCCCATCGACCCGTGCGCCAGGTAGGGCTTGCCGTAGGTGGCGGTGACGCGGCGGCGGTTGGCCGCCTCTGGCGCGGGCGCGCCGGCCCTGAATGTCTCATGCGGCAGGGTTTTAAGCGATGCGGGCTCGGCAAGCTGCGGATCGAGGTCACGGGCGCCTTCCCAACGTGCGGTGGCCTCGGCGGCGGCGTAGGCCCGGGCGGCGGCGGCCTCGCTGCCGCAGATCAGGGCCACGAAGGCGTGGTCGATCAGGATGTCGACGTCGGGCGCGGCCCGCCGTACAGCGGCCTCATCGAGGCTGGCGAGCCTCGCCCTGGGCCCGGGTTGGCGCAACACGCGGGCATGGCGCATCCCCGGCAGGGTCATGTCGTGCAGGAACGCCGCGCCGAACAGTTTAGCAGGCAGGTCGAGCCGAGGCTCGCTCTCGCCCACAATGTGCATCCGCTCGATGGGCTTCAGGGGCGCCTCGCCGGTGGCGTCGCGGGCCAGGTCGACGTCGCCGGCCAGCGCCCAATAATCGAGCCCTGTGGGCTCGCCGCGCTTCAGGAAGGCTCCATCGCGCACCTCGAGGTCGGCCGGCGCGCAGCCCAGCCTGCCGGCGGCAGCCGCAATGAACAGCGCCCGGACCTCGGCGCAGGCCGTTCGGATCGCCGGACCTGAGAACTCCGTCGACATCGAGCCGACGGTCAGCCCCTCGTCGGGAATCTCCCCGGTGGCGGCGGGGACCACGTGCAGGCGCGCCATCGGCAGGTCGAGTTCGTCGGCGGCCATCTGGGCCAGCGAGGTGCCGATCCCCTGACCGTACTCCATGCGGCCGAACGCGATCCGGGCGCGCCCGTCGGGCTCGAAGCGGACCCAGCGGTCGAGCCGCGGGTTGGCGGAGAGCATGGGCGGGATCATGCGGCGACCGCTTCGCGCATGCGCCGCGCGGCCAGCGCCACGGCGTCCATCACCCGGTTGTGCACGCCGCAGCGGCAGAGGTGCCAGGCGAGCGCCTGGGCGATCTCGGCGCGGCCGGGGTCAGGGTTCATGTCGAGCAGCGCCTTGGCGCCGATCAGGATGCCGGTCAGGCAATAGCCGCACTGGCCGGCCTGCAATTCGAGGAAGGCGGCCTGCAGCGGGTGCGGATGCTCAGGCGTCCCGAGGCCCTCGGCGGTCAGCACCGCCTTTCCGTCGACGGAGCCGATCTCGACAGCACAGGCGGGGGAGACTTTCCCATCCACGAGCACGGCGCAGGCGCCGCACTGGCCCATGCCGCAGCCGAACCGGGCGCCGCAGAGGCCCAGTTCGCCCCGCAAAACGTCCAGCAGGACCTCGGTGTCCTCGACCTCGATGCTGGTCGGTCGCTCGTTCAGGGTCAGTTGGATCGTCCGGCGCACGCTGGTCTCCCCTCGTCCAGAGAACTACATCGTGCGGGTCACCCCCTGGCAACCTCGCCTTGATCGACGGCTGATGTTATAGAATAACATTTCTTCCGCTTCCCGCACGAGCGCCCCCCTGACCCAGATCGTTTCCGCCCCGAGCCTGAAGGAGACCGCCACGGCGTTCGACGCCTATCGGCGCGACCGGGCCTATCTCGGTGTCGATCACGTGCGCAACGAGCGGCGCACCTGGATCGTCGGCGGGATCTGCGCTGTGACGCTCGCCGCGCAACTGGCCGGCGGCGTGGTCTTCCACTCCATGGCGCTGACCGCCAGCGGGCTGCACACCGCCGCCCACGTGGCGGCGCTGTTGGTGGCTTCGGGCGCCTATGCCGTGGCGAGGCGTCAGGCGGGCAGCCCAAGGTTCGCCTTCGGCACCGGCAAGCTCGGCGACCTGGCGGGCTTCGCCAATGCCGTCGTGCTGGGGATCACGGCCATCCTGATCGCCGTGGAGAGCGTGCAGCGGCTGATCTCGCCTCAGGCGGTGGACTACGGCTCGGCTTTAGCTCTGGCGGCGGCAGGATTGGCGGTGACGCTGGTCTGCGTCTGGCTGCTGAGGCCTCGCGGTGAGGCGCATGACCTCAATATCGCGGCCGCCCACCTGCACCTGACCGCGGATGCGGCCGTCGGCGTGCTGGCGATCGCGGGCCTCGCCGCCGGACAGCGCCTAGGTTGGGCCTGGGCGGACCCCGCCGCGGGACTGGCCGGCGCCTTCCTGGTGGCGCAATTTGCGGCCAGCCTCATTCGCCGAACCGCCTCGACGCTTTTGGACATGAACCCTTCCGCCGAACTCACCGCCGAAATAAGGACCCGGCTAGAGGCCGAGGGTGAGCGCGTGACCGATCTGCACCTGTGGCGGCTAGGCCCGGGGCACAACGCTGCCGTG
>DASXKT010000112.1:0-2267 GCA_036496685.1 Phenylobacterium sp.
GGTGGTCGAAGGCGAGGGCGGAGAAGGCCTGGCCGATCTCCGGCCCGCCGGGGAAGACTGCGATCTCCTCCTCGTCGAAGGCCTCGGCGAACATCCTGGCCATCAGCTCGGAGGTGGCGGGGGTGAACTCGGACGGCTTGATCATCGCCCGGTTGCCGGCCGCCAGGACCCCGGCCAGGGGCGCGAAGGTCAGGTTCACTGGGAAGTTCCAGGGGCTGATGATCCCGATCACGCCCTTGGGCTGAAAACGGATCTCCGCCTTGGCGCCCAGCATGCCGAGTAGGGCGGGGCTGGTCTTGCGCTTCTCCGGCTTCATCCAGGCTCTCAAGTTGGCCTTGGCGTGCTTTAGCGGGCCGACGGAGGCGCCGATGTCGGTTATCCCGCTCACCGCCGGCGCTCGCGCCCCAAAGTCCTGGGTCAAGGCCTTCACGATGGCCTGTTCGTGCTTGATCAGCAGGCCGATGGCGCGATCCAGCCGGCCGATCCGTGTCTCCGCGCTGGGCGCCCCGTCGCGGATATTGGCGGCCTTCTGACGCCGCAGCACCTCGGCCATCCTCTGCAGGTCGCTGGCAGTCCCGGTCTTCGGCGCGACGCTCATGTGTTCCTCCCCTTGTTGGGGGTCACGGTGGACCGCTCGCGCGCCGCCGACAAGTTGAACGCACCGCCGCTCCGGCCGCATCGGCCGCGATCGACCCGGCAAGATGTCCTGATCGCCCGCTACCGGCTCGCCCTGCTGACCACCAGTTTCTCCTGCCTTCGCAGAGGAGATACCAGATGAAGTCTACCATTCTTGCGATCGTCGCCGTCGGCTTGACCGCCGGGGCCGCGTTCGCCCACACGCCGTACCGCCCCTATGGCGACAGCACCGTCTCCAAGATGGTGGTGCGCTACTCCGAGCTCGATCTCACCCACGAGGCTGGCGCTCGCGTGCTGCTGGGCCGGATCCGGCAGGCTGCGCATACGGTGTGTGGACCGGAGCCCAGCCACCTCAGCATCGATGAATATCAGCGCTACGAAGCCTGCGTCGTCGAGGCCGTCGACGCCACCGTCCAGCGCGTGCACTCGCCGCTGGTGACCGCAATCTACGACAGCACGCCCAAGCCGCGACTCTACGCTGAGCGCACGCGATAGGAGCAATCACCCCCCAAGGTTGTCCGGATCGCCCCTTCAACAGTGGCCGGCGGCGGCGCAATTTCGCCGGCCACTGTTAGGGGATCGCTGTTATGAGAGTCTTTGCTAAGCAATGCGAGAATTCGCCGACCGAGCTGCTGGGCCGCGATGACTGGAGGGGTTCGCCCGAGCCACGGGCGTTTGGATCTCCGTCGCCGCGGGTGAAGGGCCTGCCCGACAACAAGCAGCGCGACGCCGGCGTTCTCGACGTGACCGTGGTGCTGTTCGATGACGGCCTGTCGTCGACCGCGCTTCTGCCAGTCGAGATCTTCTCCGCCGCGGGCGTGCTGTGGAACGACCTCCACGGGCGACCTGCCGAGCCCCGGTTCCGCGTCACTGCGGTCTCGATCGACGGGCGCGCGGTGCGCAATCCGCAGGGCCTGATGATCGAGCCGGTGGGCTCGATCGATTGCATCGAGCGGACCGACATCATCATCGTGCCGACGTCGGGAATGGAAATGGACGTCAAGCTGGTGGAGCACAGCGTTCTCTTGCCATGGCTGCGCCGTCATCATGCGGCGGGGGCCTACGTGGCCGGCGTGTGCATGGGCGCCGCGTACCTCGCCGAGGCGGGATTGCTGGACGGACGGATGGCGACGACCCACTGGGCGCTGGCGGCCGAGTTCGCCCGGCGCTGGCCGCGCGTGAACTGGCGCACGGACCTCTTCGTCACCGAGGACAAGCGCCTGCTCTGCAGCGGCGGAGTCTACGCCTCCATCGACCTCAGCCTCTACCTGGTGGAGAAGCTCTGCTGCCATGAGGTCGCCGTTCAGTGCGCCCGGGCGCTGCTGCTGCCACGGCCGCGCATCCACCAGTCCGGCTATGCCATGCTGCCGCTCTCGCCGCCGCATGGTGACGAGCGCATCCGGGCGGTCGAGACCTTCTTGCAAACGAACTTCCGGGACGACGTCTCAATCGGAGCGCTTGCGAAGAAGGCGGCGCTAGGCGCCCGCACGCTGGCGCGGCGCTTCAAGGCCGCAACCGGCCGACACCCTTCGGCCTACATGCAGGCGGTGCGCATAGAGACCGCCACGGCGATGCTGGAGCACGACACCACACCGATCCAGTCGGTGAGGTCCGCCGTGGGCTATGACGCT
>DASXKT010000113.1:0-2417 GCA_036496685.1 Phenylobacterium sp.
CCGCACGGACGTCGACGGACTGAACGCCTCGACGCCCTTTTCAAATCCGTTCAAGGGCCAGGACTACCCGTCATTCAAGCTCACCGACCCGCAGTACGTCCACGAGACGCCGCCCCACGAGCACGACCTGGTCGTCGGCCAGATCGACGGCGGCAAGATGGACGGTTTCGTCAGCGAGTTCGCCGGGCAGTATCAACTGGAGGGCCCCGACGCCCGAGCGGTAATGGGCTACTACGACGCCGACACGCTCAACGTCTACGACGCCATGGCCAAGAACTCCCTGGTCTGCGACCGTTGGTTCGCCTCCCATCCGGGCCCGACGTTCTGCAACCGCTTCTACATGCTGACAGGCCGGTTGAATCGGGACGCCGACGGGAACATCGAATTCAACAACTTTTCCGGGGCTTCCTTCCGGCCGGTTTCCACCAAGACCGTTTTCGACCACCTCTCTGACCGCGGCGTGTCGTGGCGCTTCTACGAGAACCGGTACTGCACGCTGCGGCTCTACGGCAAATACACTTTCGACGACGCCAACATCGTTGACTTCAACGATCCCCAGAACGGATTTGCCGCCGCCGCGGCCGCCGGGACCCTGCCGTCGGTTTCCTTTATCGACCCCAACTTCATCGACGAGCCGGACGCCGGAGACAACGACGACGCCGCCCCGGGGAACCTCAGTGCCGGGCAAGCCTTGATCGGCGGGATCGTCAACAACCTCATTCACAGCCCGGTGTGGGGCAAGACGCTGTTCCTCGTCACCTACGATGAACACGGCGGGTTCTTTGACCATGTGAGCCCGCTGGATCCGGAGTTTCGGACCAACGCCAAGCCTGTCTCCGGCATCGACTTCTACGGCGTCCGGGTCCCGACGTTCGTGGTCTCGCCATGGGTCGCGGGCGGCACGGCGAGCAAGGTGATCTTCGATCACACCTCGATCATCAAGACCATCGCCCGACGGTTCATGAGCGCCAACCCGCCGGACATGGGCGAGCGCGTGGCCGCCGCAAACGACCTGTCGGCGGTCATACAAGCCGCGCCGCAGCAGGGCCCGCTGATCGTCCCATCGCCGACGCCGCCGGCGCGAACCACGCGGCGCCGGGCCCCTCCGGCGCCCTCGCAGACCAGCACGGAATTCGAAGACGTGATGCGCCTCCTGCAGGCGCGCTACCCCATGCCGACCAAGAAGCCGGTCAAGAAACCGGTCAAGCGGCCCAGGCCTAGTCCTACTGAGACCGCCTAGATCCGCGCGCGCCAGCGAAGGCTCGTCACATCGACGTCCGCAGGGTGAGCAGTTCCGGGAACAGCCGCCGGTCCAGCGCCTTGGCCAGGTAGGAGACGCCGTCCGAGCCGCCGGTGCCGCGCTTGAAGCCGATGATCCGCTCCACCGTCTTCATGTGGGTGAACCGCCACTGCTGCAGCCGGTACTCCAGGTCGACGAGCTTCTCGCCGAGCTCATAGAGGTCCCAGTATTCGGCGGTGTTGCGGTAAACCTTGAGCCACGCCGCCTCGACCGCGGCGCTGGCCTCGTAGGGCTCACGCCAGTCGCGCTCCAGCCGGTCGGCGGGAATGTCGAAACCGCGTCGGGCCAACAGCCGCAGCGCCTCGTCATAGAGGCTGGGCGCCGTCAGGATCGCCTCCAGCTCACCCCGCCGCGCCGTGCCCGGCCCATGCATTTCCAGCATCCGGGCATCCTTGGCCCCCAGCAGGAATTCCAGCTGCCGGTACTGGAACGACTGGAACCCCGAGCTCGCGCCAAGGCTCTCGCGGAAGTTCGCGTAGTCGAAGGGCGTCATGGTCGCCAGGATCTCCCAGGCCTGGATCATGTGGGCCTGGATGCGCGCCACCCGTGACAGGGTCTTGAAGGCCGCGCGCAGGTCGTCGCCGCGGATATCGGCGGCGGCGCGGCGGATCTCGTGGATCGAGAGCTTCAGCCAAAGCTCGGTCGCCTGGTGGATGACGATGAACAGGAGCTCGTCGTGCTCGTCGGTCGCCGTCGTCTGGGCGCTCAGGAGCGCGTCGAGTTGCAGGTAGTCGCCGTAGTCCATGACCAGCGCCCTTAAGCCCTCCGGGCCGGGATGGCCAGCGCGGCCGGCGGCTCAGATCGGCTCGGCGCCGTCGTGGGCGAAGAGGCGCTGGGGGACCTGGCTGAACGTCCAGCCGTCGTCGGCGCGGTCGAGGGTCCAGACGACGTCGAAGCGCTCGTCGGGCCACGCCTCGGGGCAGCCGATCGCGTCACCGGCGATGGCCTTGGCCAGGCGCACGATGTGGCTGTGGTGCCAGGCGATCAGCACGGGCGACACGGCGGCCAGCGCGGCGGCCACGACGGCCGGCTCGTTGCCGTCGGCGTTGGCGGCGCCGATCTCCAGGCCGAGCACGTCGGCCAGCGGCCGCACGGTGTGCTGCGCGCGCAGGCTCGG
>DASXKT010000114.1:0-14323 GCA_036496685.1 Phenylobacterium sp.
GAAGGCCTCGACTTCGCCGCCGAAGTGGCGGCCATGTCCGGCCAGAGCTAAGCTTTCCGCCGACTCTATTTCCGGGGGCGCGGTGCGTTCGACGCGCGCCGCGCCCTTGGTCTATGTTGCGTTCGAAACCTCGTTTCAAGAACTTGGGACTGCGCCCATGCCCGAAGCCCAGCCGCGCTACAAACGCATCCTCCTGAAGCTTTCGGGGGAGGCGGGAGTCGGCGGCGAAGGGTTCGGCATCGACCCCAAGACCCTGCAGGCGGTGGCCGAGGAGATCGCCGAGGTCGCCCGCGCCGGCGTGCAGATCTGCGTCGTCGTCGGCGGCGGCAACATCTTCCGCGGCGCGGCCCTGGCCGAGGCCGGGATGGAACGCGCCAGCGCCGACTACATGGGCATGCTGGCCACCGTCATGAACGCGCTCGCCGTCCAGGCGTCGCTGGAGAAGATCGGCGTCTACACCCGCGTCCAGTCGGCGATCCCCATGGAGGCGGTCTGCGAGCCCTACATCCGCCGCCGCGCCCTGCGCCATCTGGAGAAAGGCCGCGTGGTGATCTTCGCGGCCGGCGTCGGCGCGCCGTTCTTCACCACGGATTCGGGCGCGGCCCTGCGGGCGGCCGAGATGGGCTGCGACGCACTGCTGAAGGGCACCAGCGTCGACGGGGTCTACACGGCCGACCCCAAGAAGGTCCCCGACGCCAAGCGCTACGACACCTTGACCTACCAGGAGGTGCTGTCGAAGGACCTGCGGGTCATGGACACGTCCGCCGTCAGCCTCATGCGCGACAACCACATCCCGATCGTGGTCTTCTCGATCCGCGAGCGGGGGAATCTCCTGAAGGTGCTGAAGGGCGAAGGCGTCTTCACGACCATCGCCTGACACGGGAACTCGAGCCGCGACGAAGGGAGCGAAGATCATGGCAACCGTCGAAAAGCCGGTGCTTTCCAAATACCGGGACCGCATGGACAAGGCGGTCGGCGCACTCAAGGAAGAGTTCGCGAGCTTGCGCACCGGGCGCGCCTCCGCCAGCCTGCTGGATCAGGTGAGCGTCGACGCCTACGGCTCGAGCATGCCTATCAACCAGGTTGGCGCGATCTCGGTGCCGGAACCGCGGATGATCAGCGTCAGCGTCTGGGACAAGGCCCTGGTGGTTTCCGTGGAAAAAGCCATCCGCTCCGCGGGCTTGGGCCTGAATCCTGTCACCGACGGGCAGAACCTGCGTATCCCGATCCCGCCGCTCACCGAAGAACGCCGCAAGGAACTTGCCAAGGTCGCGGGCAAGTACGCGGAGCAGCAACGGATCGCGGTACGCAACATCCGCCGCGACGCCAACGAGGACCTGCGTGCCGCCGAGAAGGCCCACGTCATCAGCCAGGACGAGGAAAAGCGGATGGAGACCGAGGTCCAGAAGCTGACCGATGAGGCGATCAAGCGCGTCGACGAAGCCTTGAAAACCAAAGAACAAGAGATCATGCACGTCTGAGGCCGTGCGCCGACGAAAGCCGTAAGGACCGAAATCCACCCCCATGGCCGCCCAACAGAACACGCCGTCCGCGGGCGCGCCTGACCAAGGCGCGGGGGAGGGCGCGCAGTTGCATGTCGCCATCGTCATGGACGGCAACGGACGCTGGGCCAAGCGTCGCGGCCTACCGCGGACCGTCGGCCACCAGGCCGGTGTTGAAGCGCTGAAGCGCGTTGTCCAGGCGGCCCAGGGACTGGGGATCCGCTGGCTGACCATCTTCGGCTTTTCGACCGAAAACTGGAGCCGCCCTGTCGCCGAGGTCGCCGAACTGATGGCCTTGCCGCAGCGCTATTTTCGCAGCGACCTGCCGAGGCTGGAGCGCGAGGGCGTGCGTGTGCGGGTGATCGGTCGCCAGCAGGGCCTGTCGCGCGACCTGCTGAAAATCTGCCGCGAGGCCGAGGCGAGGACCGCCCACAACTCGAGCCTGTTCCTGACGATTGCCTTCAACTATGGCGGCCAGGCCGACATCACTGACGCCGCCCGGCGCTTCGCGGAGGACGTGGCCGCCGGCCGCGCCAAGCCCGCCGATCTCACCGAGACCGGGTTTGCTGGCTACCTTTCCACATCCGATCTGCCGCCCCCCGACCTGATCGTGCGGCCGTCGGGCGAGCAACGGCTATCGAACTTCATCCTGTGGGAGGCGGCCTACGCCGAGTTCGTGTTTCAGGATGTCCTGTGGCCGGACTATTCGCCTGAGCATCTGAAGGCCGCCATCGCCGAGTATCACACACGTGATCGTCGGTACGGCGCCGTCGTGACCGATGACGTCCTTGCCGCAGGCTAGGCGTTTCGACTGGTCCAACCTGGGCCTGAGGATCGCCTCGGGCGTGGTCCTGGTCCCGACGGCCCTCTACGCCACGCTCGGGCAACACCAGCACCTCGTGCCGGCGCTTCAAGGCCGTCAGGAGGCCTTGCCCTATCTGTTGCTTATCTCGGTCGGGGTGGCGTTACTTGCCATCGAATGGGGCGGCATGAGCGCCCCCGGCGCGCCCGTGCGCGTCTCGGCGGCGGTGACGGCCGCGGTGCTGTCCGCGGTCTTCCTGGGCTACGAGAAGCATTTCGCCCTGGCATGGCTGGCGCTGCCGGTGGGCGCCATGGCCGCAGCCTTGGTGGCGCGAGGTGTGGCCGAACGGCCCGCCGATGCAGCCTACGGCGTCTTCTACATCGCGCCTGCCGCCATCTGTCTGGTCTGGCTGCGGGCCACCAATCAGGGCGTCTGGTGGACTCTGATGCTGTTCGCCGCCACCTGGGCGGCCGACATCGGCGCCTTTGCGGTCGGCAGCGTCCTGAAAGGGCCAAAGCTCTGGCCCAGGTTCTCGCCGAACAAGACATGGTCAGGTTTTTTTGGCGGCCTGGCCGCGGCCATGGCGACGGGCGCCTTGATGGCGTCTTTGCCGTACTTCCAGCTGAACCTTTGGGCCGCGGCGTTCATCGGCCTGGCGGTCGGCGTGGCCACGATGGCCGGCGACCTTTGGGAGTCGGCGCTGAAGCGTCGTTTCGGGGTCAAGGATTCCGGGGATATCATCCCGGGCCATGGCGGCTTGCTCGATCGTGTCGATGGGCTGATGTTCGCTGTGGTGGTGATGGCGGCTGCGCGCCTCGCCAATGAGATCGGATGGGGCCATTGAGCCTGCCGAGAAAAGTCACCGTCCTGGGGTCGACCGGCTCGATCGGGGTCTCGACGCTGGATCTCTTCGCCCAGGCCGAGGTCGAGGTCGAGGTCGTGGCGCTCGCGGCGGGTCGCAACGTCGAGCGGCTGGCGGACCAGGCTCTGCGCTGGCGCCCTCAACTTGCGGTCATCGAGGACGAAGCCGCCCTGCCGCGGCTGCGCGAACGTCTGGCGGGCACCGGCATTCAGACGGCCGCCGGCTCGGCTGCGGTCGTCGAAGCCGCCGCGGCCGATGCGCAGTGGGTGATGTCGGCCGTCGTCGGGTTTGCGGGGCTGGCGCCTACTCTGGCCGCTGCGAGAGCAGGGGCCATTGTCGCCCTGGCCAACAAGGAAAGCTTGATCTGCGCGGGGCCGGGCCTCTTGCGGGCGGCCAAGCTGGCCGGCGGGGCTGTGATCCCGGTGGACTCCGAACATTCAGCGATCTTCCAGGTGTTTTCCCCGTCGAACGCCCAGCACGTCGCGCGCCTGATCCTGACGGCGTCCGGCGGACCCTTCCGGAGCTGGACGCGTGAGCGGATGTCGCGCGCCACCCCGGAGCAGGCCCTGGCGCATCCCAACTGGAGCATGGGGGCGAAGATCTCGGTGGATTCCGCCACCATGATGAACAAGGGCCTCGAGGTGATCGAGGCGGCCTACCTCTTCGCCATGCCGCCGGAACGGATCGAGGTCGTGATCCACCCACAGTCCATCGTCCATAGCCTGGTGGAATATGCGGACGGCTCGACGTTGGCCCAGCTGGGTCCGCCGGACATGCGCGCGCCGATCGCCTGCGCCTTTGCCTGGCCCGATCGGCTTCCATGGCCGGCCCAGAGGCTCGACCTCGCACGCAGCGGGCCGCTGAGCTTTGAAGATCCCGACCCTGAACGCTTCCCGGCGCTCCGCATCGCCAAGTCTGTGCTCGCCGCAGGCGGCGTCGCGCCCACGGCCATGAACGCAGCAGACGAAATCGCCGTGGCCGCCTTCCTGGCGCGACGCATCGGCTTCCTTGATATCGCCGCAACTGTGGAAGAGACCTTGACCCGGATGGATCGCCAGAACCTGCTTTGGCGGGCCGAGAACGACTTGGTGGAGGCCGCCCGTACGACCGATGCGACTGCGCGCCGCGTGGCCGACGACGTCGTTAGCGGCCTTATGGCGCCGGCCTGAAGGAGTAGAGAGTGCCGATGACCGGTTTCCTGCCCAACTTGCTGTTCTACCTCATCCCGTTCTTCCTGGTGGTGGGTGTGGTGATCACCGTCCACGAGTTCGGCCACTTCCTGGCGGCCAAGGCGCTGGGCACCAAGATCGACCAGTTCTCCATCGGCTTCGGCCGGCCCTTGGCGCACTGGACGGACAAGTCCGGTGTCGAGTGGCGACTGGGTTGGCTGCCGATCGGCGGCTTTGTCCGTTTCGCTGGCGATGACAACGCGGCCAGCGTGCCCGACCAGGATGATCTGGAAGCCATGCGCCGTGATCTGGTGGCGCGAGAGGGCGAGGCGGCGCTCGGCAGCTACTATCACTTCAAGCCGATCTGGCAGCGGGCGATCATCAGCGCGGCCGGCCCGGTCTCCAATTTCCTGCTGTCGATCGTGATCTTCGCCGCGATGCTCATGGCTATCGGCGAGACGATTGTGCCGGCGCGGATCGAGAAGGTCACGCCGGGCGGCCCAGCGGCGAGGGCCGGGTTCCAGGCGGGCGACCTCATCGTCCGGGCGGACGGCAAGCCGGTCAGGTCCTTCGACACCGTCAAGCAACTGATCATCCTGCGCACGGGGGATCCGATCCCGTTCGTCGTGGAGCGTGGCGGGGAACAGGTGAACCTGGTGGCCACGCCCGAGCGCGGCGACGTCCCCGATGCTGTTGGGCATATGCATCGCCTTGGGAAGGTCGGCATTCAGTTCGCTGACACCACGGGCGAGCGGCGTATCCAGCGCTACAATCCGATTCAGGCGCTAGCTGGCGGTGTCGACCGCACCGTCGATGTCGTTCGCACGACGGTCTTCTACATCGGACGGATGGTGACCGGGCGCGAGAGCGCCGACCAGATCTCCGGCCCGTTGGGCATGGCCCAGATCTCCGGCGACCTCGCTAAGCAGACGGCGAGTGTTTCAAAGGACCTGCCGTCCTTTGCCATCAACGCCTTCCTGACGGCGCTGCTGCTGGTGGCCAATATTTCGGTCGGCATCGGATTCCTGAACCTGATGCCAATTCCTGTGCTCGATGGGGGACACCTGCTGTTTTACGCTTATGAAGCCGTCGCGAGACGCCCACTTGCTGCCAAGGTTCAGGCGGTAGGGTATCGCGTGGGCCTTGCGCTGGTTCTCGGATTGATGTTGTTCGCCACCGTCAACGATCTGCAGCGCCTGCATGTGTTCAATTTCCTCGGCGGGCTATTCTCCTAATCCCCGACCTTTCCAAAACGGCTGATTCGATGCACAGACACCGCGCCCGAAGCGCTGCGCTAGTTTCCGGTATTGCCGGTCTTCTGGCCACAACCGCGCTCGCGACGCCCCGCCTGGCGTTCGCTCAGACCCCGGCTGGTCCCGGCGCTGCAACGAGTGCGCCTGCCGGCGCGCCGCCAAGCGCGCCAGTGGCCACCGCTCCAGCCCCGACGGCCCCACCGCAGACACCGATCGCCCAGACCGGCGTCGTGCAGCGGATCCTGGTGCGCGGCAACGAACGGATCGAGCCCAGCACGGTGATTTCCTACCTGCCGATCTCGGTGGGCGAGACCATCGACGCGGCGAAGATCGACGCCGGGCTGAAGGCGCTGTTCCGCACGGACCTCTTCTCAGACGTGAAGATGGACCTCAGCAACGGCGATCTGATCATCACCGTCGTCGAGAACCCGATCATCAACCGGGTGCTGTTCGAGGGCAATTCCGGGATCAAAGAGGACAAGCTTCGCGACGAGGTGACGGTGCGCCCCCGCGGCATCTTCACCCGCGCCAAGGCGCAGGCCGACGTGGGCCGAATCGTCGAGCTCTATCGCCGTTCGGGCCGGATCTCGGCCACGGTGACGCCGCAGATCGTCGAACTGCCGCAAAAGCGCGTCGACCTGATCTTCAAGATCGACGAGGGCCCGAAGAGCGGCGTGCTGCGCGTCAACTTCATCGGGAACAAGGCGTTCTCGGACAACGATCTGCGCGACGTCGTCGTGACCGAGCAGTCGCACTGGTACAAATTCTTCTCGTCGAACGCCAACTACGACCCCGACCGGCTCGAATACGACAAGGAACAGCTGCGGAAATACTACCGCAACCGTGGCTTCTACGACTTCCGTGTCAGCTCCGCCGTGGCCGAACTGTCGCCGGACAAGAACGGCTTCGTGGTCACCTACACGGTCGACGAAGGGCCGGAGTACAAGTTCGGCAAGATCACCGTCGAGACCGACCTCAAGAAGCTCGACAAGAACGTGCTGCAGGCGCTCGTCCCGTTCCGGCGTGGCGACGTCTACCAGGACGAAAAGATCGAGCAGGCGACGGACGCCCTGACCTTCGCGGCAGGCGCCGCGGGCTTCGCCTTCGTCGACGTGCGGCCGCGCTACGTGCCCAACCGCGCCAAGGGCACGGTGGACGTCAACTTCGAGGTCAAGGAAGGCCCGCGAGTCTACGTCGACCGCATCGATATCGTCGGCAACACCCGCACGCTGGACTTCGTGATCCGCCGGGAAATGAACGTCGCCGAGGGCGACGCCTATAACCGCGTGCTGGTCGATCGCTCCAAGAACCAGATCAAGGCGCTCGGCTTCTTCAAGGACGTCGACATCACCGAGATTCCGGGGTCGGCGCCCGATCGCACGGGCCTCCAGGTGAAGGTCGAGGAACAGCCCACCGGCGAGCTCTCGTTCAGCGCGGGCTATTCGTCGGTCGATCAGCTCGTGGTCGACCTGGGCGTTACCGAGCGCAACTTCCGTGGCCGCGGCGAGAACGTCCGCGCCCGGGTTTCGATCGGTTCGCTGCGCCAGCAGGTGGACTTCTCGTTCACCGAGCCTCGCTTCCTCGGCCGCGACCTCGCCGCCGGCTACGACGCCTACTACTACAAGTACGACTTGACCCAGTTCTCGGCCTACAAGACCACCAGTCTGGGCACCGGGGTGCGGCTGAACTTCCCGCTAAGCCTGAACTCACGCGGGTCGTTGCGATACACCCTGCGCACCGATGACGTGCAGATCGATCCGAGCTTCTGCGATCCGACGAACCTCTTGGTCTCGCCCTCGCTCTGTGCCCAGCGCGGCAATTTCCTGACCTCGCTGATCGGATACGGCTACCGCCTCGACCGGCGGAACGACGCGATCAATCCGACTCGCGGCTACTACTTCCAGGTCAACCAGGACTTTGCGGGCGTCGGCGGCGACGTGAAGTACGTCAAGACCGAGGGCGACGGCGGCTGGTACCACGGCTTCAACAAGACCTATATCCTGAGCGTCACCGGCACGGCCGGGGTGGTGCAGGGCTGGGGCGGCGACCACGTCCGGATCAACGACCGCTTCTACGAAGGCGGCAACAGCTTCCCGGGCTTCGAGACTGCCGGTATCGGACCGCGTGACCTGAACCTCGGGCGTACGGATGCACTCGGCGGCAAGGTCTACGCAATCGGGTCGGCGGAACTGACGGTTCCGACCTTCCTGCCGGAGCAATACGGCATCAAGGCAGCCTTGTTCACCTACGTTGGGACACTTGGTCTGCTGGACAAAGCCGACAAAACGTCCATCGATCCCGTGACGGGCCTGCCCATCAACGATCCACTGATCAAGGACGACCTCGCGCCACGCGCCTCGGCCGGCCTGAGCATTTTCTGGAAGTCGCCCATGGGTCCGATCCGCTTCGACTTCAGCCAAATCCTCCTGAAGCAGGACTACGACAAGACCGAAACCTTCAGGTTCTCAACCTCAACACGGTTCTAGGAATATCATGACCACCAAATCCATCGCCGCCGGCATTCTCGCCGCCGCCGTCGCCGTAACGGCTGGCTCCAGCGCCTTCGCGCAAGCCGCCGCCGCTCCCGCCGCTGCCGCCGTTCCGCAGGTCACCCACGGCCCGGCGATCCCCGGCATCTGCGTGATGTCCCTGGAGAACGCCATCGGCGCCTCCACCGTCGGTCACTATGTCGAAGGTCGCATGCAGCAGATCGTCGCGCAGGTGAACGCCGAGCTGAACGGCGAAAAGGCTTCGCTCGACAATGACGCCAAGGCCCTCGATGGTCGCCGCGCGACCCTCGACCAATCGTCCTTCGAGCAGCAAGCCTCGGCGATCCAGGTCCGCGCCAACGCCCTGCAGCGCAAGGCGCAGCTGCGCGACCGCGAAGTCTCGGCGACCGAGCAAAAGGCCGTGGGCCGGGTCGGCCAGGAAATGGAGCCGCTGATCCGGCAGGTCTACCAGCAGAAATCCTGCTCGGTGCTGCTGCAGCGCACCGCCGTGGTGATCGCCAATCCGGCCATGGACATCACGCCGCAGGTCATCACCGCGCTGAACGCCAAAATCACCCAATTCCCGTTCGACCGTGAGCGGCTCGACACCGCCCAGGCCGGCGCCGGCGGCGCTCCGCCGATCGTCCAGACGCCGTCCGCTCCGCGTCCGGCCGCACCGGCCAAGAAGTAAGGAACGAGGCGCGGGTCGCCGCACGCAAGCCATGCCCGATCCGCGCTTCTTCGAAGACCTGGGCCCCGTCACGCTCTCCGAACTCGCTGAGCTGACGGGGGCCCGCCTTGCCGACCCTGCCGCGGGAAGCCGCCTGGTGAACGCCGTCTCCGTGATGGCCGGGGCTGCCGCAGACACGATCACCTTCGTGAGCGACCGCAAATTCCTGGCCCCGGCGGGCGAGACCAAAGCCGGCGCCTGCTTCATCGCGGAGGGCGACGTTGGCGCGTTGCCGCCCGGCTGCATCGGTCTGACCATGGCCTCACCCCAACTGGGCTACGCGCTGGCGGCTGCGCGCCTGCACCGAGCCCGGTTCACTGTGAGCGAGGCGGCGGTTTCGCCGGACGCCAAGCTCGAGCCTGGCGTGTTGCTGGGTCCTGGCGTCGCCATTGGGGCAGGGGCGCAGATAGGACGTGGCACCCGGATCGGGGCCAACACGGTGATCGGGCCCGGCGTCGCTATTGGGCGCGACTGCGAGATCTCCTCGAACGTTTCGATAGGCTTCGCCCTGATCGGCGACAAGGTGCGCATTCTGGCTGGCGCGGCGATCGGGGAGGCGGGCTTCGGCGCGACGGTGGGCCCCACGGGGCTCGTTGATATCCCGCAACTCGGGCGTGTCATCCTGCAGGACGGGGTCAGCGTCGGAGCCAACAGCTGCGTCGACCGCGGCGCCTTCGAGGACACTGTGCTCGGCGAGAACACCAAGATCGACAATCAGGTGCAGATCGGACACAACACCCGCGTCGGACGCAATTGCGTGATGGCCGCCCACACGGGGATCTCCGGCAGTGTCACCATCGGCGATGGCGCGCAGTTCGGGGGTCGCGCCGGGGTGGCCGATCACCTCACTATCGGCGACGGCGCGCGCGTAGGCGCAGCCGCTGGCGTGATGCGGGGCATTCCGGCTGGCGAAACCTGGGGCGGCTTTCCCGCAAGGCCAATCCGACAATGGATGCGGGAAGTGACCTGGCTCAGCAGGCGAGCAAGCCGCAAAGAGGGCGACGCATGAGCCGCAAAGCGCCGGTGAGCGACACGCCCACCGAGATCGACATTACCGAAATCCTGGCGCGAATCCCGCACCGGTACCCGTTCCTGCTGGTTGACCGGTGCGAGGACTACAAGCCCCACGAGTCGATCGTGGGGATCAAGTGCGTCACCGTGAACGAGCCCTTCTTCCAGGGCCACTTCCCGGGCTATCCGGTGATGCCGGGCGTGCTGATCGTCGAGGCGCTTGCCCAGACCGGCGCGGTCCTGATGTCGAAGTCGCTCGAGGTCGACGTGGCCGGCAAGGCCATCTTCTTCATGTCCCTGGACAACTGCCGTTTCCGCGCACCCGTGCGACCGGGGGCGGTGATCCGCTTGGCGGTGGAGGTTGTGCGGGCGCGCGGTGACGTGTTCAAGTTCCGCGGCCGGGCGCTTGTCGACGACAAGGTCGCGGCTGAAGCCGAGTTCGCGGCCATGGTGGTGGACACCCAGTGAGCGTTGATATCCATCCGACCGCGATCGTCGCCAAGGGCGCCGAATTGGCCGAGGGCGTCAGCATCGGGCCCTATTCGATTATCGGCGAGCACGTCCGGATCGGCGCCCGCACGACGCTGGCCTCGCACGTGGTCGTCGAGGGCCACACTCAGATCGGCGAAGACTGCACCGTGCGCAATTTCGCCAACCTCGGCGGACCGCCGCATCACACCGGCTACCAAGGCGAGCCGACCGAGCTGATCATCGGTGACCGGAACAAGATCTGGGAACACGTCACGATGCACATCGGCACGCCCCAGGGCGGCGCGGTGACCAAGGTCGGCGACGACGGCATGTATATGGCCACCAGCCATGTCGGCCACGACTGCACCGTGGGCGACAACGTGATCCTGGCGCACTCGGCGACGCTTGGCGGCCACGTGCACATCGGCGACTTCGTCATGGTCAGCGGCCTGGCGGCGGTTCACCAATACTGCCGCGTCGGGCGCTATTCCTTCATCGGCGGCCTGGCCGCTGTGACCAAGGACGTGATCCCCTATGGCCTGGTCTGGGGCAACCACGCGCACCTCGAGGGCCTGAATCTCGTCGGCCTCAAGCGCCGTGACTTCAGCCGCGACACGATCAGCGAATTGCGCTCGGCCTACCGCCTGCTGTTTGCCGAGGAAGGCACCTTCCAGGAACGCATCGACGACACCGCGGTCACCTTCGGCCAGAGCGCCCCGGTGATGGAGATCATCGAATTCATCCGCGCCGACGCCGGGCGCCCGCTCTGCCTGCCTGAACGCGAAGTCTGATGCAGAAGCTCGGGCTGATCGCCGGGGGCGGGAGCCTGCCCGTCGAGATCGCCGAGCATTGCGAACGCTCCGGCCGCCCGCTCTTCGTCATCCGCCTGAAAGGTTTCGCCGGACCCGAGCTTGCACCCTTCGCAGGCGCTGAGGTCGGGTTGGCCGAGCTCGGCAAGTGCTTCAAGGCGCTGAAGCGGGCCGGGTGCCGGGCTGTATGCCTGGCGGGGAACGTCGCGCGCCCCGACTTTGCGGCCCTGATGCCGGACCTTCGCGGGCTCGCCGCACTGCCGGCTGCCATCGCTGCGGCGCGCAAGGGCGACGACGCGCTGCTCCGAATGCTGGTCGGCGAGTTCGAGAAGGAAGGCTTTGTCGTCGAGGGCGCCCATGAGGTGATGGACGACCTGGGGCTGGATATCGGGCCTCTCGGCCGTATTTCTCCGTCCGAAGAGAACCTGGCCGACATAGCGCATGCACTGGACGTTGCGCGCGCCGTCGGGCGGCTCGACGTCGGCCAGGCCGTCGCGGTTTGCCGCGGCCTGGTCCTGGCCGTGGAAGCCGCCGAGGGCACCGATGCGATGCTGTCTCGGGTGGCCGGTCTGCCGGAAGCTCTTCGGGGGCGGCCAGGCGCAAGCGCCGGCGTCCTGGCCAAGGCGCCCAAGCCGATCCAGGAGAAGCGCGTGGACCTTCCCACCATCGGTCCTGCCACCGTCCGCGGAGTGGCGCAGGCGGGCCTCGCCGGGATCGTCGGAGAGGCGGGCCACCTGCTGGTGCTCGACCGCGAGACGGTGATCGAGCTCGCCGACGAACTCGGCGTCTTTATCCTGGGAGTGGAGCCTCACGCGCCATGACCCGGCCGCTCACCGTCATGCTGGTGGCGGCGGAGGCCTCGGGCGACGATCGGGGGGCAGGGCTGGCGCGCGCACTGAAGCGCCGCCTTGGTGACGGCGTCCGCTTCGTCGGCGTGGGTGGCGAGCGAATGGCGGCCGAAGGCGTCCAGAGCCCCTTCGATATCGCGGACATCTCGATCTTGGGCCTATTGGAGGGACTGCTCGCCTATCCGCGCATCGTGCGCCGGGCGGACGAAACCGCCGCGCTCGCCGCGCGCGAGAACCCCGACGTCGCCGTGCTGATCGATTCCTGGGGCTTTACGCTCAGGGTCGCCCACCGGCTGCGCCGGCTGGACCCCAACCTGCCGTTGATCAAATACGTCGGACCGCAGGTCTGGGCGACCCGGCCGGCACGGTCGAAAGTGCTCGCGGGCGCCGTCGACCACCTGCTGTCGATTCATGCATTCGACGCGCCATACTTCGAGGCGGAAGGCCTCCCCGTGACGTTCGTCGGCAATTCCGCGCTCAATCTCGACTTCTCCAAGGCCGACCCGAACCGCCTGCGCGCCCAGATCGGCGCTGGAACAACGGATCCGATTCTGCTTGTTCTGCCCGGCAGTCGGCCGAGCGAGATCGCTCGCGTGCTGCCGTCCTTCGAGGATGCTGTGCGTCGCCTCAAGGCGCAGTATCCCGGCCTGCACGTCGTCGTGCCTGCCGCCCCCACCGTCGCCGACACGGTCAAGGCGCGCGTCGCGGGCTGGTCGTTCCGGGCGCATGTGATCGATGGTGATCAGGGCAAGCTCGACGCGATGAGGGCCGCGACCGTCGCGCTCGCCTGTTCGGGTACGGTGACGACGGAACTCGCCCTGGCTGGCGTTGCCATGGTCGTGGGCTATCGGATAGGGGCGGTGACCTATGCCCTGCTCAAGGGCCTGATCCGCACGAAGTACATCACCCTCTTCAACATCGCCGCCCAAGCCTTCGTGGCGCCGGAGTTGGTCCAGGGCCAGTGCACGGGCCCCAAGCTCGCCGATCAGGTGGCCCTGAGGCTGGATGACGCAGAGCTGCGGAGCCGCCAGGTGCTGGCCCAGTACGCCGCGCTCGACCTGATGGGACGCGGCGGCCCGGACCCATCCGAAGCCGCCGCTGACGCCGTGTTGAAGGTCCTTGCGGACCGAAAGCGCTAGCCGCGCTTTTCGACCGGCACGTAGGGGCGCTGGGTGGCCCCCGTGTAGAGCTGGCGGGGACGACCGATCTTCTGGTTCGGATCCTCGATCATTTCCTTCCACTGAGCGATCCAGCCCACCGTGCGGGCCACGGCGAACAGCACCGTGAACATCTCCGGCGGGAAACCGAGGGCGCGCAGGGTGATTCCGGAATAGAAATCCACATTAGGATAGAGCTTGCGTTCGACGAAATATTCGTCGTTTAGCGCGATCTTCTCCAGTTCCATGGCGACCTTGAGCAGCGGGTCGTCGCCGTGGCCGACCGCCTCCAGAACCTCGTGGCAGGTCTTCTGCATCACCTTGGCGCGGGGGTCGTAGTTCTTGTAGACCCGGTGGCCGAAGCCCATCAGCCGGTAGCGGCGGTCCTTCACGCCCTGGACGAATTCCGGGATCTTGTCCGGCGTGCCGATGTCCATGAGCATCCGCAGGCATTCCTCGTTCGCCCCGCCGTGCGCGGGGCCCCAGAGGCAGGCGATGCCGGCGGCGATACAGGCAAACGGGTTGGCGCCCGACGAGCCGGCCGAGCGGACGGTGCTGGTGGACGCGTTCTGCTCGTGGTCGGCGTGCAGGATGAAGATGCGGTCCATCGCCCGGGTCAGGACCGGGTTCGGCTTCCAGTCCTCCGCCGGGTGCGAGAAGCACATGCGCAGGAAGTTCTCGGCGAAGGGCAGCTCGTTGCGCGGATAAACGAACGGCTGGCCCATGTAGTACTTGAAGGCGCGCGCCGCGATGGTGGGCATCTTGGCGATCATCCGGTGGGCCGAGATGATCCGCTGGTCCGGGTCATTGATGTCGGCGCTGTCGTGATAGAAGGCCGACAGCGCGCCGACCGCGCCGCACATGATCGCCATTGGGTGAGCATCCAGACGGAAACCTTGGAAAAACCTGTCGAACTGGTCGTGCAGCATGGTGTGGTGCACGATGTTGAATTCGAACTCGGCGTACTCGGCGGCGGTGGGCAGCTCGCCGCGCAGCAGCAGGTAGCAGACCTCCAGGAACGTCGAGTTCTCGGCCAGTTCCGCGATCGGATAGCCGCGGTGCAGCAGAATGCCGGCGTCGCCGTCGATGTAGGTGATCTTGCTTTCGCAGCTGGCGGTCGAAGTGAAACCGGGGTCGTAGGTGAAGGCGTCGCTTTCCGCATAGAGCTTACGGATGTCGACCACGTCGGGGCCCGTCGTGCCCTTGAGGACCGGCAGGTC
>DASXKT010000115.1:0-15711 GCA_036496685.1 Phenylobacterium sp.
TGGGGCTTCTGACGCTGACCGTCCTGCCGGCGCTTATCGGACTTCGCGCGATCTGGCTGCCGTTCTCGAAGATCGCCTTCCGCCATGCGCGCGACGCCTCGTCCAACGCCAACTCTGCGCTGGCGGAGAACATCAACGGCGTGCGGACGGTGCAGGAGACGCGCCGCGAGCAGGTCAACTTCGAGCTCTATGCCGAGAAGGCGCAGGAAAACTTCAAGGCCCAGGTCGGCGCGGCCTGGATGAGCCAGATCATGGTGCCGACGGTCGACGTGCTGACCGGCTTGGCCATGGCGATGGTCATCGTGGTCGGCGGCGAGGCCGTGCTCGGCGGGCGGATCGACGTGGGCGTGATGATCGCCTTCGTCCTCTACGTGCAGCGGTTCTTCGATCCGGTCCGCATGCTCTCCATGCAGTACACGATCATGCAGCGGGCGATGGCCGCGGCGCACCGGATCTTCGAGGTGCTGGACGTGGCGGTGACCATCCAGGACAAGCCGGACGCAGCGCCGCTGGCCGCCGAAGAGCCGACGGTCGAGTTCCGGCATGTCACCTTCGGCTACGACCCGGCGCGGCCGATCCTGCACGACGTGAGCTTCCAGGTACGACCGCGCGAGGTTGTGGCGCTGGTCGGGCCCACGGGGTCGGGCAAGACCTCGATCATCGCGCTCACCCACCGCTTCTACGAGGCGGACCAGGGCCAGGTGATGGTGGGCGGCAAGGACGTGCGCGACGTCACTCTCGATAGCCTGGGCCGCAAGATCGGGATGGTGCTGCAGGAGCCGTTCCTGTTCACCGGCACGATCGAGGAGAACATCCGCTACAACACCGAAGGCGCGACCCGTGACGACGTGGTGGCCGCCGCCAAGGCGGTGAGCGCGCATGACTTCATCATGCGGCTGCCCGAGGGTTACGACACCAAGCTGGGCCAGCGCGGGCGCAACATCTCAATGGGCCAGCGGCAGCTGGTGTCGTTCGCCAGGGCGTTGGTTGCCGACCCGCAGATCCTGATCCTCGACGAGGCGACGGCCAACATCGACAGCTTCACCGAACAGGCGATCCAGAAGGCGCTGAAGGTGCTGTTCGCGGGGCGGACCTGCATGGTGATCGCCCACCGGCTCGGCACCATCCGCGACGCCGACCGGATCATCGTGCTGAACCAGGGTCGCATCCTGGAGCAGGGCTCGCACGACCAGCTGATGACCGCCGGAGGCCTCTATCACCACCTCTATACCTCGGCGCACACCAGCTTCGACGACCAGGTCGTAGCGGCGACGGGCGATGCGGAGTTCGCCACGCGGACCTGAACGTGCGCCTGGGTCTTACGGAAACGTCATGCCGGACAGCGTTGCGCCGGTCCGCGGCTAGGGCCAAATAGCGCCTGGACGAAGCTCGACATCGAGCTTTTGGGGAGGTTGATCCACGTGACCCGATTCCAGACCCGTCTCGCGCGCGTCGCGCTTGTCCTGCTCGCACCGCTGATCATCGCCGGATGCGGCGTCAATGTGATCCCGACCAAGGAGGAAGCCGCCAAGGCGCAGTGGGCGGAGGTCCAGAACCAGTACCAGCGCCGCAGCGACCTGATCCCCAACCTGGTGAACACGGTGAAGGGCTACGCTGCCCAGGAGCGGAACACGCTTGTGGAGGTGACCGAGGCGCGGGCGTCCGCGACCCAGGTCAAGGTCGACGCCTCGACGATCACCAACCCGGCGCAGTTCCAGCAGTTTGAACAGGCGCAGGACAAGCTCTCCGGCGTGCTCGGCCGGCTGATGCTGATCCAGGAGCGGTATCCTGACCTGAAGTCGAACCAGAACTTCCTGGCTCTGCAGAGCCAGCTGGAAGGCACCGAGAACCGGATCGCCATCGCGCGGCGCGACTACAACGCCAGCGTCCAGGACTTCAACACGACGCTCAGGACCTTCCCGCAGATCCTGTTCGCCAAGACGATCCACTCCGGCTCCAAGCCGATGGTGCTGTTCTCGGCCGCGCCGTCGGCCCAGGCGGCGCCCACGGTGAGCTTCGACACTGCGCCGCCGCCGGCGCCAGGCACGACGCCCGGCAGCCCGCCGCCCGCGGCCCCGGCGACCAAGTGACCGACCTCCCTCGCGCCCTCCTTCGCCGCGGGGGAGGGTTGCTGGTCGCAGCATTGGCCGTGTTCGCCCTGGCGAGCGCGGCCCTCGCGGCGCCCCCGGCGCTGAAATTCCCGCCGTTGACGGGGCGCGTGGTCGACAACGCCCACATGCTGTCGCCGGCTACGGTGCAGAAGCTGGACGGCGAGCTCGCCAACCTGGAGGCGCAGACCGGCCACCAGCTGGTGGTGGCGACGGTGCCCGATCTGCAGGGGCGCGAGATCGAGGACTTCGGCTATCAGCTCGGCCGGACCTGGCAGCTCGGGCGCAAGGGCGTCAACGACGGGGCCATCCTCCTGGTGGCGCCGGCGGCGCACAAGGTCCGCATCGAGGTTGGCTACGGCCTGGAACCGGTGCTCACCGACGCGCTCAGCAGCGTGATCCTGCAGACGAAGGTGCTGCCGCAGTTCCGGCAGGGGCGCATGGAAGACGGCGTCGTCGCCGGGACCGAGGCGTTGATCGCCCAGCTGGCCCTGCCGGAAGACCAGGCCAAGGCTAATGTCGCCCAGGCGGCGGCCCGCCCGCGGGTGCAACAGGATCATGGTGAGGTCGGGCCTCGCATTCCGGTCTTCGTCATCATCCTGATCGTCTTCTGGGTGATCACTGGCTTGCTGCGGGCCGGCGGCCGGCGCGGCGGCATGGGTGGGATGTGGTGGCTGCCCTTCCTGTTCATGGGTGGCGGCGGACGCGGTGGCGGCTGGGGCGGCGGCGGAGGCGGCTTCGGCGGAGGCGGTGGCGGCTTCTCGGGCGGCGGCGGCTCGTTCGGCGGCGGCGGATCGTCGGGGAGTTGGTGATGCAGACCTTGTCCCCCTCTGACCTTGTGGCCATCGAGGCCGCGGTGCGCCAGGCCGAGGCCCGCACCACCGGCGAGATCTATTGCGTCGTCACCGAGGAGAGCTCGCACTACGGCGAGACGCCTATCGCCTGGGCGGCGGGCGTGGCCCTGCTGGGGCCGGCGCTGCTGCTGCTGGGCGGGGTGCATGTGACCGTCCCGGACATTTTCGCCTCCTGGACCGCCTCGGACGTCGGAGCCGCGATCGAGGCCGCTGTCCGCCACGCGCTGATCGGCGCCATCGCGCTGCAGGCCGCGCTGTTCATCGCTACGGCCCTGATCGTGTCGATCCCGTCGGTGCGCCGTGCGCTCACCCCGCGCAGCCTGAAGCGCCTTCGGGTGCAGCGGCGGGCCGCCGAGCAGTTCATCGCCAAGAACCTGCACCTGACACGGGACCGGACCGGCATCCTGATCTTCGTCTCGCTGGGCGAGCACATGGCCGAACTGATCGCCGACGACGGCATCGCCGACCACGTGGAGCCGCATGTCTGGGATCGCGCCATGGCGGCCCTGACCGACGGGCTGAAGCGCGGGCAGCCGGAGGCGGGTTTCGCGGCCGCGGTCGGGCTGTGCGCAGACGTCCTGGCCGAGCATTTCCCGGCGCGTCCCGGGGACAATCCGAACGAACTTCCTGACGCCGTCGTGGTTCTGCCCAAGCCCTGACTCAAATGCCGTCTAGGCCGGCTTGAGGCGATGCGCCGCACGAGGTTCCGCGGCGATAAACCATAGTTATTCTGATATTGCTCACCGCAGAAGGTGACGACAAGGTTTCGAGCCGGTTGGGCGGGGCGTTGCGAGATCCAGTGGACGCGGTTGAAAACCTGGGAGCCGGCGCGCCGATCGTGCGCTCACCCATCGACGCGAGCTCCCTGGGGATGGCCTTCATCCTCGAGTCAAAGCCGGACGGCGCACGGCGTTTCGTGTTCGCCGGCCCGCGGTGCCTGGGGCTGAACGGGGTGACGGGAGAAGCGGCGATGGCCGACCCCACGCTGCTCTACGACATGATCCTGCCGGAACACCGGAAGGTCTTCGACGAGACCGAGGCCTATGCCCGGAAGACCGTGCAGCCCTTCGACGTCGAAGTGGCGATGCGACGCGCTGACGGCGAGGTGCGCTGGCACCGGTTTGCGGCCCTTCCCCGCCTGCAGCCCGAAGGCGTGATGCTGTGGGATGGGCTGCAGATCGACGTCACCGACCGCCGCGACATGGCCGCCATGCTGCAGGAGCAGCGGCGCCGCCTGGAGGTTGCCGTCGAGGCCACCAGCCTCGGTTTCTGGGAGTGGGACATCGAAGCCGGCACGGTCAACTGGTCGGACCGCAACAAGGAGCTCTACGGCCTGCCGCTAGACGCCCAGCTGAGCGTCGCCCGTTACCTCGAACTTGTGCACCCGGAAGACGTCGACAAGGTGCGGGCGGCGTTCCAGCAGGCGCGCGACAAGCCGAACGGCGGCGACTACTCGCTGGAGCACCGCATCGTGACGCCGGCCGGCGAGGTGCGCTGGATACTGGTCCACGGGCGGGTGGCGACCAACGACGCCGGCGGGGCGCGCCTGGTGGTCGGCACGTCGATGGATATCACGGAGCGCAGGGCGGAGGACGAGCGCCGCGCGCTCTTGATGGGCGAGCTGGCGCACAGGGCGAAGAACGGCATCGCAGTGATCATGGCGATCGTCGCCCAGACCGCGCGCGGCCAGGAGACCGTCGAGGGCTTCCAGGAACTGCTGATGGCCCGGCTGCAGTCGATGGCCGATTCGCAGGACCTGGTGACCGCATCCGGCCGGGGCTCGGTGGTCCTGGCGGAGGTGATCGGGCAGATCGTGGCGCCGTTCGGCAAGTCGCGTTTCGACCTGGACCCCGGCCTCTCCGAGGTGACCATCGGCGGCGAGATGGCGGCCGGCATGGGCCTCCTGCTGCATGAGATGGCGACCAACGCCGTCAAGTACGGAGCGCTTTCCAACCGGACAGGGCGGGTGCTCGTGACGCTGGAGAGCGCAGGCGACGGACGGGCCGCGTTCGTCTGGCGCGAGACCGGCGGACCGGCGGTGGCGATGTCCAACACGCCGGGCTTCGGCACGCGTCTTCTGAAGCAGGTGTTGCGCAACCAGTCGGGGGAAGTGACCTTCGCCTTCGAACAGCAAGGCTTCCGCGCCCGCGCCGAATTTCCGACCGTTAGGTAAACTGATTACATAACGCTCTCTTCTTGCTGGGAGAGGCGGCGCGGCTCTAAACTTGAGATACGTCTCTGGAGAGCGCCATGACTTTCAAACTCAACGTCAACGGCAAGGTCCAGGAGGCCGACGTTGATCCCGATACCCCACTGCTTTGGACGCTGCGCGACGCGCTGGGGATCGTCGGGCCCAAGTTCGGCTGCGGCGTGGCCCAATGCGGGGCGTGCACGGTGCATATCGACGGCAAGCCGGTGCGCAGCTGCGTCTATCCGACAAGCTCGGTCGGCGCGGCCCAGGTCTCGACGATCGAATCGATGGCCGACCATCCGATCGGCAAGAAGGTGCAGGCCGCCTGGATGGAGTTGGACGTGGCCCAGTGCGGCTACTGCCAGCCCGGGCAGATCATGGCGGCGACGGCTCTCCTGGCCGCCAAGCCGAAGCCCACCGACGCCGACATCGATGCGGCCATGACCAACATCTGCCGCTGCGCCACCTACACGCGCATCCGCGCGGCCATCAAGCAGGCCTCCGGCCAGCCAGTGAAGGCCTGACACCATGAGCCTCGAAGTCACCGGCGCCTCGCGGCGCGAGATCCTGAAGGCCTCCGTCGTCGGCGGCGGCCTGGTGCTGTCGTTCAGCATCGCCCCGAAGGCTGAAGCGGCCGAAGGCGCCGGCGCGCAGTCGCTCAACGCCTTTGTGCGCGTGGCGCCCAACGGCATCGTCACCATCATGGCCAAGAACCCGGAGATCGGTCAGGGCATCAAGACCTCGCTGCCGATGATCATCGCCGAGGAACTGGACGTGGCCTGGGAGAACGTCCGCATCGAGCAGGCGGACAACGATCCGAAGCTGTTCGGCCGCCAGTTCGCCGGCGGCAGCCTGGCGACGCCGATGAACTGGGACGAGCTGCGCCGCGTTGGCGCGGTGGCCCGCGCCATGCTGGTGAACGCCGCGGCGACGGCCTGGAACTGCCCCTCGGGCGAGTGCAAGACCAGCGCCGGACAAGTGATCCACGCCTCCACCGGGCGCAAGGCGAGCTACGGCTCCTTGGCCTCACAATGCGCAGGCGTCGCGGCGCCCGACCCGAAGACCATCCCGCTGAAGGACCCCAAGGACTACAAGATCATCGGCAAGGCGAAGCCGCAGTACGACGTCGCGCGGATCGTCAAAGGCGAGCCGCTGTTCGGCATCGATGTCCGCGTGCCGGGGATGCTCTACGCGACCTATGAAAAGGGCCCGGTGTTCGGGGCCAAGGTGACCAAGGCCGACCTCGATGCGGCCCGCGCGGTCAAGGGCGTGAGGAAGGCCTTCATCGTCGACGGCGGCACGAAGCTCGACGGCCTGCTGCCCGGCGTGGCGGTGGTCGGCGACAGCTGGTGGGCGGCGCGCAAGGGCCGCAAGGCGCTGAATATTCAGTGGGCGGACCATCCGACGTCCAAGCAGAATACCGCCGGCTTCGACAAGCGCGCGGCCGAGCTCAGCACGTCCCCGCCGATGAAGAACCTGCGCAAGGACGGCGACGTCGATGCGGCGCTGAAGGGCGCGGCCAAGACCGTCGAGGCGGCCTACGCCTATCCCTTCCTGGCGCACGCGCCACTGGAGCCGCAGAACTGCACCGCGCAGTTCAAGGACGGGAAGATGGAGATCTGGGCGCCGACCCAGAACCCGGAGCCCGGGCGGCAACTGGTGGCCTCGACGCTGGGCCTGAAGCCGGAGGACGTCACCGTCCACATGACGCGATGCGGCGGCGGCTTCGGGCGGCGGCTATCCAACGACTACATGGTCGAGGCGGCGTGGATCGCGCGGGAGGCCGGCGCGCCGGTCAAGCTCTTGTGGACCCGCGAAGACGACATGCACCACGATTTCTACCGCCCTGCCGGCTACCACTATTTCAAGGGTGGCGTGGACGCGGCTGGCAACATCGTGGCTTGGCAGAACCACTTCGTGACCTTCGGTGAAGGCGACGCGGTGGCGTCCAGCGCCGGCATGGCCGGGACCGAGTTCCCGAGCCGCTTTGTGCCCAACTTCAAGGTGGACCAGTCGACGATCCCGCTTGGCGTGCCGACCGGGCCGTTGCGGGCGCCTGGCTCCAACGCCATCGCCTTCGTGAACCAGTGCTTCATCGACGAGCTGGCGGAGGCCGCAAAGGCCGATCCGCTGGCCTTCCGCATGAAGCTCCTGGGCGACAAGCCGATGGTTGGCGAGGCTCCGGCGCAATACAACGCAGCCCGGATGAAGGGCGTCCTGGCCGCCGTCGACAAGATGTCCGGCTGGGCCGGGCGCTCCAAGCTGCCGAAGGGCACGGGCATGGGCGTCGCCTTCCACTTCAGCCATGCCGGTTACTTCGCCGAGGTGGTGCAGGCCAAGGTCGCGGCCACGGGCGCGGTCAAGGTCGAGAAGGTGTGGATCGCCGCCGACGTCGGCCGCCAGATCGTCAACCCGGCGGGCGCGATGAACCAGGTGCAGGGCGCGGCGATCGAAGGGCTCAGCCACGCGCTCTTCCAGAAGATCACCATTGAGAACGGGGCGGCCAAGCAGAGTAACTTCGGCGACTATCCGCTGCTCAAGATGGCCGACTCGCCGCCGGTGGAGGTCAAGTTCGTGATCACCGACTATCCGCCGACCGGACTGGGCGAACCGGCCCTGCCGCCGGTGATCCCGGCGCTCTGCAACGCCATCTACGCGGCGACCGGCAAACGCATCCGCACCCTGCCGATCGACAAGAGCCAGCTGAAGACCTGAAGCCGCTGATCCCCGCAAAGGCGGGGACCCAAGCGGCTTTCGCTGTTGTACTGGCCTCGTGGGTTCGCGCTGGAATCAGCTTGGGGCCCCGCCTGCGCGGGAGCGAGCGGAATGTTGCTTGGCCTCCGCGCGTGCATTTGCATTGATGTTCACGAGGCGGCGTTAGACCGCTCGTTCGAACGGGGACGCCAGTGCAGAAGCTCCTGATCGCCAATCGGGGCGAGATCGCCGTCCGGATCGCGCGCACCGCCGCGGAGATGGGCGTGCCCACGGTGGCTGTCTTCTCCGAAGACGATGCGGTCTCGCTGCATACGCGCAAGGCCGACGAGGCGGTGGCCTTGAAGGGCTCGGGACCCGCCGCCTACCTCGACATCGCCCAGGTGGTGGCGGCGGCGAAGGTCGCTGGCTGCGACGCCGTGCATCCGGGCTATGGGTTCCTCTCAGAGAACGCAGCCTTCGCGCGCGCCTGCGCCGAGGCCGGGCTGACCTTCGTTGGGCCGACGCCGGAGACGCTGGAGCTGTTCGGCGACAAGGGCAGGGCGCGAGCGCTGGCCCAGCAGTGCGGCGTGCCGGTGCTGCCAGGGACCGATGGGCCGACGACGCTGGAAAAGGCAGAGGCGTTCTTCGCCAGCCTCGGCAAGGGCGCCGCGGTGATGGTCAAGGCGGTGGCGGGCGGCGGCGGGCGCGGGATGCGCCCGGTGCTGCAGGCCTCCGAGCTGGCAGCCGCGTTCGAGCGCTGTGCGTCCGAAGCCAAGGCCGCGTTCGGCAACGGCGACCTCTATGTCGAGCAGTTCCTGCCCCACGCCCGGCACATCGAGGTGCAGATCGTCGGCGACGGCGCGAGCGTCAGCCATCTCTGGGACCGCGAGTGCAGCCTGCAGCGCCAGCGGCAGAAGGTCGTCGAGATCGCGCCGGCCGACATGCTGCCATCGGCGTTGCGCGAGAAGCTGTTCGCCGCGGGGGTGAGCCTGGGCGAGGCGGCCGGCTACAAGAGCCTGGGGACCATGGAGTTCCTGGTGGAGGGCGAGAGCTTCGTCTTCATCGAGGGCAATGCGCGCCTGCAGGTTGAGCACACGGTCACCGAGGAGGTCACCGGCCTCGACCTGGTGCGCCTACAGCTGCAGATCGCCGCCGGGCGCTCGCTGGCGGAGCTGCGGCTCACCCAGGGCGACGTGCCGGCGCCGCGCGGGCATGCGGTGCAGGTTCGCGTGAACCTGGAGACCATGGCGGCGGACGGCTCGGCCAAGCCGGCCGGCGGCGTGCTCAGCGCCTTCGAGCCGCCCTCGGGTCCGGGCGTGCGCGTCGACGGCTTCGGCTATGCCGGCTATCGCACGAGCGCCCGCTTCGACAGCCTGCTCGCCAAGCTGATCGTGCATGCCGGCGCGGGCGGGCTCTCCCGCGCGGTGGCCAAGGCCTACCGAGCGCTCAGCGAGTTCCGTATCGAGGGCTCGGCCACCAACATCGCTTTCTTGCAGAACCTTCTCGCCCTGCCGGCGGTGGCGGCAGGCGAGGTCCACACGCGCTTCATCGAGGCGCACATGGGCGAACTGGCCGGCGCGCCGGAGGCCCATCCGAAGCTCTACTTCGACGCCGCGACGCGCGGAACCGCGCCGACGGGCCCACAGAAGGTCGGCTACCAGGTCGATGCCGTCGATCCTCTGGCGGTCCTGGCGCTCGGCAAACAGGAGATCGATCAGCCTGCGGAGGAAGAAGAGCCTGAGGGACCTGAGGGCACCCGGCCGCTGCGCGCGCCGCTGCAGGGCACGGTGATCAACATCTCGGCGGCGGTGGGCGACGAGGTGCGGGCCGGCCAGGCGCTGATGATCATGGAAGCCATGAAGATGGAGCACGTGATCACCGCCGAGGTCTCCGGCATCGTGCGCCAGATCACCGTGCAGCCGGGCGACACGGTCTTCGAGGACCATCCGCTGGCCTTCCTCGAGGAGGCCGAGATCGCCGGCGGCGGCGGGGCCGAGGAAGAGGCGGTCGATCTCGACTACATCCGCCCGGACCTCGCCGAGGTGGTGGAGAGGCATCGCCTGACGCTGGATGCGGCGCGGCCCGACGCGGTGGCCCGGCGGCGCAAGACCGGCCAGCGGACGGCGCGGGAGAACGTCGAGGACCTGGTCGATCCCGGCAGCTTCGTGGAGTACGGCCCGTTGGTGGTCGCGGCGCGACGGCGCCGCCACAGCCTCGACGAGTTGATCCGGACCACCCAGGCCGACGGCATGATCATGGGCTGGGCCAGCGTCAACGGCGACCGGTTCGCGGAGGATCGATCGCGCGTCGCGGTGCTCTCCTACGACTACACCGTGCTGGCCGGCACCCAGGGGGCCAACAATCACTGGAAGCTCGACCGGATGAGCGAGCTGATCCACCGCTGGCGGACGCCGACGGTGTTCTTCACCGAAGGCGGCGGCGGTCGGCCCGGCGACACCGAGGGCGGCGGCTTCACGCGGGGCTTCGAGTTCTGGGGCAAGCTTTCCGGAACCGTGCCGCTGGTGGGGATCAATTCCGGGCGCTGCTTTGCGGGCAACGCCGCGATCCTCGGCTGTTGCGACGTGATCATCGCCACCAAGGACTCGGCGCTCGGCATGGGCGGCCCAGCCATGGTCGAGGGCGGCGGCCTGGGCGTCTTCCGCCCCGACGAGATCGGGCCGGTCAAGGTGATGCAGGCCAACGGCACCATCGACATCCTGGTCGAGGACGAGGCCGAAGCCGTGGCCGTGGCCAAGAAGTACCTCTCCTACTTCCAGGGGCCGGTCGCCGACTGGACCTGCGCGGACCAGCGGCTGCTCCGCCGCTCAATCCCGGAGAACCGCCTGCGGGTCTACGACATCCGCAAGCTGATCGAGACGATCGCCGACGACGGCAGCGTGCTGGAGCTGCGGCCCAAATTCGGCTTGGCCATGGTCACCGCCTTCATCCGGGTGGAAGGCCGGCCGATGGGGGTGTTCGCCAACAACCCCATGCATATCGGCGGGGCGATCGACAGCGACGCCTCGGACAAGGCCGCGCGCTTCCTGCAGCTCTGCGAGGCCTTCGACCTACCCGTCCTGTCGCTCTCCGACACGCCCGGCAACATGGTGGGGCCCGAAGCCGAGAAGACCGGCCTGATCCGCCACTGCTCGCGGCTGTTCGTGATCGGGGCCAACCTGACGGTGCCGATCTTCTCGGTGATCCTGCGCAAGTCCTATGGCCTGGGCGCGATCGCCATGACCGGCGGCAGCTACCAGGCGGCGATGTTCTGCGTTTCCTGGCCCACCGGCGAGTTCGGCGGCATGGGGCTCGAGGGCTCGGTGAAGCTGGGCTACCGCAACGAGCTTGCAGCCATCGAGGATCCCGTGGCCCGCAAAGCCAAGTTCGATGAGATGGTCGCCGCCGCCTACGCCAGCGGCAAGGCCATGGCCCGCGGCTCCCACCCCGCGCTCGACGACGTGATCGATCCGGCGGACACGAGGCGGTGGATCATGGCCGGCCTCAAGGCCCTGCCGCCGGTCCCGCTGCGGACGGAGAAGAAGCTGCGCTGGGTGGATAGCTGGTAGCGGCGCGGCCAGACGGGGTGATCGGCGGTGTGACCGCGCCGATCAATCATTGGGTTGCCGCAAGGTAACCGATTGCCAGTCCGGCCCAGGGGGCTACCGTCGGTGCAACGAGGCCCGTTGGGAGGAACCACGTGGCGGTTGCAGAGAATTTCGTTGAGGCGCCGGACATTGCAGCGCCCCCGCACGCGCAACAGGAACTGAAGCCGCCCGTCCGTATCAAGCTGGTCTATTCTCTCGGTCAGGCCATCGAGTCGGGGTACCTGGTCGTCGCCGGGTTCGTGTTCTTCTACTACACCGCCGTGCTTGGCCTATCGGGTAGCGCGGTCGGCACGGCGCTGGGCATCAGCATGTGCCTGGACGCCTTCATGGACCCGATGATCGGGTCGATCTCGGACAATCTTCGCTCGCGCTGGGGACGGCGACTTCCCTTGATGGCGATCGGAGCGCCGCTGACCGGGCTGGCGCTGTGGATGCTGTTCTCGCCGCCGCTTGGGCTGCAGCCGTTGATCCTCTTCGGCTGGTTGCTGGTGTCGAAGATGGCGCTGCGCGGCGTCGCCTCGCTCTATAACCTGCCCTACCAGGCGCTAGGCGCGGAACTGGCCAGCGGATATGGCGAACGGGCCAGCGTGACGGCCTACCGCGGCTTTTTCGGCGTGGCGATCAGTCTGGTGATCGTCGTCCTCGCCTACTCGGTGTTCTTCGCCGGCAAGGGCGGGCTGCAGGTGCGCGCGCACTATCCGATGTTCGGGCGTGGGATGGGGTTCTTGCTGTTTGGGTTCGGCGCGCTTTGCCTGCTTGGCGTGTGGCGCTACGCCAAGCGCCTGCCGCAGCCGACGACAAAGCCGGCGCCCCTGCTATCGGGCCTGCCAACTGAGCTGTCGGAGGTGTTCCGCAACAGCTCGTTCCGCGCCCTCTTCCTCTCGGCGCTGCTGTTCTGGATCCTGGCCGGGATCAACGGCGCGCTGAACAACCACGCCTACATCTTCGTCTGGAAGCTGCAGCCGCAGCAGATCCAGTTCGTCTCCATGTCGTTCTACATCTCGATCATGGTGGGCGTGCCGTTCGCGCGTCTGCTGATCGCGCGTGTCGAGAAGCGGACCGCATGCATGCTGGGGCTCGGCGTGCTGATAGCCTCGCTGACGGTGATCCACAGCCTGCGCGCGCTGGGGGTCATCGCGCCTACGGGCAATGCGGCGATGTGGATGCTGATCGTCAATGTCGGGATCGCCGGCTTTGGCCTGGCCTTCCCCGTCGTGGCGTACCCCGCGATGATGGCTGACGCCGCCGACGAGCATGAGATGCTTTTCGGCGCACGCCGCGAGGGGCTCTACTTTGCGGGCCTTGGCTTCGCCGCCAAGGCCGCCACGGGGCTCGGCCAAGTGGCGGCGGGCTTCGCGCTCGACGCACTGCACTTCCCCAAGGCGGCGGGGATGACGGTGAACGCCGTGGTGCCCGAGCATGTGCTGCGCCTGCTGATCCTGGCCTGGGGACCCTTCGCGGCGCTGTTTGGTGTGGGCTCGACCATCGCGCTCATCTGGTACGGCGTCACCCGCACCCGCCACGCAGAGATTGCCCAGCGCCTGGTGGTGAAGCGCGCGGAAGACTTCAGTGCGGGACGTACGTCCTGAGCACGTCTTCGATGATCCGCTCCAGCTGGCCAAGCGTGTTGCAGGGCTTGGCGACGTGGGTGAAGCGGGCGTAGCGGTGCATGACGCTGTCGCCCTGGCCCCAGTAGCTCTCGGGTTCGGGGTTGAGCCAGATGACGGCGCGGCTGCGCTGCTGGATCAGGTGCATCAGGTCGAGCCTCGGATCGGCGAAGTTGGAGCGGCCATCGCCTAGGAAGATCACCGTGGTGTGGCGGTCAACGCGGTCGATGTGGTTCTCGCAGAAGTCCTCCAGCGCCTTGCCGTAGTCGGTCTGCTGGAAGCCAATGGTTTGCAGCACCTTGAGGATCGCGCCTTCGACCCCGTTCTCGTCGAGGATGGCGTTCACCGGAATTAGGCGGCCTGAAAAGGCGTAGGCGTCCAGGTGATCGACCACGTCGTTCAGGCTGTAGAGGAAGGTCAGCAGGAACTGGGCCGCGGCGGCGACCGACTTCGAGACGTCGCAGATGGCCACGATCGAGGGCTTGTCGACCTTCTTGATCTTCCACTCGATCTCGAAGGGCACCCCGCCGTGGGCCATGGACTTGCGCAGCGTCTTGCGGACGTCGAGGTGGCCCTTGTTGGAGGTGTGGCGACGGCGCGAGTAGCGGTCGGCGAGGCGCTTGGCCATGCGCTTGACCAGCGCCTGCATCATGGCGAGGTCGACCGGGTCGATGCCGCCATCGGCGTTCAACGCCTTCTTGGCCAGCATCTCTTCGCGCAGCGCCTTGCCGGAGCCTGAGGCGTAGAGTTCGTGCTGGCGCTCGACGAAGCGCTGCGCCTCGGCGGCCAGCGCCTTGCGCGCGGCGTCGAGGCGGTCGGCCAGGCCCTGGCCGCCGCCTTGATCGGGGGGCAACCTGCGGGCGTTGGCGATGATCTGCTCGATCTCAGCCAGGCCCATCTCGTCCAGCAGGCGACGGGTCATCCGGCTGCGCTGCGTGGAAAGCCGGATTTCCGCGACGCCGGTGCGGCGGGCGGCCTCCTCCATGGCCTGGGCCACCGCGGCGGCGTCGCCTTGCAGCAGCATCTGGGCGAGCGGCGATCCGGCGGCGGCTTCGTCGTTCTGCGAGGGCTCGCCGTCGGCCTGTTCGGGCGGCGGCGGCAGGCTGAACGGGTCGCGGGAGAAGAAGGTCTCGAACGTCTCGTCGAAGCGGGCCACCTCGTCGCGCGACTTGGCGAGGGTGGCGCAGAGCGCGTCCTTGAAGAGCTCGCGATCGGCATAGCCCACCGCCGCGGCCGAACGCGCCGCATCGATCGCCTCGGCCGGCGAGACCCGGACGTCGGCGGCCCGCAGCGCTCTCAGGAATTCCTCGAGGGTGTGCTGCATGGCTCTACCGCCTGTGCAGCAGCTCGACGATCTGCGGTTCGACGGCGGCGATGTCCTGTTCGAACTTCAGGATCACGTTCAGCGTGTCGCGGACGATGCCCGAGTCCAGGCTGTCGGCGTGCAGCAGGATCAGCGCCCGCGCCCAGTCCACCGTCTCGGAAATTGACGGGGCCTTGCGCAGGTCGAGTGTCCGCAACGACTGCACGAAGGCCACAAGCTGAGTGGTCAGCGTCGCCTCGATGCCCGGGACGCGGGTGGCGACGATGCGCTCCTCCAGCGCCGGCTCCGGCAGGGGGATGTGCAGGTGCAGGCAGCGGCGCTTCAAGGCGTCGCCCAGGTCGCGGACGTTGTTGGAGGTCAGGAAGACCAGAGGCGGGGTCTTGGCGACGATGACGCCCAGCTCTGGAACTGAGACTTGGTAGGCCGAGAGGACCTCCAGCAGGAAGGCTTCGAAGGCCTCGTCCGACTTGTCGATCTCGTCGATCAGCAGGATGCAGCCGTCATCCTGGCGCAGGGCCTGCATCAGCGGGCGGGGTTCCAGGAACGGCTCGGAGAAGAACAGGTCGCCCATGCCGTGCAGGCGATCCATCGCCGCGTCCATGTCGGGCGCATCGGCCAGCGCCGTGCCCATGCGGTCCTTGAGGATCTGGGTGTAGAGCAGCTGCTTGCCGTATTTCCACTCGTAGAGCGCCTTGGACTCGTCGAGGCCCTCGTAGCACTGCATGCGGATCAGCGGCTTGGCGAGCAGGCGGGCGGTGGAGAGCGCGAGCTCGGTCTTGCCGACGCCTGCCGAGCCCTCGACTAGGATCGGCTTTTGCAGATGGACCGCCATGTAAAGCGCGGTCGCGATGCGGCGGGACGCGATGTAGCCGACAGTGCCCAGGCCCTCGACCAGGGCGTCGACGGAAGCGAACGGATCTGCGGCGGCCGGTACCGGCGCCGTCTTGGAAATCGTCAAAGTCACAGGCTTTCAAATGCGAAGGCTGAAAGCCTGATTGTGCCAAGCGTGAGAGGCCGAGGCAAACGCGCGTTTGGATCGTCCGTTGCTCTAGGCGCGCCTCTCGCCCGGCGGCCAGGTTCCGTCGTGCAGCCAGGCGGCGCAGTCGGGGGTGAGTTCGCGCGCGGCGATCTGGTCGCACTTGTCGATCTCGGCCTGGCTGAGCACGTCGCGCCAGCGCCCGTTGGTGCCCTTGTTGATGAAGCTCTGCGTGCCGCCCTTGAAGGCCAGGTTCATCAGCGGATCCTCGGCTCCAGCCTTGCGCATATGCGCCAAGCTGCAATGGGCGACCATGTCGGGGAACCGCGCCTCGTCGATGGCGATGTTGAGG
>DASXKT010000116.1:0-8356 GCA_036496685.1 Phenylobacterium sp.
GTCTGCACGGCGGGCGCCTGGCCGGTGACCACGATCTCCCCGACAGTCTTCGGCAGGGGCTTCTCGCCCGCGGCCTTCGGCGCAGCGGCCTTGGCGGGCTGCGCTGGGGGGACCGCTGGCTTCGGGGTCTCCTGCGCCAAAGCCGCGGTCGGCAGCACTGCAGCGGCTGCGAGGGCTTGGGCCGCAATGGAGAGAAGCTCGGTCCGCAAGATCATGTCCTCGATTTCACTGGCCCGCCGAGGCCCAGCTCCGTAAGATACAATTGTATTTTCGATCAAAATACACGTGTATTTTTGGTGGGATTTGGAAGGATGCCGTCCCAGAAGATTTCCGGGGCCGAGAGCCAGATCATGGAGGCGCTGTGGCGTTGCGGGCCGCTCAGCCCGGACGGCATCGTGGCCGAGGTGGGTGAGGCGCACGGCTGGGCGCCGGGCACTGTGAAGACCCTGATCACCCGCCTGCTGCGCAAGAAGGCTATCGAAGGCCGGCGTGAGGAGGGCGGATACCTCTACCGGCCGCTGCTCTCCCGCGTCGCCTATGTGCAGTCGGAGAGCCAGGGGCTGGTCGATCGCCTGTTTGGGGGCGAGGTGGCGCCGCTCGTCGCCCATTTTGCCGAGCATCGTGCGCTGACGCAGCGGGACATCCAGCTCCTGAAGACCCTCATCGCGAAGCTCGAAGACGATGAGTGAGGCCCTTTTGCTTCTGCTGCGGCTGAACCTGGCCGTCTCGACGGCCATCGTGGTCGCCATGCTGGTTCGCCGGCCGTTGAGGCGCGCGTTCGGCGCTCGCGTCGCCTACGGGCTCTGGATGCTCATCCCTCTCGCGGCGGCCGCCATGCTCGCGCCGGCGCGGGTGATCGTCGTAAGCCAGCCGAGCCTGGCGCAGGATGACGAGGTCGCTGCGTCGGTTCCGGACATCGTCTTTGCGCCGGTCCTGCAGCTTCCGGTCGGGCCGGATATCCCAGCGCTCCTGTGCATTCTCTGGCTCGGTGGCGCCTTGATCGCCCTAGGCGCCCTTGTCTGGGCGCAAGCGCAATTCGCACGCGCGGTTCGGGCGGGACGCGGCGGCCCGGCGGTGGTCGGTGTCCTGCGCCCACGGATCGTTACGCCCGACGATTTCGCCCGACGTTACACACCGCGGGAGCAACGGGTCATCCTGGCGCACGAAGCGACCCACATCGCGCGGCAGGATTCTCGTATCAACGCCCTGGTGGCGATCGCCCGCTGCGCCTGCTGGTTCAATCCGCTGATCCACCTCATGGCGCGGTGCTTGAGGATCGACCAGGAGCTGGCCTGCGATGCGCAGGTGGTCGCCGCCCATCCCCGCGCGCGCCGAACCTACGCAGAGGCCATGCTGAAAACCCAGCTCGCCGCCCGCCCCCTTCCCCTCGGCTGCTATTGGCTGGCGTCTTCGGCCCACCCACTCACCGAGCGCGTCGGACTCTTGATCCGTGAAGCCCCGAGCCCCGCGACGAGAGGGCTCGGTCTCGCGATCGTGTCCGCCATGGTGCTTGTCGGCGCCTGGACGGCCTGGACCGCACGCCCCACGGAGCTGAGGTTTGAAGCAGCCTCGGCGCCGGCGAGGCCCGCGAAGCCCACTGTGCAACAGGATAAGGCGTCGCCCGCTCCGCCAGTCGGAGCGATGCTTGGGGCGCCGACCCGGACGCCGACCAGACGGCCCGCCACTTCCCTGGCCCCTTTGTCTGTGCTGACGCTGCCCGAACCCGCAGCGGTCCTTACGCCCGCGGCGCTGCCGCCGACGGAAGGGGGCGCAGCCGCGGCAGGCTCGAGCCGGTTGCTGCCCACCGGCTTCTTCGGCCCGGCCAAAGTGCATTCCGCGGCGCCGTGGTCGCAGGTCCAGCCCGGCTCGGCGGTGCGCGTCCTGGCGACGATGACCGATCCGCAGGGCATTCCCCTGATCACCGACCTGACGGCGTTCGGATCCCAGTCGCGCTTCCGGATCGGCTACATTGAGCGGAACGCCAGCCGCTACAAGCTCTTCACTCGCGTCGTGCAGCATGGCGACCGGCTGCTGGTCACTGCGGCCCTCAACCGGAGCTTCCACCCCATGGTTTCCGGCTCGACGGAACTGGCGTCGGGTGAAACCGGAACCATCCAGCTCCCTAACGGCCTTGTCGCCACGGTGACCCCGACGATCCGCGCCGAGACACCCGAGGAGATCGCCGACGCCGCACGCACCGGCGACCACCGCTTCGTCAGCGTCGAACGGGTCGAAGCCCGCTAGGCCAGCCGGTACTCGCTCTCCGCCCCGGGTTCGCCATCGGTGATGATCCTGCCCTGACGCGTCAGGTGGATGATGCCGGCCAGCATCGAGCGGGCGGCCGCTGGCCACAGGCGCTGGTCCACGTCGGCATAGAGCCGAGGCACGAGGTCCTTGATGCGCCCCGGCCCAGCTTTCAGCGCGTTGAGGATCTGGTCGATCCGCTCCTGGCGGTGCTCCGCATAGGCGTCGATAAAGGGCGCGACCTCGAGGATCGGCGGGCCGTGCGTCGGCCAGAGTGTCGTGAAGTTGCCCGCCCGAATCCGCTGGAGGCTCGCGAGGTAGTCGCTCATGTCGCCATCGGGCGGGGTGATCACCGTGGTCGACCAACCCATGATGTGGTCGCCGGTGAAGCAGGCGTTCTCTTCCTTCAGGGCGTAGCAGAGGTGGTTGGAGGTGTGACCCGGCGTCGGGATCGCTTCCATCGTCCAGCCCGGACCGGAAACCTCGCCGCCGGCGCACAGGCTGACGTCCGGCCGGAAGTCGTGGTCGTGCCCGGCCTCCATCTTCACCTCGCCGGTGTCGTCGTCCTCGTGGCCGGCAACCGCGCAGCCATAGATGGTCGCCCCCGTCGCCGACTTCAGCGGTCCAGCGAGCGGCGAGTGGTCGGAGTGGTGATGGGTGATCAGGATGTGGGTGACCCGCTCGCCCGCGACGGCGGCCAGGATGGCCTCCAGATGTTCCGGCAGGTCCGGGCCAGGATCGATCACCGCGACCTCGCCACGGCCGACGATGTAGGTGCCGGTCCCCTTGAACGTGAACGGTCCCGGGTTGTTGGCCACGACCCGGCGGATCAGCGGCGAAACCTCGTCGCAGGCGCCATACTCGAACTGGATATCCCGGACGTAGGGGATCATCCGCTGAGCACGCCGGAGAGATCATAGCCGGCCTGCCGGCCGAGGCTTACCAGCTCGCCGCGCTCCATGGCGCCGGACATCGCCTGGCCGATCGACCACGTGGTGATCGAGCGTGTGCCCGAGCGGCAGTAGGCCAGTACCGGGCCCGGGGCCGCGTCGATCGCCACGCGCACCGCCTCGACCTCGGCAGGTCCGGGCGCGCCGCGCACCGGGACGTGGATATAGGCCAGGCCGGCCGCCTTGGCGGCGGCTTCGATGTCGGCGCCTTGCGGCGCGCCCGGATCCTCGCCGTCGGGGCGGTTGTTGATGATCGTCGTGAAGCCCAGGCGACCGGCTTCGGCCACATCGGCCACGCTGATCTGGGGAGACACTGAGAAGTCGTCTGTGACGCGTCGGAACTCGGTCATGGCTCGCTTTCGGCAAGGGGGACGCCCCTTCGTTGACATCATCGGGGGCCGGTGGAAGTTTCGCAATGCGCGGCCCTCGAAAAGGCCCCGAGCCAGAGGCCATTTCCAGCCACATGTTTCGCTTTATCGGCCGGCGTCTTCTGGTCGCGATCCCGACGCTTTTCCTGGTGATCACGCTCGCGTTCTTCATGATGCGCGCCGCGCCCGGCAGTCCGTTCGATACCGACCGCAGGCTCTCGCCCGAGATCGAACGCAACGTCCTGGCCAAGTACGGCATGAACAAGCCGCTCGGCGCACAGTACCTCGACTACCTGGGCAACGTGGTGCGCGGCGATCTTGGGCCCTCGCTCAAGTACAAGGACAAGTCGGTCATCGAGATCCTCAAGGAGAACTATCTGGTCTCCCTGAAGCTCGGCGGCTCCGCGATCATCCTGGCCGCCCTGGTCGGCGTCAGCCTGGGCGTGCTGGCCGCGATGCGTCAGAACCGCAGCGTCGACTATGGCGTCATGACCGTGGCGATCCTCGGCGTGTGCATTCCGACCTTCGTGACCGCGCCGCTGCTCGTCTTGGTGTTCGCGTCGAAGCTCGGCTGGCTGCCGGGCGCCGGCTGGGACGGCGGGGCGCTGGTCAACTTGGTGCTTCCGGTGACGGTGCTGGCCTTGCCGCAGATCGCAATCATCTCGCGGCTGACGCGGGCTGGGATGGTCGAGGTGCTGCACTCCAACTATGTGCGAACCGCCCGCGCCAAGGGGCTTCCGGAGCATCGGATTGTCACCCGCCATGCGCTGCGGGCCGCCATCCTGCCGCTGGTCAGCTACCTGGGGCCGGCCTGCGCCGGTCTGATCACCGGCTCTCTGGTGGTGGAAAAGATCTTCAACCTTCCGGGCCTGGGGAAGTTCTTCGTGCTGAGCGCCCTGCAGCGCGACTACACCGTGGTCATGGGAATGGTGATCTTCTACGCGGCGCTGATCCTGGTTCTGAACCTGGTCGCCGACCTGCTCTATGCGGTGCTCGATCCCAGGGTGCGTCTCGCGTGAGCGCCTTGCTCCTCGCGCCAGGCTCCCGCGGGGGCGCGCAAAGCATGGAACGCGCCGCGGTTAAGGGGCGCAGCCTCTGGGACGATGCGCGCCGGCGGCTGATGCGCAACCGCGGCGCGGTGACCGGCATGGCCGTGCTGGCCGTGCTGGTGGTCGCCGCGGTCTTCGGCCCCTACCTGACGCCCTACGCCTATGACCAGGTTAACAAGACCGACGTCTGGCTGTCGCCGCTACAGCATGGTCACCTGATCGGCACCGACGCGCTCGGCCGCGATCTCCTGGCCCGCCTCCTGATAGGTCTCAGAGTGTCGCTCGCCATCGGCCTGGTCGCGACCTTCGTCTCGCTGGTGATCGGTGTCGCCTGGGGCGCGTTCGCCGGCTTCGTTGGCGGGCGGGTCGATGAGCTGATGATGCGCTTTGTCGACGTGCTCTATTCTCTGCCCTTCATCTTCTTCGTCATCCTGCTGATGGTCACCTTCGGCTCGAACATCATCCTGATCTTCGTGGCGATCGGGGCTGTGGAATGGCTGACCATGAGCCGGATCGTTCGCGGCCAGACGCTGACACTGAAGCAGAAGGAATTCGTCGAAGCCGCCCGCGCCGCCGGCCTGCGCCAAAGCGACATCATCGTGCGCCACATCGTGCCCAACCTGCTCGGGCCTGTCGTGGTCTACGTCACCCTGACCATTCCGGCGGTGATCCTGGCTGAGAGCTTTCTAAGCTTCCTGGGCCTGGGCGTTCAGCCGCCCATGGCTTCCCTCGGCACCCTGATCGCCAACGGGGCGCAGGACATGGAGCTCGCGCCCTGGCTCCTGATCTTTCCGTCCCTGGTGATGGTCGTGACCCTGATGAGCTTCAACTTCATCGGCGACGGCCTGCGCGACGCCATCGATCCAAAGGACAGGTGACCGCTCCTACTCCTCGCGATGGGCGCGGAACGACACGTGATGCGGCAGGGAAAGGATGTAACTGCCGAGCGCGGCTTTGCGGATCTTTACCGGATCGCCGGCCTTCGGCGGGATCGGGACCTCGTTGGTGTCCACCTGCGCCCAGGTAGCCCCGTCCTCGAGCCGGATCACCCACTTGCCGGCGCCGTTCTGCCGAGCGGCGGCGACCTTCCCGTCCATGGTCGAGATCTCTTCGGGCTTCTCTCCGCGTTCGAACAGGGTGATCGAGGGCAGGGTGAAGCCGAACGCCTGACGCCGCACCTTGCGGGCCTGTTCGCGGTCAACCACCACAATGTCGCCCTTGGCCTCGGCCTGATCCATCGTCGCGGCGGCCTTGTCGTAGCAGGCCAGGCGGGCCGGGCCATCGCCGATCTTCCGGCAGTCGAGGAGCTGCTGGAGTACTTGGGCCCGGTCGCCATTGGCCGGCGGCGGTGCGGCCAGCGTCGACGCCGAAAGTCCGGCGATCAGCACGCTTGCAGCGGCCAAGCGGGCCCGAGGTCCAAATGCTACCATCGGATCGATTCTCCAGCTTGTTGCGGTGGAGGCATTGAAGACTGCCGGCGGGGCGGGTGCAATCGCCGGATCGGTGGAGCGAACTCGCATCGCCCTTTGCCTCTCGCGGGACACGAGTGATGCGCATTCGGGTTATCCGGGGCCAAATTGTGCGCCCATCCCGGTTGGCGCGCCCAATATGTGACCAGAATGCGACACGTCGGCTTCCGCAACGTTGCCGGAAGCTAATGTTCGTTGACCGTCCGTCGGATACGCTCGTAACTCCGGCATAACCGAGGTCGCTTACGATCCCGGGAATGAATGTTTGGGGGCAGGTCAGCCTTTCATAGGCGACCGCTGGAGGATTTAGACCTTGAAAATCAATTCCACTCGGGAGCGCCTGCTGGCCTCCTCGATGATCTGCGGTATGGCCTTCCTCGGCCTGTCCGCCACGCAAGCCGCCGCGGCTGCCGCCGCCGCGCCGTCGGGCGAAGTCTCCGAAATCGTCGTCACCGGCACTCGGATCCCCTCGCCGAACCTGACCAGCATTTCCCCCGTGACCTCGGTGGGCGCTGCGGAAATCAAGGCGCAGGGCGTTGTCAAGATCGAGGACCTAATTCAGCGGCTGCCGCAGTCGTTCGCCGGGCAGAACTCCAACGTCTCCAACGGCTCCAACGGCACCGCCACGGTGAACCTGCGCGGCCTTGGCGCGGCGCGGACCCTGGTGCTGATCGACGGTCGCCGCCTCCAGTCCGGTAACCCGACGTCGGCCATCACGGCCGTCGCGGCCGACCTGAACTTCATCCCGTCCTCGCTGGTCGAACGCGTTGACGTCCTGACGGGCGGCGCCTCGGCGGTGTACGGCGCTGACGCCGTGGCCGGCGTCGTCAACTTCATCATGAACAAGAACTTCGAGGGCGTGCGCCTCGACGCGCAGTACTCGATCTACCAGCACAACCAGCAGAACCCCGACAACGTCCAACAAGCGATCCGCAACCAGCGCGCCATTGCCGCCGTGCCGGACAACTACACCGTTCCCGGCGATTTCAAGGGCGGCGAAAGCGACACGGTGAGCATCACGCTCGGCGTCAACGCGCCGGACGGCAAAGGCAACATCACCGCCTACGCCCAGCACGTGAACGTCAACGCGGTCACCGCCAACAACTACGACTTCACCGCCTGCGCCCTGAACTCGGGCGCCAGCTTCGTCGCGGCGAAGTGCGGCGGTTCGGGCACCGCCTATCCGACCACGTTCGGCTCCTCGGTCGGCAGCTTCATCGTCGACCCGGCCGGTCCGGGGAACACCTTCCGCCCTTCGACCTCGCAGGACGTCTATAACTTCGCTCCGACCAACTACCTGATGCGCCCTGACCAGCGCTACAGCATGGGCGCCTTCGCGCACTACGAGATCACGCCGCACTTCCAGGCCTACGCCGACCTGATGTTCATGGATGACAACTCCACGGCTCAGATCGCGCCCGGCGGCATCTTCGCCCAGAGCGGCCCCGGACCGGGCGGCACCTTCGCCATCAACTGCGACAACCCGCTGATCACCGCGGTGCAGGCGGGACAACTCGGCTGTTCCGCCGCACAGATCGCGTCGGGCGCCAACACTCAGGTTCAGATCGCCCGCCGCAACGTTGAAGGCGGCGGCCGCCTGACGATCTTCGACCACAAGGAGCAACGCTACGTTGTCGGCCTGAAGGGTGAGATCGGCGGCGACTGGAGCTACGACAGCTTCCTGCAGTACGGCAAGACCTCGCTGCTGCAAGAGCAGGACAACAACTTCCTGACCTCGCGCATCAACCGCGCGTTGATCGCCCGCAAGAACGCGGCCGGCCAGATCGTCTGCCAATCGGTCATCGACGGCACCGACCCGGCCTGCGTGCCCTACAACAGCTTCCAGATCGGCGGCGTGACCAAGGACGCGCTGACCTACCTGCAGGCCCCAACCTTCACGACCGGCAACATCACCGAGCGCGTCGCCAACCTGAATGTGGTCGGCACCCTGCCCGACAACGTCAAGAGCCCCTGGGCCAACGACAAGATCGGCGTCTCGATGGGCGCGGAATACCGTCGGGAGCACCTGGATAACAGGTCCGATATCGCCCAGGCCTCCGGGGACGTGAACGGCAACGGCGCGGCCAACCCGCCGGTGAACGGCAGCTACGACGTCTACGAGCTGTTCGGCGAAACCCGCGTGCCGATCGTGCAGGACCAACCCTGGGCGAAGGACCTGACCGCCGAACTGGCTTACCGGTTCTCCGACTACTCCAACGCCGGCGTGACCCACACCTACAAGGTCTCCGGTGACTGGACGATCATCGACGGCGTCC
>DASXKT010000117.1:0-3601 GCA_036496685.1 Phenylobacterium sp.
TCAGTAAGCGCGCGGATCGCGGAAGATGAGCGGGACTGTGCGCGCCAGGATGGCGAGGTCGAGGGCGGGCGACCATTCCTCGATGTAGCTGTTGTCGGCGGCCACCCGGTCGCTCATCCCGCGGGCGTCGTGGACCTCGCCGCGGAAGCCGTTGACCTGGGCGTAACCGGTCAGCCCCGGGCGGGCCCGGAAGCGGGCCGCATAGGTCGGGATCAGCGCGCCATAGTATTCGTCGTGGGCCAGGGCGTGCGGCCGCGGACCGACGATCGACATGTCGCCCTTCAGCACGTTCCAGAGCTGCGGCAGCTCGTCGATGCTCAGCTTGCGCAGCAGAGCTCCCACCTCGGTGACCCGCTCATCGTTCTTGGTGGCGTGGCGGACCTTGGCGCAGTCCTCGGTCACCGTCATCGTGCGGAACTTGTAGATCGTGAACACCTGGCCGCGGTAGCCGGTCCGCCGCTGGCGGAAGATCGCCTGGCCTGGCGTCTCCAGCCGGATCGCCAGCATCACCAGCAGCAGCAGCGGCAGGAACACCAGAAGCCCAAACCCTGCCGCCAGGATGTCGAACAGCCGCTTCACGGGATGCATCGCCACCACCGACGGCGCAGCGTCGGGAACCGACCGATGGCGGTCTGGCGTCGCCATCGACCGCCTCCCGCGCCCATCGCCGTCGTTCACCAGCACGCTCACGTCGACCTTCTCCTGCCAAGCAGGTCCGAGGGGGGCGTCAGGCTTAAGCTGCAGGCTTAACCCGGCGTTTGCCTCATCTCCGCACGATCTCTTAAGCGAACCCGTCGTTCTATGGGACACGCGACCCGATCGGCGGGCCCGGAGCAAGAGCGATGCCAGCAGACGTCTCGTTCCAGCACCTCAGCGAAAGCCGCCTGTCGATCGAGACTGGCCCGGCGCGCCGGCTGCCGCTCGGCATCGGCTTGACCATCGCCGCCTGCGCCTCGATCGGTCTGTGGTTCGCGGTCGCGGCCGGAATCCGGGCGCTGTTCTTTTAGACCGCCCTAGCTCCCTTCTTCTAGACCGCCATATCTCCCGCCCCGCGCCGTTCCGGCGCGACTACGGCCTACTCAACCTCTTCGGGCGCCAGTGGTTCCTCAGCCAGCCGACGAAGGTATTGGCCGTACTCGCTCTTCGCCAGGGTGTCGGCCAGCCGGCGAAGCTGCTGGGCGTCGATCCAGCCACGGCGAAAGGCGATCTCTTCCAGGCACCCGATGCGCAGACCCTGCCGTTGCTCGACGGCGCGAATGAACTCGCCGGCCTGGATGAGGCTGTCGTGCGTGCCGGTATCAAGCCAGGCGAACCCGCGCCCCAGGAGCTCAACGTTCAGTTGGCCGGCGTCGAGGTAGACCTGGTTCAGGGCGGTGATCTCGAGCTCGCCACGGTGCGAGGGCTTCAGCGTCCTGGCGAACTCGCTGGCTCGCCCGTCATAGAAATAGAGGCCGGTCACCGCGTAGTTGGACTTCGGCGTTGCGGGCTTTTCCTCAATGCCGATAGCCTTGCCGTCCGCGCCGAGCTCAACGACGCCGTATCGTTCAGGATCCTGCACCAGATAGCCGAATACGGTCGCACCGTCCTGGCGGGCTCCCGCCGCCTGCAGCGATTGGCTGAAGTTCTGTCCGAAGAAGATATTGTCGCCCAGCACCATGACGCTGGGTTTCCCGTCGATGAACTCCTCGCCGAGGATATAGGCCTGCGCCAGCCCGTCGGGCCGCGGTTGCACGACGTATTCGAACCGCACGCCGAGTTGCGAGCCATCGCCCAGCAGTCGTTTGAAGCCGGCCTGGTCCTCAGGCGTGGTGATGATCAGGATCTCTCGCACGCCGGCCAGCAGCAGCACCGACAGCGGGTAGTAGATCATCGGCTTGTCGTAGACCGGCAGCAGCTGCTTGGAGACCGCAAGCGTCAGCGGATGCAGGCGCGTTCCCGAGCCGCCTGCCAGAATGACCCCCCGCCTCATACGGTAGTCCCCTCTTGTGCCTTGAGTTCGGACACGATCTCGGCCACGGCCTCACGCCACGGCCTTGGCGTGGCGCCGAAGGTGCGTTCGAGCTTGCCGGTGTCCAGCGTGCCGCGGAGCGGCCGTCGCGCCGGCGTCGGATAGTCCGCCGTTGGGATCCCGGCGACCGGCGGCCCATCGGCGCCGTAGGCCAGCTCGAAGATCGCCTCTGCAAAGCCCTTCCAGCTCACCTCGCCGGCGTTGGCGAAATGATGCAGCCCGAACACTTCGTCGCCGGCGCGCGCCTGGGCCAGGCGCTCCGCTTGGGCGAGGATGAAGCGTGCGAGATCGCGCGCTGCCGTCGGGCGGCCAAACTGGTCGTCCACGACCCGGATCGGCTTACCTTCCCCCGCCAGCCGCAGCATCGTCTTGACGAAGTTCTTGCCGTGGCTGGAGACGACCCAGGAGGTGCGGAGGATCAGCGCCCGGGATGCGTGCTCCTGAACCGTCAGCTCACCGTTCAGCTTGGTGTCACCATAAGCGTTAGCCGGGCGAACGGCGTCAGCCTCGAGGTAAGGGGCGCCCTTGGCGCCGTCGAAGACATAGTCGGTGGATATGAAGACGACCGCCGCGCCCACAGCCTGCGCGGCCGCGGCGATCGCGGCGGGCGAGGTCGAATTGATCCGCTGCGCGAGTTCCTTCTCCGCCTCGGCCCGGTCGACGGCGGTGTAGGCGGCGGCGATCACCACCAGGTCGGGCTTGATTTCCGTGACCTTGGCGGCGCAGGCCGGCGGGTCAGTGAAGTCGGCTTCAGCGCGCGAAAGCGCCGTGATTTCAACGTCAAAATCCTTGGCCTGCGCCAGCAGCTCCTGCGCCAGTTGCCCGGTGGTCCCGAACTGCAGGACGCGAACAGTCATGCCTTGACCAGACCCAGGCGCTCGGACTGGAAGCCGCGCTGGCGGATGCCCTCCACCCATTCGCGGTTGTCCACGTACCAGCGGACGGTGTCCTCAAGGCCGGCGAGCAGCGGCATCCGCGGCTCCCAGCCGAGTTCCGCCTTCAGCTTGGATGCGTCGATGGAGTAGCGGAAGTCGTGGCCAGGCCGGTCGGTGACGAAGGTGATCTTCTCGGCGTGCGGGGTATTGGCCGGCGACATGGCGTCCAGATGCGCACACAGCATCTGGATCACCTCGATGTTGCGCTTCGTCGCGTCGCCGCCGATGCAGTAGGTCTCGCCGAGGCGCCCCTTGCCCAGGACCAGCAGCAACGCCTCGGCGTGGTCGTCGACGTGCAGCCAGTCGCGGACCTGGCGGCCATCGCCGTAGACCGGGATGGTCTTCCCCTCGAGCGCGCGGGTGATCACCGTCGGGATCAGCTTCTCGGGGAATTGGAACGGGCCGTAGTTGTTGGAGCAGTTGGTCAGCACCACCGGCATGCCGTAGGTCCGGCCCCAGGCGCGCACCAGGTGATCAGCGCCGGCCTTGCTCGACGAATAGGGGGAATTGGGATCGTAGTGCGTGGCTTCCGTGAAGTCGCCGTCCTCGCCCAAGGCGCCGAACACCTCGTCGGTGGAGACGTGGTGGAATCGGAAGGCCTCCTTCTTGCCGGCCGGCAGCACATTCCAATGGGCGCGCGCGGCCTCCAGCAGAACCG
>DASXKT010000118.1:0-1892 GCA_036496685.1 Phenylobacterium sp.
ACTTGAAGTTCCCGTCCGGCGAAGTGACGGTCGGCCGGCCGTTGGCGACGGTCACCGTCGGCTGGGCGGCCGCGGTCTCGCGGATGCCCTGGGCGGCGGCGGTTGTTTGGGTCTTGAGGTCTGCGATCTGGCTTTCCAGCTCCTCGTTGCGCTTCTCCAGCGCATCCAGCCGGGCCGCGAGCGCCAACGCCTGCTCCTGGCTGATACCGGAGGGTTGCGGCGAGGCCGTCGTCACCACCTGGGCCAGGGCCGCAGGCGCCACGCCGCACAGCAGCCCCGCCAGCAACGTGCTCCTCATGGTTCGGCGAAAGGCCGCAGTCGTGATCATGCTCGTACCCCCTTGTTCAGTGGGCGGAACTAAGCACCACTATTCCTATCGAACTAATAGGATTAACTCCGGCGGCGATTAGATTTTCTCAGCGGGAGGCTGAACCCTGAAGGCCGGCTCGCCGTTTCCGCCTGCGTCGCAGACGCAAGGAGGCCCGAGATGAAAATGACCGCGCAGGCGTCGCGCCGGATTCCGGCCCGGCCTGAGGAGGTGTGGCGCACGCTCACCTCCCGGCAGGGCATGAAGGCCTACATGATGGGCGCGGACGTGGAGACCGACTGGCAGGTCGGCCATCCGATCAAGATGTCAGGCGAGCACGCCGGGAAGTGCTTCGAAGACCGCGGCGAGGTCCGCTCCTTCGAGCCCACGCGGCGCTTCAGCTACACCCACCAGAGCGGCGGCAAGGGACCTGTGCACCTCGTCACCGTGGAGTTAGGACCGGCCGGCGAGGCGACCGAGGTGACGATCACCCAGGCCAACGCAGACGGCAGCGTCACCGACGAGGACCGGCGGCACCGCGCTGAGTACGAGCGCACCTGGGCGATGATGCTGGAAGGCGTCGAGAAGGCCGTCCGCCACTAGCCGGATCTTTGGGCGCCCTACTGCTCGGCCGCCTCCATGGCCGCCCTGGCCGCGGCCATCATCTTGGCGAAGGCGCCGCTGCGGATGAGTTCGCGCCGCTCTTCGAGGCCGCGGTGAAGTTCGGCCAGCGTGCGGGCCGCCGGATCCTGCTGCTGGATGGCTGCCCAGTAGCTCGCCACCTTCGAGTTCGCGGGTATCGGGTTTTCGACTCCGGCCGCCGGTAGGACGTTCTCGACCAGGAAAAGGCCCGGCGTCAGCGCGCAGTCCGCCAGGGTGACGCGACCGCAGCAGGCGAAGCCGTCCGTGCCGATCATCCGGTCGAGCGCCTTGAGGTTACGAACCACCTGGCCAGCCAGGAGGTCGATGACGCCCTGGTTGCGGGTCGCCGCGTAGGTCTGGCCGGAGAGCATGAACATGTTGTTCATCAGGTAGACGTCGCCGATGCGGGCGAGCGTGCGGATATGGGCGCTCTCTCGCGGGGTCGCTCCGAGCAGCGAGGGCTCCGGATAGACCTCCTCCAGATACTCGGCGATCACCTCGGACTCCGGCATCAGGTCGCCGTCGATGTCGAGTACCGGAATGCGGCCGATCGGGTTGCGCTCGCGGAACTGCGGCAGGCCGAAATCGGCCGGGCGCTCAAGGGTGATGTCGGTGATGCCCTTGGCGTAGATCTGCATCCGCACGCGCGCGGAATAGGGGCTGAGATCGCCGGAGTAGAGCTTCATCATGAGCGGGCGCTTCCTCTTGGTTTTGGCAAGGGAACCACGAAGCGCGCGCGACGGACAGGGCCGGCGTCTTCCCCTGCGAGGAGACGCGGCCTAACCGGCGGCGGAACGAACGCACTTGCGAGTCGACGACGCCGCGAACTCCTGACAACATTCGGCGGTAAGCTTTGCCGTCGCGTACCAGCAAGGGGCCGACCATTGCTCGCGATCATAGTGATCCTCCTGGCCATCGCCGCGCTCGGCTACGCGGTCGTGCT
>DASXKT010000119.1:0-4483 GCA_036496685.1 Phenylobacterium sp.
CGAGCGGATCAATCAGGTGGCGCCCAAGCCGCCGCTCGACGGCCTGGCCCGCGGCGGCTGGAAGCTGGTCTATACCGACACCCCCACCGACTATTTCAAGTCTGCGGAAGCGCGGCGCAAATCCACGGACCTGACCTATTCGCTGGGGCTGACCCTCGGCCGAGACGCCGACATCACCGCTGTCCAGTGGGAAGGTCCGGCCTTCAAGGCGGGGCTGGCCGTGGGCGGCAAGCTGCTGGCCGTCAACGGCATCGCCTACGACGCCGACCGGCTGAAGGAGGCCATCACCGAGGCCAAGAAGGGTGGGCCGCCGCTCAGCCTGCTGGTCAAGACCGGCGATCACTACCGCACCGTCGCCGTCGACTACCACGGCGGCCTGCGCTACCCGCGGCTGGAACGCATCGAAGGGAGCCCGGACCTGCTCTCGGCGATCTACGCGCCGAAGAAGTAGATCAGCCCGCCGCCGGCTTCGGCCCGTCCGTGGCGGGGCCGGTCTCCGGCGTGAGGCCGAAGCGGCGAAACTCCTGGGTGAGGTTGGGGTCGATGGCCTTGGCCGCGGCCAGGTCGGCGTCGCCCGCGGCCTTGTCGCCCTTCTTCAGCTCCGCCAGTCCGCGCAGATAGAGGGCCTGGGCCGCGAGCGGTTGCGCGCGGATCGCGGCCCCATATTGCAGCACCGCCTCGTCGGTCCGTCCCATCCGATAGAGCACCAGGCCCCGATAGGTCATGATCTGCGAATTGTGGTCCCGCCGGGTCGCCAGGTCACAGTCGGCGAGGGCCTTGTCGAGGTCCTTGTTCGCAGCGGCGCGGGCCCAGCAGCGGGCGCCATAGACCCGGCTGAGGTTCTCGTCCCTGGGGTGGGCCGCGATCCAGCCGTCGAGGTATTGGATGCCCAGGTCAAACAGGCCTGCCCGGGCATAGGCTACGCCGATCATGGCCGGCAGGTCGGAGCGTCCCGGCGCGATCTTCTGCACCGCGTCGAAATCGGCCTTCGCCTTCGTCGCGTTGTGCGCCTGCAGATATAGTTCGCCGCGCAACATCAGCGCCTGCTCATCGCCGGGATTGTACTTCAGCGCCTGATCGAGGTCGGCCAAGGCCAGAAGCGGCTGACGATTGCTGAGGCGCGCCGTGGCGCGAGCGTGATAGTGCTCGCCGTTCTGGGGTTCCAGCTCGATCGCCCGGCTGTAATCGGCGATCGCTGCGGGGAAATCGCGACGGGCCGCAGAGGCGGCCCCGCGCCGAGCAAATTCTGCCGCCGTCTTCAGACCAACCGCAGGCTTAGCTGCGTCGCTCCCGGGCGATGTGGATCCGGCCGCCGCTGTGTTCGCCGTCGGCGCGGGCGCTGCGGCCTGCGCCTCCGTCTTCCCCGCGGGCGGCCGGTCAAGGCGGAACACCGGCCCGCCGTTGTAGGTGAAATAGAGCGCCTTCTGACTGTTGGAGATCAGGATCCTGTGGGACAGGAAGAAGTCCGCTCCCAGCAGCATGTCGGTGTCGTTGCCGAGGTCGATGTCCGCGATCCGCAGACTGGTGTTCTTGATCTCCTCGTCCCCGATCTTGAAGCTCTGGAACGGCGCCAGGAACGTCTCGATCCCCTTGCCGTAAGCGCCGTAGGTGATGCCGGCGTTGGTCACCCCCTGCGTGCTGATCTCAATACCGGCACGGGCCGCGGCGCGACGGCTCAGGTAGGACACCGGGGCGCCGGAATCGAGCTGGACGCGGATCTCCCGGCCATTGACTTTCGCCTTGGCGATAATCGCCTGCATGAAGCGTCCGGGCGAATCCAGAGGGACCCGCGACAGCGCCATGCCGGACGACCAGTAGGCGAGGTTCGCCTTGCTGCAGTCATGGGCCTTGAAGAAGCGCATCGCACCGTTGGCGAAGTCGTACTCCATGTCGAACGGACCCATCAGGTTCTGTCCGATCACGCCGACCGAGCCGTTGCTCGAAAAGCGCCCGCCCGCCAGGAACTCGATGTCCTTGAACCCCGCGCCCGCGAAGGTGAAATTTTCAGCGATCGCCGCCTCGGCGTCCCGCTCACCCCCGCCAATGCCGCGGACGGTCATGCCGAATGGAACGGCGGATTTCTTCATCCCGAATTGCGCGACCGCTTCCGTCGCCACGACGCTGAAGAAGGCCCCGGTGTCGATGCCGAAGGTCGCGTCGTGGCCGTTGATCTTGGTCGCGACCGTGCCGCGAAGCCCGTCCATTGTGACGGGGACCTCGACGAGCCTGTCGAACTTGCAGTCCGCCGTCGCCTGTGATGCGGCGCAGGCCAGGGTCAGGGCCGCCAGGGAGCCGATCAGAAAACGAGGGACCATTCAAAACGCTCGGAAAGGTTGATCCCATGAAGCTAGACCGTAGGGCGCGATTGTCCAGCTTGCGGGCCTAAGGCTCAGCCGCCCAACCGCGCCTCCATCCACAAGCCGGCAGCCGCAATCGCCCGCCGCGCCGCACCGAGCTGGCCGCCGAAGGCGTGCCAGACGTGGATCATCTCCGGCCACACCTCCAGGCGGACCTCGACGCGGGCGTGGCCGGCGCGTTCCGCGAGCATCAGGCTGTCGCCCAGCAGGGCCTCCTCCGAGCCCACCTGGATGAGCAGGGGCGCGAGACCGGCCAAGTCGCCGAACACCGGCGAGACCTGCGGGTCCCTCATTTCGTGCCCGCCGCGATAGGCCTGCGCGCTCTCGTCCAATCGGTCCTTGGAGATCATTGGGTCGTCGCCGGCCTTGGTGCGGTAAGTGTCGTGCGACTGGGTCAGGTCCACCCATGGGCTGATCACGAATAGTCCGGCGGGCTGCGGCAGGTCGTGATCCTTCAGCGCCAACGCCAGCGCCATCACCAGGCCGCCGCCTGCCGAGTCCCCGGCGAACACGATCCGATCAGGCTCGGTCCCGCCCTCCAGCACCCAGCGATAGACCGCCAGCGCGTCCCTAAGGCCGGCGGGGCAGGGATATTCCGGCGCGAGGCGGTACTCCGCGACAATCGCTCTGGACCGCGCCGCCTCGGCGAGCCTGGCCGCAAGCGGCCGGTGGCTCCGCGGACTTCCGCCCACGTAGGCCCCGCCATGCAGGTAGAGGATCCGCCGATCATCAAGGGCCCCCACGGGAACCACCTGCTCGCACTTCACCCCGTTCGCGGTCAGCGGCTCATGCAGGCAGCCCGGCGGAAGCGAGCCCATTTCGCCGAAGGCGTCCATCGCCGCGCGGCGTTCCGCATAGGTAGGCGGGGGCGCGCCTTCGCCCGGCTGGCGTGAGGCCAACAGGGCGCGGACCCCTGCGATCTCCGGATCCTTCCAACTCGACATCGGCCGCCTCCGTGCATGCGATAGGAGCCCGGCGGAGCGCGACTGTCGAGAGGCGCTGCATTGCCTTCGCCTCGCGGGCTATTCATATCGGGCGCAGTCAGAATCGCCCCACGCTTATCGGTCCATGTCCAAGTCCGCCGCCCAACCCCTCCCCGACCTTTTCGACACCGCGCTGAACCCGGCGCCGGCCGCGCCGCTTGCCGAGACCCACGAGCCACGGCCGGAGCGCCCCGCGGCGGGCGGCGGCTATTCCGCCAAGGACATCGAGGTCCTCGAAGGCCTGGAGCCCGTGCGTAAGCGGCCCGGGATGTACATCGGCGGCACCGACGAGCGCGCCCTCCACCACCTCTTCGCCGAGGTGCTGGACAACGCCATGGACGAGGCGGTCGCCGGCCACGCCAAGGTGATCTCGGTCAGGCTCGATGCCGACGGCCAGCTCACCGTGACCGACGACGGCCGCGGGATCCCGGTCGATCCGCACCCCAAGCATCCCGGCAAGTCGGCGCTGGAGGTCATCATGACCGTCCTGCACTCCGGTGGGAAATTCTCCGGAAAGGCCTACGAGACCTCGGGCGGCCTGCATGGCGTGGGCGTTAGCGTCGTCAACGCGCTCTCCGAGCGCGTTGAGGTCACCGCGTGGAAGGACGGCTTCGAGTGGCGCCAGGCCTTTACCCGCGGCAAGCCGCTGGGCGGTATCGAGAAGCTCGGCCCGACCCGCAAGCACGGCACAGCGATCGCCTTCACCCCCGACCCGGTGATCTTCGGCGAGGCCGCCACCTTCAAGCCGGCGCGGCTCTACCGCATGGCGCGTTCCAAGGCCTACCTGTTCGGCGGCGTCGAGATCCGCTGGTCCTGCGACCCGTCCCGCATCCACGACCAGACCCCGGCCGAGGCCACCTTCCGCTTCCCGAACGGCCTGGCCGACTTCCTGGCGGAGCGGGTCAAGGACATCGAGACGGTGACGCCCGAGCCCTTCGCGGGTCGCTATTCCCGTCCCGGCGAGACCGGCAAGGTCGAATGGGCCGTCACCTGGACGCCGGCCGGCTTCGGCGAGGCTGACGGCTTCATGCAGTCCTACTGCAACACCGTGCCTACGCCGGAAGGGGGCACCCACGAAGCGGGCCTGCGCGCCGCCCTGACCCGCGGCCTGAAGGCCTATTCGGAACTCACCGGCGACAAGCG
>DASXKT010000120.1:0-6308 GCA_036496685.1 Phenylobacterium sp.
GGCGCGTGGATATGGCCCGACAGCACCAGGTCCACCTTGGCGTGGGCGAACACCCTGGCCGCGGCCTCGCCGCCCCAGACGCGTCCGGTCATCGGTCCGCCGATCATCTCGGCCAGCGGATGGTGGCAGGCGACGATCCGCACGCATTCCGGATGGACGTTCTCGAACCAGGTGACCGCGGCGCGCACCTGGGCCTTGGCGATCTGGCCCTTGGACCAGTTGAGCCGCGGCTGGGCGCCGCGCGCGGTGTTCACCCCGCGCACCGCAAATCCGCCTCCCAGGTGGACCTGGGCCGGCGCCATCCCGATGGCCCGCTCGTAGCGGCGGAACGGGGCGAACACCCGCTCGGCCCAGGCGAAATAGGGCGCATCGTGATTTCCTGGCGTCACCAGCTTCGGCGCTTGGACTTGCGTCAGCCAGGCGGCGGCAGCCTCGAACTCCGCGACTTCTGCGTAGCGGGTGAGGTCGCCGGTCACGACAACCAGATCGAAGGCCCCCGCGTTCAGCAATTCCGTGGCCGCCGCCACAGCCGGCGCATTCTCGCCGCCGAAGTGGATGTCGGACAGGTGCGCCAAGCGGGCGGTCATCGGTGTTCAGGCGTCTTTCGGTATGGCCAGGATCCGGGCGACCTTGGGGGTATAGCGCACCTCCGCCAGCGTCTTCAGCCTGACGGCTTCGCCATCCAGGATCGCTGGGATGCCGTGCGCCGACCAGACGCGGGCCAGCTGACAGCGTTCGACATCGACCCCGGGCGCCTCGCGCCAGTCGCCGGTGAGCGCATGGAAGCCCAGTCGGAAGGCTGCGGCGACGTCCTGCACGTCCAGGGCCGCCGACTCCAGAGCCGACTCGTCATTGTCCAGCGCCCGCGACGTCAGCGGGCACATGAAGATCAACGCTTCCGCCTTGAGCCGCTGACCGTCGTCGAGCATGTAGCGCAGCCGTCCGGTGAACGCCCGGCGGAACGCGCGCTGGGCGCGCAACCAGGCGAGCCTCAGTTCGCCGGACCGCGCCGCCTCGCGCGCCGGCGCCCACAGGGCGGGCGGGCCCATTATCGCCGCCACCAAGAAGCTGTGGCCGTCCACCATCCCGCCGCCGATCGACCGCTCGAAGCCCTTGTCGAGGGCGATCGAAAGCGCCGCCTGCCAGGGGCGCTCGCCATAGATCGCATGCGGCAGCATGTTCATGGTGCCGCCGGCCAGGGGCGCGATGACCGGTCCGTCCGGCCCGGCGAGCTCTGCCGCAGCCCGCGCCGTACCGTCCCCGGCCAGGACGATCAACAAGTCGGGCGCGGCGTCGACCGCCGCCCGCAGGCAGGCCGTCAACTCGGGCGGCTCCGGTGTCCAGATGTGCGGGCTCAGGCCAAACTCGGCGAGGATCTTGGCCACCGCTGCGGGGGCGTCCTTGCCGACGCTGCCCGAGGCGCAGTTGGCGATCACCTCGACCTTCCTGACGCCCGTCATCGCCCCCAATTGCAAGATCCCTAGCCGGCCGTATCGGAAGCCTTGGGCTTCGCAGGCTCACCCGCGTCGCGCAAGGATTGTCCAGCCTGGCTCGCCGCCTGTCGCACCTGCGGGCCAGCCTGGTCGGCCGCGATCGAGAGGTTCTGGTCGACCACCGCGCCCCCGCTGGCGAAGGATCCGTTCACCGCTGCGACCGCCAGCAACGCCAGTCCGCAGATGGCGAAGATGAAGGTCAGGGTCATCAACAGCGGATGCCGCTTGCGGCTGGCCCGTTCGTCTTTGCGGCCCCGCTCATAGGCTTCGCGGACGTCGGCGCGGGCCTCGTCGATATCCTGCTGTTCGGCCCGGCTGAGGGCCGCGGTTCGATCGTCCGGATCGATGCGTGCGCCGACCATGGGGAAAGCTCCATCGTGACAGTGCCTGTCCCAACGGCGGGCGATGACTGCGGTTCCGGAAGCGGTCAAGCTGTGCCGGCCACGCGGCGGAACTGCAGAGCTGTGGCGGCGTTTGGCCGGGAAGGGACACGTATGGAGAAGCCTGACCTATGATGCTCAAACCATTGATCGCGCTCGCGGGGGCCGGAGCGTTGCTCTGCGCTTGCGCTGATGATCCTCACACCACCAACACGACGGTCGGCGGCGCTGCGATCGGCGCCCTGGCAGGCGCCGTGATCGGCAATAACACCGGCTCCGGCAACGCGGCCACCGGCGCCCTGATCGGCGGCGCGGTCGGTGCGGCGGCAGGGGCGGTCAAGGGCTGCCACGACCAAGGCGGCTGCGGCGCGTCTGCCGGTGGCCACCGGCAGTATTATGACGAGCGAGCTGGCCGGTACTATTACTACGACTCCGCCACCGGCCGGTACTTCTGGGAAGATGGCAGCCCTCGCTGAAGCGGCTTTGCCGAGTTGAGTGAGCGGCCCAGTCTTGAATCGGCAGGGGGCGGTCGGAATGGTCCGGCTGCCCCTTTGTCGGGTGCTGAAAGGCTATCGACGATGACCCTCCGCGGAACGGCCGGCGTAGCGTTGATCCTGGCGTTTGGGCTCGGCGCCTGCACGAGCATGAAGACTAGCCGGGAGCAGATCGTGAAGGCTCCCCAGCGCTGCGTCGACCAGACGGTGCAGATCTACTTCGAAGCGGAATCCGCGGACCTGACTCGCGAAGGCCGCCAGGTCCTGTCCGCGGCCGCCGCCCAGGCCCGGCCCTGCAAGGTCGCCGCCGTGGATGTCCTGGGCCTCGCCGACAGTGTCGGCGCGCCTGACGCCAACATGGAACTCTCCAAGCGGCGCGCCCAGTCGGTGACCGCCGCGCTCTCGGCGGCCGGCTTGCCGGCGGCGGAATTCAAGGTCCAGGCGGCGGGCGACGCTGGCGCGACTACGGCCGGCGGCCAGGCCAAGCCGCTCCGTCGCCGCGCCGATGTCGTGCTGCATCTTCAGCCCGGCTGACCGCGCAAAAATCATTGCGCGCAAAGGAAAGGGCGGGTCCGAAGACCCGCCCAGTGTGCATCATCGAGAAAAGGGTGCGGAGACGGCAGACTGGCATGCTTGCCAGTCTCAAGTCGGGGGGGGCGTCGCCGCCTCCGCAAGTCTAGAAACTCACGTGCCGCAATTGCGTTCCGGAGAACGCTGACTTTTTTGCCGTCTTTTTCGGATACTTTGTAGGCTTTTGATTTTACTAATCTTCCCGGAAGCTTAGCTGTAGCAACGATGCAAGCGGGAACGTGAGCGGCCTGCGTCCGTTTCCTCTGCCGCGGGGAAGCGACCCGTCGGCTCTCGACAGAGGCGTCAGATGATCCAATCCGGCTACAACGCGCGGCGCGGCCCGATCCTGACGATGACACCCAACCATCGCCAGCTGATCTGGCGCCGTCGGTTGGTGATCCTTGGCGCAGTTCTCGCGCTGGCGCTGGCAAGCGGTCTCGTAGGTTCCCTGAGGCAAACCGTCCCGGTCCCGCCGCCCGCGACCAATCCCTTCAGCTACTTCCCGTCTCAGTAAGGGGTTTCGCAACGGCCGATTCCTCGAGATCGAACGCCGAGCACGGGCATCCCGTGTTGAATGCGACGAGGGCTCGGCAAGGCCGCTTCGGTCGGCACATGCTGTGGGTCCTGGTGGTCAGCACGCTTCTCGCAGCCATCGGCCTCCTCCTTGCGTGGACCTGGAAGGGTCCGGCTCTCTCGTCGACAAATGCCGACAACGGCCACGCAAGCGCTGGGCCAGCCTTCGACGCCCCGAACCCCACGGCGGTCACCCGCCAGGCCGAAACCTCGCCGGCGCCGCCGCCCAAGACTCCGTAGGTCCCCGCAGGGCCTACACGACCGATTGGCCGCGGAACGCCCGGATCACGAAACTGGCGACCACCAGGACCAGGAAGATCACGAACAGCACCTTGGCGATGGACGCCGCCAGGCCTGCCAGACTGAAGAAGCCAAGCGCGCCGGCGATGATCGCCATAACCGCAAACACCAGAGCCCAGCCGAGCATCGAACCTCTCCTCGCAACGAAAAAAAGAGCGCCGCGGCTCGCGCGGCGCTCTTCTCGAAACGTGGACGATCGGGCGGCTGTTCCGCCTCAGGCGGCCTGCTTCGCAGCCTTGCGGGGATGGAAGAACAAGGCCTGGCCGATCGCGGCCTTCACCGTCTCCGGCTGGAAGGGCTTGGTGATCAGGAAGGTCGGTTCCGGGCGCTCCCCGGTCAGCAAGCGCTCCGGGAACGCGGTGATGAAGATGACCGGCACGTTGAAACGGCCAAGGATGTCCTTCACCGCATCGATGCCGGACGATCCGTCGGCGAGCTGTATATCGGCGAGCACCAGACCCGGTGTCTTGCGCCCCACCGCATCCACCGCCTCGGTGCGCGTCGCGGCGATATCGATCACCGTGTGGCCGAGCTCTTGGACCAGGGCCTCGATGTCGGCGGCGATGACCGGCTCGTCCTCGATGATCAGCACATCGGTCGCCAGTTCCGCATCGATCTCGGCCTGGGCCTCGGCGATCAACTGTTCGACCTCGCTGAAATCCGCGTCGAGGATCTGGGCGGCCTCGGAGGGCGTGAAGCCTTCCAGGGCGGTGAGCAGGAACGCTTGGCGTGAACGGGGCGCGATGCGCATCAGCCGCCTGGTCGTGTCGTCGGACTCAGGATCATCATCCTGGGGCCCTTCGAGATGGGCGCCGGAGCTGCACCAGATGGCGTGGAACACGTGATAGAGCGCGACGCGGGGGGTGAGGTTGGCCTCGAGGGTGCGCTCGCCGGCCGCCAGCGCCTCGAGTGCGACGCGGACATAGTGGTCTCCGGTGGTCTGATCGCCGGTCAGGGCTCGGGCGTAGCGCCGGACATAGGGCAGATGCGGCGCAAGTCGGGCTAGCAGACTCAAAGGCTGACCTCTCGAATTTGGCAGTGATTCCAGTGACGCTTGTTTGAAATGGCGCATTCGGAGGGTTGTCCCCCCCGACGACCATCATGCTGCAAAAACGCTACAAGGGGGAACTTGTTCCCAAAACCACTGGTTTTCAGCATCTTGCGCACCGCTAACGGGAACTGGAAGCGGAGCCGGGCGTTGATGAGCGACGAGGATGCCAAGAGGGGGCGGCCTTCGCGAAAGCGACCTGCCGGACGTATGATAGAAAACATGCCTTCACCGGACCCGCGAAAGCCGTCCGCCGCATTGGACGAGGCCAGACTGCGCCAACAGGCTATCGGCGTGCGCCTGCGTCAGATGTTTGACGAAGTGGTCAACGAGGACGTCCCGGACGAGTTCCTGGACATCCTGCGTCGCGCTGACAGCAAGACCGCGGAGAACGGCTGATGTCAGATGAAACCGTGACCCGCAACTCGCGCTCCGGATCGGACGACGAGGGTTTCAAGCGCGAGCTCGTGCAGCTCATCCCCCACCTTCGCGCATTCGCCAGGACGCTTTGCGGCGACCCGGCCGCCGCCGACGATCTGGCGCAGGATGCCATGATGAAGGCCTGGGACGCCCGCGCCAGCTTCCAGATGGGCACCAACATGAAGGCCTGGACCTTCATGATCCTGCGCAACCAGTTCTATTCAGAGAAGCGCCGGTCCTGGCGCCAGAGCCAGCTCGATCAGGAAGCCGCCGAACGGACCCTGGTGGCGGTGGACGACCCGGAGGCGCCTGTGGCGCTCGACGAATTGCGCCAGGGATTGGCCATGCTGCCGGCTGAGCAGCGCGAGGCCCTGATCCTCGTCGGCGCCGGCGGATTTGCCTACGAAGAGGCCGCTGAGATCTGTAATTGCGCGGTCGGCACCGTGAAAAGCCGTGTGAGCCGCGCCCGGCGCGCCCTGCATGTGATCCTTGAAGATGGCTCCTATGACCGCGACGGCGCGTCAGCGGGGGACGCCATGCGGGCTATCTTGGCGGACGCGGAGCGGCTAAGCACCGTCCGTTGAGGACGGGAACCGCCCTTCCATGACCGCCCTCCGCTGGGGTTCGTTTAGCACGATCAGGGTCCGCCTGACGGCGGCGCTCGCGGCCGCCCTGCTGCCGGTGCTGGTGCTGGGCGTCGCCCAGTCCGCTATCGCCTTCAACCGCGAACGCATCACCCTTCGCGAGAATCTCGGCTTCGCCGCCGAGCGCAGCGCCGCCACCGCGCGCACGCGCATGGAAGGCGCGGGCATCCTTCTGCAGACCCTGGCTCCGGCCTCGGTGGGCTATCAATGCGCCGACCGCCTTGCAGACGTTGCGAGACGGACTCCCGGCTACGCCAACCTCGTGCGCTTCGACCGGCGCGGGCGGGTCGCCTGCGCGGCCGGCGACGTTCCCAATGATCCGCAGAGAGCGCAGCGACCCTGGTTCCAGAGGCTGGCGCGAGGCGACAAGCTAGTGATCACCCGAG
>DASXKT010000121.1:0-12495 GCA_036496685.1 Phenylobacterium sp.
CAGAGCCGGATGGATCCAGACATCCTCGTTGGATAGGTGGTGCTCGGAGATGTGGCACTGGACGCGCAGGTCGGCCATCAGCTGAGCCAGCACCTCGGGGTCATCGCCGTCGCAGGCGCCGATCTGGACCAGCAATTGCGAAAGCCGCAGGCGGAGGCCCTTGTGAATCGGGCCGTAGAAGTTGTGCGTCGCAATCGGCTTGGCTTGAACAAAGGACATCGGAGTCTCCATCCGCAGGCGCGGATCGCCGGCGGTCTTGTTTCAGGGTTGCGGAACTTGGGTTGGCTAGGCGGCGGCCTGCGTTTCGCTATGGAGCGCGGCCAACAGCCCGTTGAAGCCGGCGTAGGCGATGGGCCAGGTCGGACGCGCCTTCATGCGGGCGATCCAGCGCGCGATGTTGGGATAGGGCGAAAGGTCGAAACCCGTCGCATCGCCGAGGGAGACAAACGCCGAGCCGAGGTAGTCAGCCAGGCTGATCTCGTCGCCGCAGATAAAGGCCTTGTCGCCCAGCATGTGCTGGTCGAGCACCTTGAGCCAACGGGGCGAACGCTCGGCCCCGAAAGCCAGCATGGCCGTTGCGAGTTGCGGGTCCAGCCCCTGGGGGATGCCCACGGCCGGATAGATCGTGAACAGGCAGAAGTACTCGTGGAAGTGGCTGTTGAACCAGTCGAGCGCCTCGTTGACCTTGGCGCGCTCCGCGAGCGCGGTCGGGTAGTCGGGCGACCCGACCTTATCGGCAAGGTACTTCAGGATAGCCGAGGACTCACCCAGCGACAGCGGGCCGTCCACCAGGAACGGCACGATGCCGTTCGGGTTGATCGCCAGGTACTCGGGCTGCAGGTGCTCGTTCGCCATCAGCGAGACGTGCACGATTTCGACGTCAAGCCCGTGCTCGGCAAGGAACAGCAGGACCGGACGGGACGTGGTGGAGATCGGGTCGCAATAGAGTTTCATGGGTCGTCGCCCTCTCACAGGCTTGGGTGGGCCGCGTTCGGCGACCCGCGGTTCGGGAAGGATGGGCGAAGTACCCGGACCGCCTTTGACCTTCAATCAGCGCTCTTGCAGCAAGGTTCTGCGCAATTGCAGAATAGAGACCGATGTTCGATTGGAATGACCTCAAGGCCTTCCTGGCCGTGGCGCGCGGCGGGTCCACCCTGGCGGCCTCCAAGGCCCTGGACGTCAACCAGACGACCGTCGCCCGGCGCATCGAGGCCCTCGAGAGCACGTTGGCGCTGAAGCTATTCGAGCGCGGCCAGACCGGCAGCCGCCTGACCGAAGCCGGGCGCGACCTGGTCGCCGAGGCCGAGAACGTCGAGCGTGCAGCCAAGGGTTTCGAGAGCCGCGCACAAGCTCACCAGCGCGGCATGGCCGGGACGCTTCGGCTCACCTGCATCGAGATGATGGCCAACATGGCGCTCACGCCGGCCATCGCCGAATTTCGGCGGCTCTATCCCGAGGTGCAGATCGACCTGATCGTCACCGACCAGCAGCTCGACATCGAGGCCGGGGAGGCGGACCTGGCGATCCGCTCAGGCACGGCCCTGCCGGTCTCCAGCCTCGTGGCCCGCAAGCTCGCCGAATACCCGTTCCGCCTCTATTGCAGCCGCGACTATGCGGCGAGGAAGGGCCACCCGGTGACGCTCGGCGAACTCGCAGACCACGATCTGATTGGCGGCGATGCGGGGCTCGAACGTCTGCCCGGCATCGTCTGGATGTTCGAGGCGGCGGGCGGCAAGCCGCCGGCCAGCCGTTCCAATTCACTTACCAACATGGTCCACGCGGTCAGCGCGGGGCTCGGTATCGCACCGCTCCCCTGCATCATCGGCGACGCGGACCCGAACCTCCTACGCTGCTCGGGGCTGATCGACGTGGCGATGGCCGGGGCCTGGATCGTCATTCGTCGGGAACTGAAGGACACACCCAGGGTGCGGGCCTTCATTGATTTCCTGGTCCCCTACATGCAGCAGGACGCCAAGCGGCGAGAGGCGCACAATCGCAGCCTCCGCTCACAGGCGGCCGCCAATGATGCAGAAGGCGCAGATCCCTCGAGCCTGAAGTCACCGGCCTGAGCCGTCTCCGCCGTGACGCGTGTCACAACCGCATTTCGTCCCTCGTCTACCTATTTCGCGGGCTGGCCCCCCCGGGGTGAGGGTGGGCCACGCATCAGCACGCTCCGGAGGCGTTGGCCAAGTGCGGGATGATCGGATGTTCGACTGGAACGACCTGAGGGCGTTTCTGGCGGTGGCGCGCGGCGGCTCGATCCTGACCGCAGCGAAGGGGCTGCAGGTCAACCAGACCACCGTCGCCCGGCGCATCGAGGCGCTGGAGGCGGCGCTTGGCCTCAGGCTGATCGATCGTGACAAGGCCGGCAGCCGCCTGACCGAAGACGGCCAGGACCTGCTGAGCGAGGCGGAGAAGATCGAACAGGCGGTCAGCGCGTTCGCCAATCGCGCAGCGACGCGCGGTCGAGAGGTGTCCGGTGCGCTACGCGTCACCTCGACCGAGATCCTCTGCAAGGTGGTGATCACCCCGGCGCTCGGGGATTTTCGCCGCCGCTACCCCGAGATCAAGGTGGAGCTGGTGCTCACCGATGACGTCCTTGACCTCGCGGCAGGCGAGGCGGACGTGGCGATCCGGACCGGCATCGAGCTGCCCGCGAGCGACCTCGTGGCGCGCAAGGTCGCGACCTTCGACATGGGTGTCTACTGCAGTCGAGACTACGCCCAGAGGCGGGGCGTGCCGCGGTGCGCGGCCGACCTGAGGGGGCATGACCTGATCATCGGGGATGGCCGCATCGCCACGCTGCCGGGCGCCGCGTGGCTGTCGCGGGCGGTTCCGGACGTCGAGCCGGCGTTCCGCTCGAACACCACGGCCAGCCTGCTGCACGCCTTGGTGACGGGCCTGGGCGTGGCGGTGGCGCCGTGCCTGATCGCCGATCCGAACCCAGGATTGGTCCACGGCTTCTCGATCCCGGAGATCAGGCCCTCGGCCTGGCTGGTCGTGCCGCCGCAGCTGAAGGATGCGCCCAGGGTACGGGCCTTCATCGACTTCATGATCCCGCACTTCAATGCGGGTCGTCAGGCGCTCGAGGCCAGGGGCGCGGCGATGCGCGCCCGCAACGAGGCCGAGTTCGGGGGATTGCGGGCGGCAAGCTAGCTCGCCAGTCTGACCAGCATCTTGCCGCTGTTCTCGCCGGCCATCAGCCCGATGAGCGCCGAAGGCGCCGCGGCGATGCCGTCGACGATGGTCTCCTGGTACTTGACCTTCCCGGCCTTCAGCCAGCCGGCCATGTCGCGCTGGAAGTCGCCGTAGAGGTGCATGAAGTCCGTGGCCACGAAGCCTCTCAGCGTCACCCGCGAGTAGATGATGTTGGAGAGGTTCGAGACTGCCGAGTGGCCGGAGTTGTAGCCGGAGATGAAACCGCAGACGGGGATGCGTCCCAGCGTGTTCATCCGCCTGAGCGCCGCTTCCAGATGGTCGCCGCCGACGTTGTCGAAGTAGACGTCGAGGCCCTTGGGTGTCGCGGCCTCGAGGGCCTGGCGGATGGGCTCCTTCTTGTAGTTGATCACCGCGTCCAGTCCGACCTCGTCGCGCAGCCAGGCCGCCTTGTCGTCGGAGCCCGTCGAGCCCACCACGTAGCAGCCCTTGAGCTTGGCGATCTGGGCGGCGATCGAGCCCACGGCGCCGGCGGCGGTGGAGACGAACACCTGCTCGCCATCCTTCAACTGGCCGATGTGGAGGAGTCCGCCGTAGGCCGTGAAACCAGTCCCGCCCAGCGCGTGCATATGCACGGTCAGCGGCAGGTCCGGATCGGGCGCGAGCTTGGTCAGGCCCTTGCCGTCTGAGACGAAGTACTCGCGAAAGCCCAAGCGGTTGGTCACCAGATCGCCCACCGCGAAGGCGTCGTTCTTGGATTGCACGACGCGGCCCAACGCTCCCCCCAGCATGGCCTCACCGAGCGCCTGGCCCGCGGTCAGGCGTGGCCGCATGGCCGGGTCCACCGACATGTAGAGGTTCTCGATGAGCACCTCGCCGTCCGCCGCGTCGGCCACGTTCTGCTCGACCAGCAAGAAGTCCTCGGGTTTCGGCGCGCCAGTCGGGCGCTGCACGAGATGGATCTCACGGCTCTTGGGCATGGTCGGGCTCCGGAAATGGAAAGGTCGAAATGGCGGGATCTAGAGAACATCGCCCCAGCTCAAGCGCCTCGCAGCAGCATAGGCAGGCTTGTCGCGCTTGGCGATCAGGCGTGGTTCGACCTCGCCGTCGAGGCCGCAAAGCTTGAGCGCGATGCCGGGCTTGCCGACCCAGGGCGGGGCCAGGATGCGGGGTTGGCGGAGCGCCGTGGCGACCTCCGGCCGGGCCGCCGCCAAGTAGCTGAAGCGCTCGTCCTCGAAAGGGACTTCTGCGCCCTTGGCCAGCCGATGGTCACGGCTGCGCGGCAGGCGAACGGAGAAGTGGCACCAGTCCGCACCGCTCAGAGGGCAGGCGGCCTCGTGCGGACAGGGCGCTAGGATCCGCGCGCCGGCCGCGATCAGGGCGGTACGTGCGGCGAGGATGCGGCCATATCCGGCCGGTGTCCCGGGCTCCACCAGGGCCAACACGCCTGTGCAGGCGTTCCACAGTTCGCCTACAACCGAAGCTTGCTTGTCGGGCTCGATCTCCGCCAGGGCGTAGCTCGCCACCACGATGTCGGCGGGCGGCCAGGAGCCTGGCGCCGTGAGGTCGGCGCGGCGCGCCTCTGCGGTCCGCAGTGCTGTCGGCCCATCGATCGCGAGCCTGGCGGCCAGGGCCATGAACGGCGGGCTGGAATCCAGCCAGATTGCCGAGTTCAGGTTCGGCCATACCTCCGCCGCCGCCCAACTCGCCGCGCCGGTTCCCACGCCGGCGTCGAGCAAGACCTTTGGGGCAAATCCTGGCGCCATCCGCGCAGCCTCCGTCAGAACCGTCGCGCAGGCGGCGTAGGTGGCGGGCAGGCGGGTCAGTGCATAGGCCAGCGCGTCGTCGGCCTCGCGGATCACGCCGGCCGAGGATCGGCCCGCGCGATAGGCCTCCGAGGTTCGCGCCGCCCGCTCAGCCAAGGCCTTTCGCGGGACGCCTTCGAGGGCGCGATCGAGCGCGGCGCGCAGGCCTGCCGGGAGGTCCGGGCTCATGGGGTCTTGGGCGCGCGGGCCAGGGACTCGCGCCGCATTGCCACGAGCGCCATGGGTACGTCGCGCCGCAGCGCCAGCCGGGCCATCCAGCCGGGCACTGAGAAGGGCGCGGCGACCCGGGCCTCGTAGGTCACCCGCACCTTGTCGCCATGCTGGGTCAGCCGCCACTCGCCTTCGAGAACCTTTAGGTCGCCGTCGGTCCTGTGGAAGGTCATGCGGTTCGGCGGCTCGAAGTCTTCCCGGAACACGCTGCGGACGGAGGGCAGAATGGTCATCTTGCTGACCTGTTCGCGTATGTCCCAGCGGCCCTGCGGGTCGCGCTGGAGGATGCGACAGCTCTTGAGGTTGGCGACCATCCTTGGAGCCAGGTCGCAATCGGTCATCACGTCCCAGACCACTTCGATGGGGGCTGCGATGTCGATGGCTGCGCGAATGACGCCGGACGTCCCGTCGGGATCGGGCTTCACCTCCGCATAGGGCTGGCCCCGGTCGACGATCGCCTGGGCTCTAGGCGTGAGATCAAGGGCTCTCGCCGGCAGGCTCGCCGCCAGGACGAGCAGGGCAAGGATGATGCGCACGACCCGGGCCTGGCCCGGGCCTAGGCCGTAGCCGGCTTCTTCAGGAGCTCGTCGAGCGCCGCCGGATCGGCGAGGCCGGCCGGATCGCCGAGATTGGCCAGGTCGCCCGCCGCCACCTTGCGCAGGATCCGCCGGACCACCGCGCCGGACTTGTTGCGCGGCAGGGCGGCGAGGAAGCGAATCTCCTTCGGCACGGCCGCCGACCCGACCTCACGGCGGACCAGGCCCTTGAGGTCGGCCTCGAGCACGTCGAAGGCCCGCGTGTCGGGGGCGGCGACGACATAAGCGTGAATGCCGTCCGCGGCGCCGACGCAGGCCGCCTCGGCCACGCCGTCATGACTCTCCAGCAGCCGGCCGAGCTCGTTGGCGTCGACCTGCTGGCCATCCACGATCACGAGGTCCGGTCCCCCCTCTTCCGTACGATTGCGCACCAGATCGTCGACGACCGTTGGATCGGCGAGGGTCGAGGTGTCGCCCAGGTTGGCGATGTCGCCCTCGGCCACCTTGCGCAGGATGCGGCGCATGATCTTGCCGGAGCGGGTCTTGGGCAGGCCAGGCGCGAACTGGATCACGTCCGGCGAGGCGAATGGCCCAATCTCGCGGCGCACCCAGTTGCGCAGTTCCGGCTCCAGAGCCGGGGAGGGCTGCACGTCGGCCTTCAGCGTCACGAAGCAGTAGATGCCCTGGCCCTTGATCTCGTGCGGGTAGCCGACCACCGCCGCCTCGGCGACCTTCGGATCGGCGACCAAGGCGCTCTCGATCTCCGCGGTCCCAAGGCGGTGACCGGACACGTTGATCACATCGTCCACGCGCCCGGTGATCCAGTAGTAGCCGTCCTCGTCGCGCCTGGCGCCGTCGCCGGTGAAGTACTTGCCGGGATAGGTGGTGAAGTAGGTCGAGATGAACCGGTCGTGGTCGCCGTAGACCGTGCGCATCTGGCCAGGCCAGCTGTCGGTCAGGCACAGGTTGCCGCTGACAGCGCCGTTCAGGATCTTGCCGTCGGCGTCCACAAGTTGCGGCTTCACGCCAGGCAGGGGCTTGGCGCAGGAGCCGGGCTTGAGCGCTGTCGCGCCGGGTAGCGGGGTCATCAGGCAGGCGCCAGTTTCGGTCTGCCACCAGGTGTCGACGATCGGGCAGCGCTCCTCGCCGACCACGCGGTGATACCAGAGCCAGGCTTCCGGATTGATCGGCTCGCCGACCGTGCCCAGCAGACGGATCGACTTTCGCGAGGTGCGTTTCACCGGCCCGTCGCCCTCGCGCATCAGGGCGCGGATGGCGGTCGGCGCGGTGTAGAATATCTCCACCTTGTGCTTGTCGCAGACCTCCCAGAAACGCGAGGAATTCGGATAGTTCGGCACGCCCTCGAACATCACCGAGGTCGCCGCATTGGCCAGCGGTCCATAGACGACATAGCTGTGGCCGGTGACCCAGCCCACGTCGGCCGTGCACCAGAAGACCTCGCCCGGCCGGTAGTCGAACACCAGCTCATGGGTGTGCGCCGCCCAGGTCAGGTAGCCGCCGGTGGTGTGCAGCACGCCCTTCGGCTTACCAGTGGAGCCGGAGGTGTAGAGGATAAACAGCGGGTCCTCGGCGTTCATCGGCTCGGGGTCGCACTGGTCCGAGATGGTCGCCTTCACGTCCGAGTAGAAGACGTCGCGCCCCTCGGTCATCGGCACATCGGCGCGCGTGCGGCGGACCACGATGACGTCGGAAACGCCCGGGCAGGACTGCAGCGCCTCATCGACGTTGCGCTTTAGCGGCACCGGCTTGCCCCCGCGCAGGCCCTCGTCGGCGGTGATGACGATCCTGGAGTCGCAGTCCTGGATGCGTCCGGCGATGCTGTCCGGCGAGAAACCGCCGAAAATCACCGAATGGATCGCCCCGATCCGCGCACAGGCCAGCATGGCGTAGGCGGCATGCGGGATCATCGGCAGGTAGATGGTGACGCGGTCGCCCTTCTTGACGCCCTTGGCCTTGAGCACATTGGCCATGCGGCAGACTTCGGCATGAAGCTGGCCGTAGGTGATGACGTCGCTGGTCTCGCCGTCGTCGCTTTCCCAGATCAGAGCGGCCTGGTCGGCCCGTTCCGGCAGATGCCGGTCGATGCAGTTCACCGAGACGTTCAGCACGCCGTCGGCATACCAGCGGACCCGGAAGTCCTTGGCGTCGAACGACACGTCCTTCACCTCGGTGAACGGCTTGATCCAGTCGAGACGGTTGGCGACGTCGGTCCAATAGCCGTCGGGGTCGGATTCGACGCGGGCGACGGCCGCGTCATAGCCGGCCGCGTTCATCAAGGCGTTCTTGGCCCAGGCTTCGGGAACCGGAAAGACTTCGCTGTCGGACACCTGAGCTCACTCCGAAAAGACCAACCCCCCGTGGAGTATGCGGACAGGGCGGTCCTGCGCAACAACCCCGGCGGAGAACGTTTGGTCGCGCTTGCCCGAAGCAGCGCGCGCCGTCATGTTCCGGCGCATGCTTCGCAAAGGTCTGTTGGTCGCGCTTTCGGCGCTCGCATTGTCGTCGGTCGCCTGCAGCCGTGACGAGAGGCCGGCTGCGGCAAAGGACATCGCAACCTTCCTCGTCGCGGTTCAGCGCAACGACGCCGGCGCCATCGAGGCGGCGCTCGATCGGCCAGCCCTGCGCTCCGACCTCCGCGGTCAGCTCACCGAACTTGGCCGCGCCAATGGGGTCGACGTGAACGGCGGCCCGTCAGAATTCGCCATGGACCGGATGATCACGCCTCAGACCATCGGCTTGGCGCTCGCCCGCACGGCGCTGCCGGCCGCGGCTCCCACGGCTGCGCAGATTACAGCGGCGCTGACGGTGAGCGACAAGGGGCGCGTCTGCGTACAGGACGCCGGCAAGACCCACTGCCTGCTGACCTTCGGCAAGGACGGAAACGCTTGGCGGCTCGTCGGCCTGCAAGCGCCGGATCTCAAGCGCCCCTAGCCCTGCCGCGCCGCTGGGCCTATGCGAGGGGCGACGCATACAAGAGGCCCTCCATGCTGTTGCATCTCTCGACCTGGCAAGAGATCGAGGACTACCTGAAGCGCTCGAAGACGGTGGTGATTCCCATCGGTTCCAACGAGCAGCACGGCCCCACCGGCCTGCTTGGCACCGACTGGCTCTGCCCGGAGATCATCGCCCACGAGGCGCAGAAGACCGCCGACATCCTGGTAGCCCCGACCTTCAACATCGGCATGGCTCAGCACCACCTGGGCTTTCCGGGCACGATCGCGCTTCGGCCTTCGACCTTCATGGCGGCGATCGGCGACTGGTGCCGCAGCCTCGGGCTGGCGGGGTTCGAGAAGCTCTATTTCCTGAACGGCCACGGCGGCAACGTCGCCACCATCGATGCGGCATTCTCGGAACTCTACGCAGAAGCCACCTACAGCCAGCGCAACCGCGGATTTGCCTGCCGGCAGAAGAATTGGTGGGAGCTGAAGGGGGTTATGTCACTCGCCAGCCGACAGTTCCCTACCGGCCACGGCAGCCATGCTACGCCCTCCGAGATCGCGGTCACCCAGTGGGGCTACCCGGACGCAATCAAGTCGGCGAATTACGCCCCCCAGATCGCGCCCACAGGTCCGATTCGCGAAGCCCTCGATTTCCGCGCCCGCTACCCCGACGGCCGTATGGGCTCCGACCCCGGCCAGGCGACCCCGGAAAAGGGCGGCGAGTTGGTGACTGCGGCGGTCGCCGGCCTGATCGACGATGTCGCGGCGTTCAGCGCAGAGGTCGCGCCGGGTTAGGCCGTCAGCACTTCGCCGTCCCTCACCGTGACCGGCCAGGGCGTCAGCTTCAGGCCTAGGCAGGGGTTCGTGGCGCCCTCGCCGTCCAGCGTGAAAAGACCCCCGTGGCCGGCGCAGAGGATGTGGTCTCCGCTCCGGGTCAGGTAGCGCTCGTCGAGGACGCCCAGCGGCCAACCGGCGTGCGGGCAGCTATCGACATAGCCCAGCACTAGCTCGCCCCTGCGCACCAAGAAGCCGGCGAACAGGCGGCTGTCGACGCGGAAGCGGAAGCCCTTAGAGCCCGGGTCCGCGATCTCGGCCAGGGCACAGAGCCTGACACCCGGCGGCGGGCGGGCGGGATTGTCGCTAGAACTGGCCAATGGACGCGCGGAAGCCTCGGATCTCGACCTGATCGAACAGGCCCGCCTTCTGGTAGGGATCGGCGGCGTTGAAGGCGGCGACCTGCGCCCGATCCTTGGCCTCCAGGATGAACAGCGAGCCGGCCATGCCGTCGGCCTCGTCCAGCATCGGCCCGGCCACCTTCACCAGCGCCATGTTGTCCCGCACGTAGGCCAGGTGCGCCTCGCGCGTGGCCATACGCAGTTCGAGCGAATTCGGTTTGTCGAAGCAGGCCAGCATGAAGAGCGACATCGGCTATTCCTCGCGAAGGGGTCTCGAAAGCAGGCCGCGTATGGCGTCATCGACGCCCACCTCCCCGGCCAGGATGGCGGCGGTGGCCTCGCAGATGGGAACGTCGACGCCGAGCTTGCTGGCCAACTGGCGGACAGCGGGCGCCGAGGCCACGCCCTCGGCCACCGAAAGCTTGCCGGCCAGCGCGTCGTCCAGCGTCTGGCCCCGGCCCAGCGCCAGGCCCACGCTCATGTTGCGCGACTGGGGACTGGAGCAGGTCAGTACCAGGTCACCCAGGCCGCAGAGCCCGGCCACCGTCTCGGCCTCGCCGCCCAGCGCTACGGCCAGGCGCGTCAGCTCGGAGAAGCCGCGGGTGATCAGGGCGGCGTGCGCGCTACGGCCCAGGCCTCGGCCCTCGACGATGCCGCAGGCGATCGCCAGGACGTTCTTCACCGCGCCACCGGCTTCGGCGCCGATCATGTCGGTCGCGAAGTAGGGCCGGAAGGTCGGGGTCGCGATCAGCTCGGCGAGCTCGCGAGCGCAGTCCTCGTCTGGGCAGGCCAGGGTGACGGCGGTCGGCAGGCCGCGCGCCACCTCGCCCGCGAAGCTCGGACCCGACAGCACCGCCGGCGCCGCGTTCGGGATCGTCTCGGCGAGCACCTCGGTCATCAGCTTCAACGAACCCTGCTCGACGCCCTTGGCGCACAGCAGGATCGGCAGGCCGTTCCGGGCGTGGGGCGCGAAGGCGGTCAGGGTAGCGCGCAGGTGCTGTGCAGGCGCGACGGCCAGCAATACGTCGCTGGCCGCGAGCTCGCCTAGGTCCCCCGTCGCACGGATCCCCGGATCGAGTTCGACGCCCGCCAGGAAGCTGGTGTTCTCGTGGCTGGTGTTGATGCTGGCCACGACCTCGGCTTCACGCGCCCAGAGTGTCGTCTGCAGGTCCGCCCGCGCGCAGACCTGCGCGAGGGCAGTGCCCCAGGCTCCGCCGCCGATGACGCCGGCCGTCTTCCTCATGCCTTCGCGCCCTTGCGTCCGGGGACATGGGTCGGGTTGGCGCTGGCCGCCGCCTCGTCCAAGGGCCAGCGTGGCCGGGCGGGCGCATCGAGGGGGTCGGAGATGCCCAACGCCAGCCGTTCCGCGCCGGCCAGCGCGATCATCGCGGCATTGTCCGTGCAATAGGCGAGCGGCGGAGCGGTGAAGGTGAAGCCACGCGCCCGCGCCGCCGCTTCCAGCCGCGCCCGCACCGCGCGATTGGCGGCCACGCCGCCGGCGACCACGAAGCGCAGGCCGCGTCCTTCGTGCGCAAGGGCGTAGGCGGCCATCGCCCGGTCGCTGCGTTCGGCGAGCTGGCCAGCGATTGCGCTCTGCACGGCCGCAGCCAGATCCCGACGCTCCGCATCGGTGGTCAGCCCCTCGGCGATCCGCGCGGCCGCGGTCTTCAGGCCGGAGAAGGAGAAGTCGCAGTCCTTGCGTCCCAGCAGCATCCGCGGCAGCAGGAAGCGGTTCGTGTCGCCTCCCTCGGCGAGCGCCTCCAGCGCCGGACCGCCGGGGTAGGGCAAGCCGAGCGTCTTGGCGATCTTGTCGAACGCCTCGCCGGCGGCGTCGTCGATGGTCGATCCCAGCCGGCGGCAGGCGCCGATCCCGTCCACGGCCAGCAGCTGGCAGTGACCGCCGGACACCAGCAACAACAGGAAGGGATAATCGAGCTTCGCCGCGAGCCGGGCGGAAACCGCGTGGCCCTCCAGATGGTTCACGGCCACCAGCGGAAGGTCCCGCGCCAACGCGACCGCCTTGCCGAACGACAGCCCCACCATCACTCCGCCGACCAGCCCTGGGCCGGCGGTCGCCGCTACGCCGGTGAGGTCGCCGAAATCCAGTCCCGCCTCCGCCAGCGCCCCCGCCGCGATGGCGTCGACGTTCTCCACGTGGGCGCGCGCGGCGATCTCCGGCACAACGCCGCCGAAGGGCGCGTGCGCCGCGATCTGGCTGGCCACCACCGAGGACAGCACCTCAACGCCGCCGTCCGAGCCACGGCGCACCACCGCCGCGGCGGTCTCGTCGCAGCTGGTCTCCAGGCCGAGGACAGTCTGTGTGCTTGAGGTCATCCGGTTGCCGGGGGGCGCCTGCTCCTGTAGCAGGCGCATTCAATCCGCTCCGAGGTAGACCGCCGCCCGTGCCCACGCAACCGCCAGTCCGGATCGGCGCCCGCGGCTCAAAGTTGTCGCTCGCCCAAGCCGGCCATATGCAACGCCGGATCGCCGCCGCCCTCGGCGCAGATCCCGACGTCCCCGCCGAAGTCGAGCGCGTCGCGCCGCTGATCGTCATCACCACGACCGGCGACCGTGTGCAGGACCGCCGGCTGCTGGAGATCGGCGGCAAGGGCATGTTCACCAAGGAGATCGA
>DASXKT010000122.1:0-3757 GCA_036496685.1 Phenylobacterium sp.
CCTGGCTAGAAGCGGCGCTGTGATCCTCCTTCGCCAAGGCTTCGGAGGCCAAGCCCTCCGCGGAGCAGGACCTGTCCTGCGAAGCTCCGCAAGGAGCCAAGCAGGATGAGCCGACTGATCGTGGTCTCCAACCGGGTGAACCCGCCCTCCGGCGCGGGCGACGAAAGCGTCGGCGGGCTGGCCATGGCGCTGGCCGCGGCGCTGCGGGAGTATTCCGGCCTGTGGTTCGGCTGGAGCGGCAAGACCAAGCCGGTCTTCGACGGCCAGCTTTCCATGCAGACGGTGGACGGCGTCACCACCGCGCTTGTCGACCTCGAGGAGGCCGACCTCGACGAGTACTACAACGGCTACGCCAACAAGACGCTCTGGCCGCTGTTCCACTACCGCACGGACATCGCCGCCTACGACCGCGCCTATGGCGAGGGCTACAGCCGGGTCAACACCCGTTTCGCCGAGACGCTGAGGCCGCTGATCGGGCCCGATGACCTGATCTGGGTGCACGACTACCACCTGATCCCGCTCGCCCGGGAGCTCAGGGCGCTCGGCGTCAAGAACCGGATCGGCTTCTTCCTCCATGTGCCCTGGCCGGCGCGGCAGGTGTTCACGACGCTGCCGGGTCACGCCCTGCTGGCCCAGGCGATGTTCGAGTACGACCTGGTCGGGTTCCAGACGATCGAGTACCGCCAGGCCTTCGAGGAATATGTGCTGAACGAGGCGGGCGGCTCGGAGGCCGAGCCCGGGCGCCTGAAGGCCTTCGGCAAGTCCCTGCGGGTCGGTTCCTTCCCGATCGGCATCGACGCCCAGGACTTTGCCCGGCTGCTGAACAGCGCCAAGGCGCGGAGGATGCGCGACCTGATGACCGCCGCCACGGTCTTCCGCCATCTGGTCGTGGGCGTCGATCGCCTGGACTATTCGAAAGGCATGGAAGAACGATTCCTCGGCTTCGAGCGGTTCCTGGCCGACAACCCCGACATGCGCCGCGAGGTGTTGCTGCTGCAGATCGCACCTGTCAGCCGCGAGAGCGTCGAGGCCTACCAGGAGATCCGCGCGCGGCTGGACTCGCTTTCCGGACGGATCAATGGCGAGTTCGCCGACGTCGACTGGAACCCGGTCCGCTATGTGAATAAGAACTATCGTCGCGACGAGCTGGCCGGGATCTACGGCGCGGCGCGTGTCGGCCTGGTGACACCGCTGCGCGACGGCATGAACCTGGTCGCCAAGGAGTTCGTCGCGGCCCAGAACCCGGACGACCCCGGCGTGCTGATCCTCTCGCGCTTCGCCGGCGCCGCGCGGCAACTGCGCCACGCCCTGCTCGTCAATCCGAACAGCCCCGAAGAGATCGCCGATGCGCTCAAGCGGGCGATATATATGGAGAAGCCGGAGCGGATCCGCCGCTGGGCCGCGCTCTTCGACAACGTCGAGCATGAGGACGTCACCGCCTGGCGGGACGCCTTCGTCGGCGCCCTGACGGACGTCAAGGAACGGCGGACCGCGCTGGCCAGCTAGGCTGCGGCGGAACCCGGCGGTTCGCAGACACCTTTCAATCTGGGGTCTTTCTCGGAGGCGTCCCGATGGCGAACAAGCTTGCCCGCTATCAGTCGATGCGGGATTTCTCGAAGACCGCCGAACCTAGCGGCGAGGAAAAGGTCCAGCCCTCCAATCGGCTGCGCTTCGTCGTCCAGAAGCATGACGCCACGCGGCTGCACTTCGACTTCCGGCTGGAACTCGACGGGACCTTCAAGTCCTGGGCGGTGACGCGCGGGCCGTCCCTGGACCCCGCCGACAAGCGCCTGGCCGTGGAGGTGGAGGACCATCCGCTCGACTACGGCGACTTCGAAGGCACGATCCCCGAGGGCCAATACGGCGGCGGGACCGTGATGCTGTGGGACCGCGGCTACTGGGCGCCTGAGCCGGGAACCGATCCGCATGAGGGCTTGGCGAAGGGCGATCTGAAGTTCGTCCTGAACGGCGAGCGCCTCAAGGGCGGCTTCGTCTTGGTACGGATGAAGCGGCGGGAGCGCGAGAAGCGCAACAACTGGCTGCTGATCAAGCACCACGACGGCTGGGCGCTGGAAGGCCACGGCGGCGCGCTGGTGGAGGGCGAAACCACCTCGGTGGCCTCGGGCCGGACCATGGACCAGATCGCCGCCGGCAAGGGCAAGGGTCCGACCCGGTTCATGACCGGCAAGGCGCGCGCCGGCGCCAAGCGCATCTGGAATTCCAACAAGGGCGAGGCGGCGGAGAAGCGCGCGGCCGCACCTCTACGCACTGCCCCCGCGCCGAAGTTGAAGGCCGCCGCCCTACCCGGCTTCGTGCCGCCGCAGCTGGCGAAATCCGTGGACCGGCCACCGCAGGGATCTGGCTGGGGCCATGAGATCAAGTTCGACGGCTATCGCCTGCAGCTGCGGGTGGAGGCCGGCCGCGCCGCCCTGCGGACCCGCGCCGGCCTCGACTGGACCGCGAAGTTCAAGGAAATCGCTGGCGACGCCAAGGACCTGCCCGACAGCCTGATCGACGGAGAGGCCTGCGCGCTCGATGCCAACGGCGCGCCTGACTTCGCGGCCCTGCAGGCGGCGCTGTCGGACGGCAAGACCGGCGACCTGATTTTCTTCGCCTTCGACCTGCTGTTCGCCGAAGGGGCGGATTTGCGGAACCTGCAGCTCCGCGAGCGCAAGGCGCGCCTGAAGGCCCTGCTCGAAACGTCTCCGAAGTCCGCACAGCGTATCCGTTACGTCGAGCATTTCGAGATCGCCGGCGACGCGGTGCTGCAGTCGGCCTGCCGCATGTCGCTGGAGGGGATCGTGTCGAAGCGGCTCGACGCGCCTTATCGCTCAGACCGCGGCGAGACCTGGCTGAAGTCCAAGTGCCGCGCCGGGCACGAGGTGGTGATCGGCGGCTGGACCGGCGAGGCCGGCCAACTTCGTTCGCTGCTGGTCGGCGTCCACCGCGGCGAGAAGCTGGTCTACGTCGGCCGCGTAGGTACGGGATTCGGCCGGGAGAAGGTCGCCCGCCTGCTGCCGCGCCTGACAGCACTCGAGGCCGGCGGATCCCCCTTCACCGGCCCGGAAGCCCCGCGCAAGGCCGCCGACGTCCATTGGGCGCGCCCCGAACTGGTCGCCGAAATCGAGTTCGCGGGCTTCACGGCTTCCGGCATGGTGCGCCAGGGCGCGTTCAAGGCGTTGCGCGAGGACAAGGCCGCCGCCGACGTCGAGGCCGAAACCCCGGCGCCGATCGAAGACGTCCAGCTTGCGGAACCCGCGCCGAAGGCCAAGGCTTCGCTCGGGCAGAAGGCCGGACCACCGATCGTCATGGGCGTGACCCTCTCCAATCCCGACAAGGCGCTGTGGCCGGACGGCGGCGACGGCTCCCCCGTCACCAAGCTCGACCTCGCGCGCTACCTCGAGGAGGTGGGCCCCTGGATGATGACCCACATCAAGGGCCGCCCCTGCTCGATCATCCGCACGCCTGACGGCATCGACGGCGACCAGCGGTTCTTCCAGCGCCATGTGGGCAAGGGGTCCTCGGCGCTGATCTCCGAGGTCAAGGTGTTCGGCGACCACAAGCCCTACCTGCAGGTCGATCGGATCGAGGCCCTGGCCGCGCTCGCCCAGCAGGGCGCCACCGAATACCACCCGTGGAACTGCCAGCCCTTTGCGCCGGAGGTCCCCGGGCGGCTGGTGTTCGACCTCGACCCCGACGAGGAGATCCCGTTCGCGCGGGTGATCGAAGCGGCGCTCGCGGTGAAGGCGCGCCTGGA
>DASXKT010000123.1:0-3853 GCA_036496685.1 Phenylobacterium sp.
AAGGTCCGGACGCCTCCGACGCGGCGCGTCTTCGGTGTTTCGCCGCGGTAGATCTCACGTTCGCGGTCGACCGCCCAGTTCTCGGCGTCCTGGCGCCGGGCGAAGGTGTCGCTCATGGTCACGCCCTTGTGGCGGACCTGAGCGCGCCAGCGGCCGGATTTCTGTTTGCGGATGGAGGCCATTTTCGGTGCGAATCCGGTGCGGTGAGATCGGAAAAAGGGGCGAAAAGCGGCGTAGTTTCGCGTAAAATCTGCACCGCTCTTACGTCCGTAACTTATTGAAAGATAGTCGAAAAGACGTGAAATTTCAAGCTCATAGATTGTCCACTGCGCCTATGATGGACTGGACGGATCGGCACTGCCGGGTCCTGCACCGCACGCTGACGACGCGGGCGATGCTGTACACCGAGATGCTGACCACCGGGGCCATCCTGCACGGCGACCGGGCGCGGTTACTGGCGTTTGATCCCGTCGAGCATCCGGTGGCCCTGCAACTCGGCGGCTCGGAGCCGGCGGACCTGGTCGAGGCCGCGCGGATCGGCGAGGCAGAGGGCTACGACGAGATCAACCTCAACGTCGGTTGTCCCTCCGATCGGGTGCAGTCGGGCCGCTTCGGCGCCTGCCTGATGCGCGAACCGGAGCTGGTCGCAGAGTGCATGGCCGCCATGGCCGCCGCGGTGAAGGTTCCGGTGACCGTGAAGTGCCGGATCGGCGTCGACGAGCAGAATCCTGACGAGAGCCTGTTCCGGCTCGTCGACCTCTGCGCCCAGACTGGCGTCGACCATTTCGTGGTGCATGCCCGAAAGGCGCTCCTAAAGGGCCTGTCGCCCAAGGAGAACCGCGACATTCCCCCGCTCAACTATCCGCTGGTCTACCGGCTGAAGCGCGAGCGTCCTGAACTGACCATCATCATCAACGGCGGGATCGCTTCGCTGGACGAGGCGGAGGCGCATCTTGCGCACGTCGACGGCGTCATGCTGGGGCGGGCCGCCTATCACACGTCCGGTCTGCTCGGGGAGGCCGACGCACGGCTGTTCGGCGAGGGTGAGGTCGTCACTGCGGCGCAGGCCGTGGCGCGCTATCGGCCCTACATCGCCCGCGAACTGGCGGCTGGGACCCATCTCGCAGCCATCACCCGGCACATGCTGGGGCTGTTCCACGGCGCGCCGGGCGCCAGGACCTGGCGACGGATCCTCACTGTGGAGAGTGTGAAGCCCGGAGCGGGGCTCGAGGTCGTGGACGCGGCGCTGGCCGTCGTATCAGGGGCGCAGGATCAGCGCCTGGCGCGTCGCCTGGAAGCTGGCGAGGCGGCCTAGGTAGCTCATACCAAGCAGCGAGGTGTCGAGGCCCTTCTCGATCACCAGGGCGTCGACGTCATCGAGGCGTGCGCCGGCGACGGTCACGCTGGCCAGCTTTACGGCGGCGGCCCGGGTCGAGCCGCCGGCGGTGACCACGCGGTAGCCGTAGTCGAGCGTGGAAAGGTCGATGCCTAGCTTGCGGGCGTCGTCAGGCGTGAGCGCTACAGCGCTGGCTCCCGTGTCGACCAGGAAGCGCACGTCGGCGCCGTTGACCTGGCCGTGGGCCCAGTACTGGCCGTCCTCCGACTTGCGCACCGTGGCTTCCGGGGCGCCTTGCGGCGGCTCGGCGACAGACACCTGCAGGGCGGCGTCGGCGCGCGCGGTCTCAGTCGGGCGCGAACGCTCGGAGACGGTGGTCGCGGCCTGGGCGCAGGTCAGCGCAGAGATGGCGCTGATCACCGCCACAAAGAGGTACTTCGAGAGGTTCGACACGACGCGGACCCAGCGCAGCCGCATGGCTGCTGACTGTCCCGACGATAGGCTGCGCGGATTTTAGAAGCCGTGAACAGGCAGGCTTAACCAAACATGGCCAGCTTCTCGGGCCGGATGCGGCTTCGGCGCGACGGCAGCTCGGCCATGATGCGGGCGCGCTCGTCGTCGGTCAGTCGCGCCCAGCCGGCGACCTCCGAGAGTTGGCGGTAGCAGCCCATGCAAAGTCCGCTCTCGCCGTCGACCACGCAGACCTGGACGCAGGGCGTCTTGATCGTGCGAGGCGGGCCGGAGGGGGCGGGGTCGCTCATGGCTGCGGTATAGCGTAGGTGACCACGGCCTGCGCGGCCAGCCGGTCGGGGCCCTCGGTCCATAGGCGCACGTCGCAGACCGCATTGCGACGGCCGAGCCTCAGCATCTCGGCCTCGGCGTAGAGGTCACCGGGCGCAGCGCCGCGCAGGAAGTTCATGGTCAGAGACGAGGTCACCGCCATCAACTGGTCGCCGATGTGGGCGAGCACAAGGGCGTAGGCCGCGGTGTCGGAGAGCGACATGAGCGTCGGGCCGGAGATCACGCCGCCCGGCCTCAGCAATCCCTCCCGATAGGCCGCCATCACCCGCACGTGGCCGGGGCTCACTTCGAGCACCGTAGGGAAGGCGTCCGGCGTGGCGTCGGGAAAGGCCTTCTTCAAGAGTGCGTTGACGCCGGCGGCGTCGAGGAGCGGGGTCGGTGCAGCCATGTCGCCTCATGCCAGTTTGGGAGCAAGCGGGACAAGTAAATTGTAGTCACAAGTAACAATGGTGTATCGCGAAACATTAAATACTGTTCATTGCTTGTAATTCATTTGAGGTTTTTGGGGTGCGGCTTCAATTCTCCTCTCCGAGCAGTTCTGAGGGAGACGTCAATATGAAGACCGCTGTTATTCTTCTCGCCGCCATGAGCCTTGCCGCCGCGGACGTCGCCGTGGCGTCAGAGCATCTCAGCGACGTCGACTTTCTGAAGGCCAACCGCTGCCGGGGGCTCGCCGCCGGCCTCGGGGTCAGCGACACCGCCAGCCTCGACGCCCTGATCAAGGCCGAGGGACGCACGCGCGCCGAGCCCATCGCCGAGCGGGCGCAGGATGAATTCTCGCGCGGCAAGCGCGAGGCCAGCAAGAGCGACGGCAAGGATCGCTACAGCGCCGAACTGAACGGCCCGTGCATGGCATTACTCAGCGGCGGCAAGGACGCCGCGACGGCCCGCTAGAGCTACTCTGCCGATCTGAGATGAGCGCGCCGGTCCGAACCGGCGCGCTTTTCCTTGTGGTTTCCCGCCGGGGAACCCAACCTTCGCCGCACCGCTTTCCCTTGTGGGAGAGCCTTCGGGGCCAGGCTTTCGGGCCGAGGACTTAGGGCGAGTTGAAGGATCCGTAACAGCTTGACCTCGGTTCTCAGACCTGGCGAGACCTGCTGGCGCATGGCCCGCGCCGGCCGGGCAGCCTTCCTCGTCGACAACGAGGCCTATTTCGCTGCGGTGTTCGCCGCGCTGCAGAAGGCCAGACGTTCGGTGCTGCTGCTCGGTTGGGGCTTCGATCCCCGGACCCGGCTGTTTCCCGATGGCTATGACGGCCCCGACGACCCCGACGAGGTGGGCCGCATCCTGGTGGAACTCGCCCGCGCACGCCCGGAGCTCGACGTGCGCCTACTGATCTGGCGCTCCGCTCTGCCCATCGCCGCCCAGCAGGAGTTCTTCCCGCACAAGGCCCGCCAGTGGTTCAAGGGCACGCCGGTGAAGTTCCGGCTGGACGACCAGGTGCCGTTCGGCGCCTGCCACCATCAGAAGGTGCTGGTGATCGACGACCGCCTGGCGTTCTGCGGCGGCGGCGACATCGCTGTCGACCGCTGGGACACCCCCGGCCACCGCGACGACGACCCGCGGCGGATCATGCCCGACCAGGACTACCACCCGCCGCGCCACGAGGTGATGATGGTGGTCGACGGCCCGGCGGCCAAGGCGCTGGCCGACCTTGCCCGCGAACGCTGGAAAAAGGCCACCGGCGAGACGCTGGCGGAGCCGCCGGACGCCGGC
>DASXKT010000124.1:0-8968 GCA_036496685.1 Phenylobacterium sp.
CGTAACCCGGCTTGACAGAGCCCAGCCCAAAAGGGTTATTCCGCGCCTTCCTGGGTTTTCCCTGGGGGCCGTAGCTCAGTTGGTAGAGCGCCTCGTTCGCAATGAGGAGGTCAGGGGTTCGACTCCCCTCGGCTCCACCAGGACCCCGATCCCGGCCGCTTCGGGCTGGATCGGCCGGAACCAGGCCTCCGCGAAAGCAAACGCCCCGAAGGCGATGAGGCCGAAGGCGACCAGCGCCAGGACCAGGTCGCCGAACGGCACGGCGTGCAGCGCCCAGAGCGCCCCGCCGACGCCTCGCGCCTCCGTCGCGCGGGCATGCCAGCCCGCCGCCAGCATGAAGAAGCCCACCGGCAACATCGCAAGGCCGCGACCGAAGTAGCCAACCCGCGCCAAGACGCCCGCCCAGGTCGCGACCGTCGGCTCGCAATCGAGGTTGCGTCCGAAATGGTCGACGAATGCGCGCAGCGCGTTGCCCACGCCGCAGGCGAGGATGAAGAGGCCGAGCGCGATGATCAGTCCCGCCCCGAACGGCCAGGCCATCACGCCGGCCACCCGCTCGCTGGTCTTCTCGATCTCGGCGTGGCGCAGGTCGTGGAGGGTGTCGATCAGCCCGAAGATCGAGACGGCAAGGCTTGCGTAAATCACCCCGCTCAGGGCCTGGCCGGCGCGGCTGGCGAGCGCCCCCAGCTTGCGGCCCTGCCGGTCGGCGTCAAACAGCGCCTGCAGCGCGCGCCACCCGGCGAACCCGTAGAGCCCCAGACCGGTCAGCCAGAGCAGGACGACGCCCAGCGGCCAGCGCGCCCAGGCCTCAAGTGAGCCCAGTGCGCCATGAGTGTGCGGCGTCAGGCGCAAGACGGCCAGGAACGCGATCAGTCCAACGCTCAGGTAGACAACGCCGCGCGCCATGTAGCCCAGGCGCGCCACCAACTCCGCGGCCGCGGCCCAAGGGGACGTGGCGAACCGCCGGCGCAGGCGATGCAACACCCGGCTGCCTGGATTCGCGACGGCAGTGGCGCCCGCCTGACCGTCCATGCCTCCCTCCTGCGCGTCGACTGCCGAAGGTAACGGCCAAGGCGGCCTCCGGCTCCCGGCGTCAGGGGAGCCAGGCCGACTGGAACGCGACGCCGAAGGTCGAGAAGTTGCCGCCGATCCGCGTGAACGCGCCTCGGCTGTAGTTGAACTGCAGCGACTGACGCTGGGCGATCGGCACGGAGAGCGTCACCCCCACCCTGAGGTTGGCTTGACGATCGCCGGCTCCTACGCCGTCGATCCGGGTTGCGCCACCGGTGTAGTAGGTGCTGTCCAGCGCCGCCCAGAGCCGCGGACGCACCGTGTAGCTTAGGTGTGCCTGGAAGCTGCCCAGGGGGTCCTGGCTGCGCTGCAGGCCGCCCCGAAAGTCATTGTTGTCGGTGAACAGCCAAACGCCTGCGTAGGCGTCCGCCTGCCAGCGCCCCATCGGGTAGGACGCCCCGATCTCCGGCTTGAAGGCCCAACGGTTGGCCCCGATGTTGATCAGTCTGGAGTCGACGTATTGTCCCGTCGGCGCGACCACGACCAGGCTTGCGCCGACGATCAGGCCCGGCTCGCGTGTCGCGAAGGCTCGCGGCGAGAGCGCCGGTCCGCCGATCAGCAGGGTGCTGAATCTCAACCGGACGTCGGCGAGACCGGAGCGGGTGATCGACTGGCGATCCTCACCCACGTTGCCGCTGGCCTGGCCCCAGGCGTAGGGCACGGCCACCGCAACGCCGGTTTGGTGCCCCGCCACGTCGAAAGTCCGGCTTATCGCGACGACCGTCGTGTTGATCTTTGCGGACGCGTCGGTGATCGGCGAGGAGGTATCGAACAGGAGCTCGCCGCTGGCGTTGGTGTAGCCGACGACCGCGAACGTCATGCCCACCGGAGACGGGGAGTAGGACCGCGGCTCGAGTTCCTGGCAGACCGCCGCAGTCCCGGCGCCATTGAGGGCAAACGTCAGCCACAGCCCAATCCAGCGGCTTCGGTGGCTTGAGGCGTGGCGCGGGTTGGAATTCACGGCGCGACGGTGCGGTCGCGGAGCGACGCCGCATATCAGGGTAACCCTGGATCAGGACGCTCAGATTGACCGGAGCCAATCCCCTAGTGCGCGTCGTCCCAGTTGGTGGCGGCCCGGGCGTCGACGACCAGAGGGACGGAGAGCGACACCGCGGGCTCAGGCGCCCTTTCCATGACCCGCTTGGCGACGGCGATGACCGCCTCGGCCTCGGCCTCCGGGGCTTCGAAGATCAGTTCGTCGTGCACCTGCAGCAGCATCTTGGCCTTTAGCCCGGCCTCGCGCAGCGCGGTCGGCATGCGGACCATCGCCCGGCGGATCACGTCGGCGGCGGCGCCCTGGATCGGGGCGTTGATCGCGGCGCGGTCGGCGAAAGCCCGCTCGGCCGGCGACTTCCCCCGGGCGGCCGGGATGAAGACCTTGCGGCCGAAGATCGTGGTCACGAACGCCTCGGCGCGCACCTGGCGCTGCATGCGGTCCATGTAGGTCCGGATGCCAGGGAACCGCTCGAAGTAGGTCTTGATGTAGGCGCCGGCTTCTTCGCGCGGTATCGACAGCTGGTTGGCCAGGCCGAAGGCCGAGATACCGTACACGATGCCGAAGTTGATCGCCTTGGCGCGACGGCGCGTCTCGGCCGGCATGCCTTCCACAGGAACGCCGAACATCTCCGAGGCCGTCATCGCGTGGATGTCGAGGCCCTCGGCGAACGCCCGCTTGAGCTGCGGGATGTCGCCGATGTGGGCGAGCAGGCGCAGCTCGATCTGGCTGTAGTCGGCGCTGATCAGCACATGGCCCGGCTCGGCGATGAAGCACTTGCGGATCTTGCGACCCTCTTCCGTCCGCACTGGGATGTTCTGCAGGTTGGGGTCTTCCGAGGCGAGACGCCCGGTCGTGGCCGCCGCCAGCTTGTAGGAGGTGTGCACCCGGTTGGTCCGGCCATCGATCGCCGCAACCAGGTTGTCGGTGTAGGTGCCCTTAAGCTTCGAGAGCTGGCGCCAGTCCAGGATGGTGCGCGGCAGCTCGTGGCCCTGGGCGGCCAGATCCTCCAGCATCGAGGCGTCGGTGGACGCCGCGCCCGTCGCCGTGGTCCGTCCGGAGGCGAGGCCCATCTCCTTGAACAGCAGGTCGCCGATCTGCTTAGGGGAGCCCAGGTTGAATGGCCGGCCGGCCATGCGGTGAGCTTCCAGCTCAAGTTCACCCATCCGGACGGCGAAGTCGTACGAGAGCTTCCGCAGTTGATCGGGGTCGACCTTGACGCCGGCCAGCTCCATCTCGACCAGCACCTTCGGCATCGGCCGTTCGAGCGTCTCGTAGACCGTCAGCAGGCGCTCGTGTGACAGGCGCGGCCGCAGGTGCTGGTAGATCCGCAAGGTGACGTCGGCGTCCTCGGCCGCGTAGCAGGTCGCCTCGGCCAGCCCGATGTGCCGGAAGCTCTTCTGCTTCTTGCCGGTCCCGGCGACCGCCTTGAAGCTGATCGGCTCGTGACCCAGCAGGCGCTGGGCGAGCTCGTCCATGCCGTAGCTCTTGTGCAGCCCACCCTCGAGCGCGAAGGCGATCAGCATGGTGTCGTCGATCGGCCCCACGTCGATCCCGTGCCGCGAAAGGACGGCCAGGTCGTACTTGCCGTTCTGGGTGACCTTCAGGACGCTCGGGTCCTCCAGCAGCACCTTCAGCCGCGCCAGGCCCTCTTCGAGCGAGATCTGGCTGAGATCGGGCGGCGCATCGAGCTGCAGGCCGTGCTCGCCCTCATGGGCATGACCCATCGGGATGTAGCAGGCCTCGCCCGGCGCGGTAGCCAGGGACACGCCGCAGAGGTTGGCGCTGGAGGCCGACAGCGCGTCGGTTTCGGTGTCGAAGGCGACGACGCCGGCCGAGCGGGCGCGGGCGATCCAGGCGTCGAGCGTGGCCAGGTCGCGCACGCACTCGTAGGCGTTGACGTCGATAGGCGCGTGGGTTGGCGCAGCTGGCGCCTTGGCCGCCGCGGGCGTCGGCGCCGGTGTCGCCGATCCGCCCTGACGGGCCTCGTTGACCCGCCGCGCCAGGGTGCGGAATTCCATCTCCTCGAGGAATTTCTCCAGCGTCTCGGCGTTGGGCTCGTCCACCGCCAGTTCGTCGACGGGAGAGGGCAAGGGGGTGTCGCAGTCGAGTTGCACCAACTGACGCGACAGGCGGATCTGGTCGGCGAAATCGATCAGGGTCTGGCGGCGTTTGTCCTGCTTGATCTCCGAGGCGCGAGCCAGCAGCGTGTCGAGGTCGCCGTACTCGTTGATCAACGCCGAGGCGGTCTTGATGCCGATACCCGGAGCGCCGGGGACGTTGTCGACGCTGTCGCCGCAGAGCGCCTGCACGTCGACGACCTTGTCAGGTGTCACCCCGAACTTGTCGAACACCTGCTCGGCCCTGATCACCAGGTTCGGGGTCTTCATAGTGTCGAGCATGGAGACCTTCGGCCCCACCAACTGCATCAAGTCCTTGTCGGACGAGACGATGACCACCTCCCCGCCCATGTCGCGGACCTTGCAGGCGTAGGCGGCGATCAGGTCGTCGGCTTCATAGCCGGGCAACTCGATGCAGGGCACACCGAATGCCTTGGTCGCGGCGCGCACCAGCGGGAACTGCGGGACGAGGTCCTCGGGCGGCGGCGGGCGGTGGGCCTTGTACTGGTCGTACAGCTTGTTGCGGAACGTGCTCTCGGAATGGTCGAACACCACCGCCAGATGGGTGGGGGCCTCTGCCGAGGCCTTCATGTCGACCAGCAGCTTCCACAACATGTTGCAAAAGCCCGCGATCGCGCCGACCGGTAGGCCGTCCGACTTGCGCGTCAGCGGCGGCAGGGCATGGAAAGCCCGGAATATGAAGCCCGAGCCGTCCACCAGGTAGAGCCGCACATTGGGCCCGTCCTGCGTCGGCTCGCGCGGGATGTCACCGAGTGTTTCGGGAGCGGCGTCGAGGGTGTCGGTCATGCGCCTAAGATAGGGTGGCCGAGGCACGCGGTCACCACGGCGAATGATAGTTCTGGAGCGATGCCTTGGCGGGCGGGCCCTACGCGAACCGCTTGTTCAGGTTGCCCAGGCCATCGATCAGGAACGGGTCCGCCAGGCCGTCGGCGAGGTAGGTCTTCACCGCCTTGGCCAAATAGGCGTAGGCCCCGGAGAACGGTCGACCGCCCGAGCTCAATCGCTTCACGCCGAGTTCCTGCAGCCGCGCCGCTGACGGCAGGCCCCCGGTCAGCATGATATTCATCGGCCCCTCTATCGCCGCGGCCAGCCGTCCGATCAGCGCGTCGTCCGTCGGTCCGGGCGTGAAGATGCAATTCGCGCCGGCGCTGCGGTAGAGCGCCGCCCGCCTCACCGTCTCGCTCTCCGCCGCCTCGCCCTCGAACAGCCGCCGCAGATAGGTGTCGATGCGGGCGTTGATGAATAGGGCGACACCGGCCGAGTCGGCCGCCTTGCGCGCCGCCTCGATCTTGCGCGCATGGAGGTCCGGGTCGCGTGAGCCGTCCTCCAGATTGGCCCCCACCGCGCCCGCGCCGATCACCGCCTTGACGTTGTCCGCCAGCGTCGCGAGGTCGTCGGTGTAGCCGCCCTCGATGTCGGCCGTGACCGGCACCTTGACCACGCGCGTCACCGCGCTGACCGTCGACAGCAACAGGGGCAACGGCAGGATGTCTCCGTCGGCATATCCGTGGCTCCAGGCCACCGCCGCCGAGGAGGTCGCCACCGCCTTTGCGCCGGCGTCTTCCATCACCGCGGCGCTGGCCGCGTCCCAGGCGTTGGGCAGCACCAGGATGTCGGCGCCCCGGTGCAACGCGGCGAAACTTTCGGCCTTGGTCTGCTGGTCCATCGCGTCCTCGGTCGTTGCTGTGGTCTAGACGTAGGATGGCGCCTTGGCGTGACAAGCGCTCGCGGAAGCCGGACGTCGACGGCTGCTGCCAAGGCGTGGCAGCATTGGCTCGGCAAGGAGGCCTTTGATGGCGTCATCACCGATGGTCTGGCCGATCGAGGGCGTGAACATCGCGGTGCTGGCCGACTGCCACATCCACCCCGGCGGCGGTCCGGCTTTCCCGCCGGCGCTGTTCGACGCCCTCGCCGGCAGCGACCTGATCGTGACCCTGGGCGATATGGGCGAGGCGGCGGGCCTGGACCAGCTCGCCGAAATCGCGCCGGTGATCGGGGTGCGCGGCGCCGACGATTCCGACGATCCGCGGACGGACTCGCCGGTCCTTGTGCTGACAAGCGGCGGCTTGGTGCTGGGCTGCGTGTTCGATGCGACCGCGGCAGGGCTCGCGACCTCGTCGGACCCCTTTACCCCGGTGGCGGATTTCGACTCGGCCGCCGAGCGCCTGTTCGGCCGAAGGGTCGATCTGTTGCTGCACGCCTCGACACACCGTGGCGAGGCGTCGAACGCCGGCGACTGCCTGGTCTTCAATCCCGGAAGCGCCGTTCTGCCCTCGGAAGGCGCGCCCGCCACCTTCCTGGAACTGAACCTCGACGAAGGGCAGCTTGAGGGGCGGCTCGTACCGCTGGGATAGGCCAAGCTTCGCCCACGCGCCCGAAACCCTGTATGACCCCGCCGTGACCGCCACGGCCCTTTCCCGCCTGACCCTGACCGACTTCCGTTCCTACACCGGGGCTGACCTCGTGCTGGATGGGCGCCCGGTGTTCCTTGTGGGACCGAACGGGGCGGGCAAGACCAACCTGCTGGAGGCGATCAGTCTGTTCACGCCGGGCCGCGGCCTGCGGGGATCGAGCCTCGCGGAGGTCGGCCGCCGGCTGCCGGGCGAGGCCCAAGGGCGCGCTTGGGCGGTATCAGCTGTGGTCGCGGCCAATGGCGAGCAGACCCAGCTTGGAACCGGCGTCGAGGCGTCTGGCGCGTCGCGGCGCACGGTGCGGATCGAAGGCGAGACCGTGCCGCCCGGCCGGCTCGCCGACCATCTGCGCCAGGTCTGGTTGACCCCGGCGCAGGATCGCCTGTTCCTCGAGGGCGCGGCCGATAGACGCCGGTTCTTCGATCGCCTGGTGTTCGCCGCGATCCCCCGCCATGCCGCTCACGCCCAGGCTTACGAACGAGCGATGCGCGAACGCATGCGTCTGCTGACCGACGACACGACCACACCCGACGCCGCCTGGCTCGACGCCCTGGAGAGCAACATCGCCGAGTTCGGCGCGCTGATGGCCGAGGCGCGCGCGACGACGCTGAGCGCCCTGCAGGCCGAGATCGACGGCCGGGACGCGCGCCCTTTCCCGCAAGCGAAACTCTCGCTCACCGGAGGGTGGGAGCAGATGGCCGCTGCCGGCGCGGAGATCGCCGAGATCGAGGCAAAGCTTCGTCGCGCGCTCGCTGCCGCGCGCGATCGAGACGCCGCCGCCGGCCGCGCGCTGACCGGCCCCCACCGCGGCGATCTGGCGGTCATTCACGCCGAAAAGGACCGCCCCGCCGCCGAATGTTCGACTGGCGAACAGAAAGCGCTGATCCTGAACCTGGTCCTGGCGCAATCAGCGCGGCTTTCACGTGCAGAATCAGCGCCAAGCCCTATATTGTTGCTGGACGAAGTCGCAGCGCATCTGGACCGCACTCGGCGGGCCGCGTTGTTCGACGAAATCGAGGCGCTCCGGCTCCAGGCCTTTCTGACCGGAACCGACGAGCACCTCTTCGAAGACTTGAAAGGACGGGCCCAGGGCGTACGCGTGGACGCCTCCGGTCTGACTGAGCTGGATTCCAGATGAGCGAAGAGAACGAGACCAACGGCCTGGCCCCCGAATCCAACGGTCAGGACGAATACGGCGCGGAGAGCATCAAGGTCCTGAAGGGCCTCGACGCGGTGCGCAAGCGCCCGGGCATGTACATCGGCGACACCGACGACGGGTCCGGCCTGCACCACATGGTCTACGAGGTGGTCGACAACGCCATCGACGAGACTCTGGCCGGCTGGGCGACTCGCGTGGAGGTGATCCTCAACGCCGATGGCTCCTGCACCGTCACCGACGACGGCCGCGGCATCCCGGTCGACATCCACGAGGGCGAGGGCGTGTCGGCCGCCGAGGTCATCATGACTCAGCTGCACGCCGGCGGGAAATTCGACCAGAACTCCTACAAGGTCTCCGGCGGTCTACACGGCGTCGGCGTCTCGGTGGTGAACGCGCTGTCCGACTGGCTGCGCCTGAAGATCTATCGTGGCGGCAAGTCCTACGAGATGGAGTTCCGCCGCGGCGACGCGGTGTCGCCCCTGGTGGTCACCGGCGATGCGCCGATGCGCGCGAGCGGTGAGCCGCTCTCCGGCACCGAAGTGACGTTCCTGCCGTCGCTGGAGACCTTCGCTTTCATCGACTTCGACGTGAAGACGCTGGAGCACCGGCTGCGCGAGCTCGCGTTCCTGAACTCCGGCGTGACCATCTGGCTGAAGGACCACCGCGGCGCCGAGCCGTTCGAGGAGGTCATGCACTACGACGGCGGCGTCGAGGCGTTCGTGCGCCACCTGGACAAGGCCAAGACCCCGCTGCTGAAGGCCCCCATCGTGATCCGCGGCCGCCGCGAGAACGTGGAGATCGACCTCTCGCTCTGGTGGAACGACGGCTATCACGAGAACGTCCTCTGCTTCACCAACAACATCCCGCAGCGCGACGGCGGCACCCACCTGGCGGCCTTCCGCTCGGCGTTGACGCGGATCATCACCGGCTATGCGGAGAGCAGCGGCGCCGCCAAGCGGGAGAAGGTCTCGGTCGGCGGCGAGGACGCCCGTGAAGGCCTGACCTGCGTGCTCTCGGTGAAGGTTCCCGACCCGAAGTTCTCGTCGCAAACCAAGGACAAGTTGGTCTCCTCCGAGGTGCGCCCGGCCGTGGAAGGCCTGGTGAGCGAGGGGCTGGGCTCCTGGTTTGAGGAACACCCGAACGAAGCCCGCCTCATCGTCCAGAAGATCGCCGAGGCGGCCGCCGCGCGCGA
>DASXKT010000125.1:0-7310 GCA_036496685.1 Phenylobacterium sp.
CGATCGAGGTCCCAGGGCTATTGTTCGTGGAGAAGTTCAGCGCTGATACGGTGCCCGTCCCGCTGGCGGCCCCAAGCCCCGTGACGTTGGCGATCGTGGCGTTCTGCGCCACGGCAGTCTGGTTCACCCAGTACTGCACGGTGATAGCCGCATTGGCCGCGCTAGCGACAAGAAGTGCGCTCGAAGCTGCGAGCCCCAGAAGCAACTTACGCATGTGATTTCTCCCAACGCGCTCCTAACGCCTTGCGACCAATCGTCGCCGTAGTAACCATGCGTTCATTGAACGCCGTTGGGCAACTCGGTTCGCTCGTCAGGCGAGAATATTTCCACGAAATATTGTGAATCTTGCGACCGTAGGTAGTCCTGCGACCGGTCAACTCCCCCCGGGGAGGGGGAATTTGTCTCAGATAGTTGCCCCTAAGCCGGATTGCAGAAGTTAGCCGAAACGATCCCCCGGTCCGGGATCGACCTGATAGTCGCGAGCCTGAGAGTGCGCGACGTTTCTGCCATCGCTGGATGGTGCTCTGAGATGCGGGGGCTGCTTCTCCAGGCGGTGCGAGCGCGTCGTTGGGACATCTGCCCTGGAAAATCCGCGTCCCACCAGCAAGCACCACGCGTCGAAGAAGGGGGCGGATTGCGATGAGATCCTGCAGTTTTCGGAGGGCCTCTAGGCTTCTGGCGGCCATCTTGGCCGGAGCAATGGGTTTCGTAGCGCCGGCGTCCGTGGGCTTGGCTCAGGATAAGCAGGGCGCGAAGCATGAGAGCGGCACAGCGGCAGAAAAAAAGCCGCCGCACACCGTATCAGGCGTGGTTGTTCAAGCGCCACCGAAGCCCAATAAGATTCCGCCTCACAAGAGGGCGGCATTTGACGCCGAGGCGGCAAACAAAAAAGCCTGGACGACTTATCGCGCGACCGCGGCGGCCCCGACCCGGGAGGCAAGGGCTATCGGCGCCTCACCGCAGACCGAAAACTACCCGGGGCTGAACAAGCTGGGCTCGCACTGAGACGAAGTCGCTCGCACGCACGCCCCTTGGAAGCGAGCGTTTCTTCGAAGTAATTTTCGGCGCCTGGAAAGCCCGGATACACCTTGGCTAAGGTTCGGCTACGGCTGGGGCGCGGGTATGCGATCTTGGACACGCCGGAGCGCAAGTACAGCCGGGTTGGCCTCGGTGGCGACTGCGCTTGCGGCTTCAGCGGCCACAGAGGATGCCTACCCGTTCTGGGAGGTGCAGAGCGGCGGAGCGAGTGTCTATCTGATGGGCGATGGCGGAGCGGTGACCGCGCCGTGGCGCTCCGCAAGAATCGAGCGGGCGCTCGCTGGGTGCGGGTCATTCTGGCGAGAGGAGGCGCCCGGCGAGCTTGGCCCTGACGCGGTGACGAAGTTGATCGCGGCGGGAACCAATCCTGCGCGCCCGCTATCGACCTGGCTCACGCCCGCCGAGCAGCGCCGCGTTCGTGACGCGGTGGGGCGGGTGGGCGCGACATTCGACAGAATCGCCGCATTCGAGCCCTGGCTGGCCGCCGGCGCCCTGGGAGTGTTCTACGCGCGACAGGCTGCCTCTGGCGCGCCGGGTCCTGGCCCTGTCCTCAACGCGGCAGCGGCCGCGCAGGGGAAACGAATTTGGACCGAACTCCCCGATACAGACGCCTACCTTGCCCTCTGGTCGGGCTTTTCGTCGGCCGCGCAGGTCGAACAGCTGATGTTCGTGGTGGACGAGATCGACGCGGGGCCGAGCGGCCATGCCCGGGCCGCCGCGGCCTACGAGTCGGGCGATCTTAGCCTGGAGGCGAAGCGGGTTGCGGACGAGGCTCGCGTCTATCCGCAAAAGTACGAAGCCGAGGTCGCTGTCCGAAATCGCCGGTGGCCTCCGCGGATTCGGTTGATGATCAAGGACGGCGGCAGCTCGTTCGTGTTCGTCGGCGCCGATCATCTTTTCGGTCCGGAGGGCGTGCTGGCCCTCCTTGCACGCGACGGGATGGCGGCGCGGCGCATCTGAGGCCAACTGGGCCAACGGTGGATATCCGAGGGTCCGAGACAGCTGCCCTTGCGATCGCCGCAGGCTGAGATGCATTAAGCTGCAGCCCCATCGACCGAGGGCGATCCGCCGTCGCAATGGACTTCAGGCGCCTTGCCAGATCTTCCGCTCCTGACTTTTCGAGACGCCGGCGCCTTCGAGGCCTGGCTCGCAGATCAACCGGAAACGTCTGATGGCGCTTGGCTCGCATTCGGCAAGCCCGGCGCGCCAGAAGCGACGCTAAGCAAGTCGGACGCGATCGACAGCGCGCTAGCCTATGGTTGGATCGACGGGCAGCTCGGCCGGGTGGACGAGCACTATTACAAGGTCAGGTTCACGCCGCGGAAGGCCCGCAGCGCCTGGTCACAGCTGAACCGGGAGCGCGCGGAGCGTCTGACCGCCGACGGTCGAATGAAGTCCGCCGGCTTGGCAGAGGTGGCGCGGGCGAAGGCCGACGGGCGTTGGGATGCGGCGTACGCGCCCCAGGGTCGCGCGATGCCCGACCTGACCTGGTGGCCGCCCTCGACGCGCAGCCCGATGCGCGCCGGTTCTTCGACGGTCTCGACGCTGCGAACCGCTACGCGGTGCTTTATCGCGTGCATCAGGCGAAGGGGTCGGACCGTCGCGCCGCGAAGATCGCCGAAATCGTGGCGCGGCTTGCGTCAGGCGAGGCCTTTCATCCCCTGGGCAAGCGCCGCGGCTAGCTGCCCCTCACGAACGCCGATCCAATCACTCGGCAGCGGCCAAGGCGCTCTGCTGGCCGTAGTGGCGGGTGAGCAAGACCACGGTGACGATCGCGGACGGCACGCCCAGCAGGATGGCCCAAGCGAGTGAGTGGCCCGACGCCGTCACCGCAGCGCCGGCGAGGCAGCCAGCCCCGCCGCCGATGTCCCAGGCTCCCTCACTCATCATGTGGAAGCGGAACGGGCAGGGCGAGGCCTTGGCTGTGTTGTAGACCGCAGCCATGACCGCCGGAATGTACAGGGCCGCCACGAGGGTCCCAGGCGCGTTGGCCGCCACCGCAAGCCACGGGGAACCCAGGCTAAGGGCGCGGAAGACCAGCAGGCCGACGGCCAGCCCGTAGGCGATCAGCACGGCCCGCCGGCCGCCGCCCGCATCGATGTGGCGGCCCAGCAGCAAGCTGCCGGCTCCGCCAAGCAGGGCGGCCAGCGCCATCGCCCCGCCATAGGCGCGGAAACTCGAGCCCACCGCCAGGAACAGCGCCACCTGCCAGAAGAAGTAGAAGGCCGCGCCCAGCCAGCCATCGGCCAGGAACAGGGCGATGCCCAGTCGGGCGTAGCGGAACGCCCCCGGCGCGTGCCTGGCAACCGTCACGTTCGGCGCCCCGATCAGCGGGATGACCGAGGCCGCCTGGATGAGCGCGATGGCCCAGAAGGTCCATGTGGGTCCGGCGGCGGCCAGCGACCAACCGGCGGCGATGGGACCGATCACGCCAATCCCGGCGTTGGCCGCCTCTCTCAGGCTCACCTGGTGGCCCCGGTGCTCCGCATCTCCGACGGCGGCGAAATAGGCGTGGTAGCTCGGCCAATAGAAGATGTCGGCGATCGAGGTGACGGCGATCACCGCCCATAGCTCAGGGCCTACGCCGTGGACCCGAGCGAGGAAGGGGAAGATCGCGGCCACGCCGAGCGTTCCGGCGATCAGCAGCGGCTTCAGGCCATAGCGGATCGCGAGCGGAAGGATCAGCGGCCGCAACGCAAAGCGCCCGGCCAGGATCGCGGCCTGGGTCAGGAAGGCGACCGGGACCGGCACGCCCACCTTCACCATAAAGACCAGGAAAAACAGCCCGCCGCCGCTCAGGGCGAGCATCTCTATCGCATAGTGCAGGTTCAGGCGGTTGATCGCCGAGTTGCGGAAGAAGGCCATCTCAAGAGCTCAGAGGAAAAAGGGGAACGTGCGGCCAGTCGCGGGCGCCGGCGGCGGCTCGATCTTTGAGGTCCTAGCGGACCCTTTCCCCGAACGTGGCCATAAGGCCTCCTCTGAAGCGCTGTCAGGGTGCGCGTTTTCGCCCCCCCGCGCAACCAGCCGTCAAAGCTGTGATCGTGATTTCGCCGGCGCTGGCGTCCGCCCGCCGAAAGGTTGGGAAGCGGGCATGTGGGTCCGTGATCCACACGGTGAAGCATGCGCCCCAGATGTTGTTTGCGAACCGGCGGCCGTGACGTGATGGTTGGACAAAAGCTTCCACGAAGGCGTTCGCCCATGCGGCAATCCGAAACCTTTGACCGGGTCGCCGAGCTGTACGACGCAGCTCGGCCCGGCTATCCGGATGCGCTCTTCCAGGCGCTGGTCCACGCGGCCGGCCTCGCGCCGGGCGATCCGGTGCTAGAGGTGGGCTGTGGCACCGGCAAAGCCACGAAGGGCCTTCTCTCACTCGGCTTGGCCGTCACGGCCCTCGACCCGGGGGAGAACCTCATCGAGCAGGCGAAGCGGCGCTTCGGGGAGGCGAAGGGCCTGCAGTTTGTCACCGAGCCGTTCGAGCGCTGGGCCGCGCCGGCCGAGGCGTATCGCCTCGTCGCTTCGGCTCAGGCCTGGCACTGGATCCCGCCGCAGGCGTCGTTCCCGAAGGCCGCCGACACGCTCAAGCCTGGCGGCGTCCTGGCGGTGTTCGGCAACTGCCCCTGCGACCTGCCGCCCGAGGTGGCTGACGCCCTGGCTGCGCCCTTCGCCAGGCACGGCCTGCCCCGGCTCACGACCTTGCCGGAGGCCGGGTACCGCCGAACCGGCCCCATGGCCGACCTGTTCGCTGCAAGCGGTCGCTTCGAACCGGCGCGGTACGCCGGCTTTCCTTGGGTGTGGCGCAAGACCGTCGACCAGCACCTGGACTTCATGCGGAGCCGTTCCGACATCCAGATGATCCCAGCCGAGACCCGTGAGGCGCTGCTGGCGGACCTTGGGCCCGCCCTCCGCGCGGCAATGGGCGACGATCTCGCGCTGCCCTACGAAACGCACCTCTATTGGGCCCGAAAAGTCGCGTAGCGACCAACCAGCCGCTCAGGGTCGAACTCGGTCATCGGCTCAGCGCCCGGAACGTTCGCCCCTAGGTCAGTGGCCCTGCTGAGGGCCAAACATGCCGATCGTGTGCAACCACCGCTCCACCAGATCCGGCCAGCGGCTGATGGGCAGGTTGGTCGGGCGCAGGCCGAAGGCGTGGCCACCCTTGGCGTAGAGGTGCATTTCCGTCGGGACGCCCGCTTTCTGCAGCGCGACGTAGTAGGCGAGCGACTCCTCGATAGTGTCCACGTCGTCGTTTTCAGCCTGCACCAGGAAGGTCGGCGGCGTGTCGGTGCGGACGCGGATGTCCGGACGAAGGGTCAGGTCCTCCTCGTTGCGGGTGGCGCGGCTCTCATCCTCGTGCGCCCACAGGTGCCCGGGATAGGCGGCGATGGCGAAGTCCGGGCGGCAGCTCAGGGCGTCGGCGGCATCGACCGTGCGATAGGTCCGCTGCGCGAAGTGGGTGCTGACCGCGGCGACGAGGTGTCCGCCGGCGGAAAACCCGATCACGCCGATCTTGTGGGGATCGACATGCCACTCAGCGGCATGCTGGCGGACAAGCCCCAGCGTGCGCTGCGCGTCCTGCAGCGCCGTCTGCACCTTCGGGTAGTAGCGGTGTCCGTCCTTCATCGTGGGGCCCGAGTTTGGCACGCGGTACTTCAGCAGCACGCAGGTGACGCCCCGCGAGCTAAGCCAGTCGCAAATCTCCGTGCCCTCCAGGTCCATGGCCAGCACCTGGTAACCCCCGCCTGGGAACACAACGACGGCCACGCCGGTGTTGCGAGCCTTGGGCGCGTACACGGTCATCGTCGGCCGGCTGACGTGCGTGGACGCTTCCGACTCCGGCTGCGGGTCGGGGACCAGGTCCGGCGGCGTTCCTGGCCAGATCGGCGCCTGGACATGCCCAGGCGAGGGTTGCCAGACCGCGGCGTGCGGGAAGGGCGCAGACGCGGCGGAGCTGGTGAAAGCGATCAGACAAGCGGCCAGCCACGCGTAGTGACCCACCCGTCGAGAATGGCAACGACCCTCAAATTCGCTCATGCGCGACCCCCCAGGATTAGACAGGAGGCGACGGTCGACCACTTGAGCCCGGCACGGCAAAGGATAAGAACGCAGGAGGATCATGAGAAAAACTTGGGGCTGAGCAGATGCGCGCTACGATCCCCCTGAACGCGCTGCGGGCCTTCGAGGCCGCCGCGCGCCACCTGTCGTTCACCCGCGCCGCCGACGAGCTCTGCGTGACCCAGACGGCAATCAGCCATCAGGTGAAGGGGCTCGAACTACGACTGGGCGTGGCCTTGTTCCGGCGTTCTAGCCGCGGGTTGAAGCTGACCGACGAGGGCGTGGCGCTTGCGCCCACCCTGTTCGAAGCCTTCGGCGCCATCGACCGGCTGTTCGAGCAGTTCGAAGCCGGCGGCGTGCGCGAGGTGCTGACGGTCAGCGCCGTGGGCACCTTTGTGGTCGGCGCATTGCTGGAGCGCCTGCCCGCCTTTCGCGCGGCCTATCCCCTCGTCGACCTGCGCCTCCTGACCAACAACAACAAGGTCGATGTGGTCGCCGAGGGATTGGACTATGCGATCCGTTTCGGCGACGGCGCCTGGCACGGCTGCGAGGCCGAGCTGATCTGCGAAGCGCCCATGTCGCCGCTATGCGCGCCGCAGTTGGCGCAGCAGCTCCGCGAACCAGCTGATATGCTGCGGCTGCCGTTGCTGCGTTCCTACAGGCCGCAGGACTGGCTCGCCTGGTTCAAGTCGGCGGGATTGGACGCGGTGAACCTGCACGGTCCGCTGTTCGATTCCTCGCTGATCATGGCGCAGGCGGCGATCCGCGGTGAAGGGGTCGCGCTTGCCCCATACGACATGTTTCGACGCGAACTCGACGGAGGCCAACTTGTGAGGCCGTTCCCGATCGACGCCGATGTCGGCGGCTACTGGCTGACATGGCTCAAGTCGCGCACGCCCTCTCCGGCGATGGAGGCCTTCCGCAAGTGGCTGACGAGCGTGTTTCCGTTTTGGGAAGCGGCAGTGGCAGAGAAGGGGCCCCGAAGTCGACCTCTGGGAGCGGAGTGACGCGGTCTCTGACCAACGGCGTCAGTTTACATTGCCGACTACACGCGTAAAACGACGATAGTTTACGAAAGTAAATTCATGTCGAAGCGACTGACGTTGTGGTGGGGTGGCGGTCTAGCCGCGCTGGCCACGTTCCTTTCCGTGGGCGCTCTCGGCCCGCCCGCCGCGGCGGAGGCGCAAACCAAGTCGGCGTTTGCCATCACGGATCCGAAG
>DASXKT010000126.1:0-15149 GCA_036496685.1 Phenylobacterium sp.
GAAAGGGCCGGCGCAATCAGTTGGCGGGGGCGGCGCCTTGCTTACTGGCGCGGGTTTGCATATAGATAGTTAGCAAACCTAACCATATCATGAGCCAATGCCCGCCGCTTTGTCCCTGCCCGAGGATGTCTCTGCTCTTGCCGAGGCCCTCCGCGGCCCCCTGCTGCGCGTCTCCCGCAAGCTGCGCCAGGAGGCCCAGAAGGTTGGCCTCTCAGTGCAGGACGCGCTGATCCTCGGTTACATCAAGAAGAACCCCGGCGCAGGCGTGAGCGAGCTCGCCGACTTCGAGCAGGTCTCGCGTCCGACCATGTCCAGTCATGTCAAACGCCTGGAGGCCGGCGGCTGGCTGAGCCGCACGGGAGACGCCGAGGATGGTCGCCGTTCGGGCCTCACCCTCACGGCCGCGGGCCTGCGCAAGATCGAGACCCTGCAGCGCCATCGCAACGACTGGCTGGCGGCGCGCTTGGTGCGCCTGTCCCCCGCCGACCGCGAGCGGCTGGCCGAGGCCGCGGCTCCCCTGCTGAAGCTCGTGAGCCTGGACGCATGAGCCGGCGGGCCGAAAAAGTCCTCATCGAGGATGTGCTCGACGAACCGGGCGCCGACGCCGCGGCCGTTCTGAACGAAGGTCGCGACGCCAACCTGCGCGGCTGGGTGATCCCGGCGATCATCGGTTCTGCGCTGCTCATGCAGACGCTGAACGCCACCTCGATCAACAATGCGCTGCCCGCCATGGCGCGGGCCATGCATGTCGAGCCGCTTCGGCTCAACCTGGCCATCACCATGTATCTGCTCGCCTCGGCGGTGTTCCTGCCGATCTCGGGCTGGATGGCGGACCGCTTCGGGGCAAAGCGCATCCTGATGATCGCCATGGTGCTCTATGCCTCGGCCTCGGCCGCGTGCGGCTTCGCCGATAGCCTGCCGCAGCTCGTCGCCTTCCGCCTGGCCCAAGGCTGCGCCGGTGCGATGATGGGCCCGGTCGGTCGCCTGGTCTTGTTGCGCACCACGCCCAAGAACGAGCTCGTCGGCGCGATGTCCGTTGTGACCATGCCAGCGCTGCTAGGCCCGGTGATTGGCCCGGTGCTCGGCGGGGCCATCGTCACCTTCGTCAGCTGGCGCTGGATCTTCTTCCTCAACCTGCCGATCGCCATCGCCGGCGTGGCCCTGGTCCGGGCCTTCGTGCCCAACGTCAAGGAACAGGCGGTCTCGCCGATCGATTGGCCTGGTATCTTCCTCACCGGCTTTGGGCTTGCAGGACTGATCTTCGGGTTCGAGAACCTGGGCCGCGACGTCATGCCCCCGGTCGCAGTCGCCGGCCTCTTCGCCGGCGGCCTTGCCTGCCTTGGCCTCTACTGGGCCCACGCGCGCAAGAATCCGCACGCCATCATCGATCTTTCCATCTTCCGGATCCCGACCTTCCAAGCCTCTGTGCTGGGCGGCGCCTTCTTCCGATTGGTGCCCGGAGCCACGCCGTTCCTGCTGGCCATGCTGTTGCAGGTGGGCTTCGGCATGACCGCCTTCGCAGCCGGCCTGATGACCTTCATCTCCGCCGTCGGGGCGTTGGTCATGAAAACGACAGCGCCCCCGATCCTGCGCCGCTTCGGCTTCCGCACGGTGCTGATCGTCAACGGCTTGATCTGCGCGGCGACCTTCATGGTCTACGCGCTCTTCAAGATCGATACCCCGCACTGGCTGATCATGGTGGCGCTAGCGGTCGGCGGGTTCTTCCGCTCGCTGCAGTTCACCAGCCTGAACGGCATGGCCTACGCCGATCTGGAACAGAACCAGATGAGCCGCGGCACGACGACGGCCTCGATGGCCCAGCAGTTCATGCAGTCGGTGAGCATCGGGCTCGCCGCCACTCTGCTGCATTTCCTGATGGTCCGGCGGGGCGAGACCCATCTGACCGGCGCGACCGTTGCGCCAGCCTTCGCCATCTTCGGCGCGCTCACCCTGATCTCGTTGCTCTGGTTCCTGCGCCTGCCACGCAACGCCGGCGACGAGATGAACAACCGGGCGCGCTAGCCCTCGACGTCCGTGTCGGGCCGGTCCTCGCCTTCGGACAGTTCCTCGTGCCAGCGGCCGCCGGCGTCCTCATAGACGATACCGGCGGTGTCGCCGGAGATCCGCTGCTCGCCGGCCGCGCGGCGGGCCGCCTTCAGCGCCGCGTCATGACTGGCAAAAGTCTCGGAATAGGAGCCGTCCACCGTGTAGGCCCAGCCGCTGTCGTGCCGGACGACCTTGTAGGTGACATGGCTCATGATCGATCTCCCCTGAAACTGGCGCCAAGATGGGCGTTCGATCGCGGCGCGACAATCGCCAACCGCCCGACAACCCAATCGGACCACGGCCCGCGGCAAGCTGTGCTATCGACTGAGGCAATCGGCGTGGTGGCGAAAGCCGTGTGTGCTGCCTACGTTGCCGCCAGTCAGAAAAGCGTTCGAGCCGACTTCCCATGAAATTCGCCATCGTTGTCGCCGCCGCACTCTTAGCGGCCGGGAGCCCCGCGTGGGCCGCACAAGCCAAGGCCACGAAGGCCTCCGCCCCCGCCGCCACAACACACGTCGCCCTGCCGAGCGACGTCGCGCCGGAACGCTACGACATCCATATCGCCCCGAACGCCAAGGACCTGACGTTCGCCGGCCACGAAGCCATCACCGTCGTCGTGAAGCGGCCGACCTCGCGGATCGTGTTGAACGCCGCCGACATCGCGATCCAGAAGGTCGAGCTGTCCTGCCTGCCCGACACGCCGAGGATCGCCTACGACCAGGTGCAGCAGACGGCGACCTTCACTTTTCCGAAGGTGATCCAGCCGGGCCGCTACACGCTCGCCATCGACTACACAGGCGCGATCTATCAGCAGGCGTCCGGCTTCTTCGCGCTGGACTACGCGGGCGATCAGGGCAAGCAGCGCGCCCTCTTCACGCAGTTCGAAAACTCCGACGCCCGTCGCTTTGCACCCATGTGGGATGAGCCCGGCGCGAAGGCGACCTTCGCACTCAGCGTCGATACGCCGGACTGTCAGATGGCCGTCTCCAACATGCCGGTGGTCGAGACCGTCAGCGTGGCGTCCGAGCACGGCGCGGCCCGCAAGGTCACCCGCTTCGCGGACACGCCGAAGATGAGTTCGTACCTGTTGTTCCTGGCGCTGGGCGACTTCGAACGCGTCCACAAGATGGTCGACAAGACCGACGTCGGGGTGGTCGTGCGCCGCGGGGACACCGCCAAGGCGCAGTTCGCGCTCGATGCGGCGGCCGAGCTCCTGCCCTACTACAATGACTACTTCGGCACGCCCTACCCGCTACCGAAGCTGGATTTCATCGCAGGGCCCGGCCGCAGCCAGTTCTTCGCCGCCATGGAGAATTGGGGCGCCATCTACTACTTCGACTACGCCCTGCTGATCGATCCGAAGCTCTCCACCGAGGCGGACAAGCAGAACGTCTACGTCGATATCGCCCACGAGATGGCCCACCAATGGTTCGGCGACCTGGTGACCATGGCCTGGTGGGATGACCTCTGGCTCAACGAGGGCTTCGCCTCCTGGATGGAGAACAAAGCCACCGACCATTTCCATCCTGAATGGAAGATCTGGCTGCAGACCAAGGCCGGCGAGCAGGCCGCCATGCGCACCGACGCCCGCGCCGGCACGCACCCGGTGATCACGCCGATCCACGACGTCTTCGCCGCCGCCAACGCCTTCGACGGCATCACCTATCAGAAGGGCCACGCTGTCATTCACATGCTGGAGAACTACGTCGGCGACGACGTCTTCCGAGCGGGCGTGCGCAACTACATCGCCCATCATGCCTATGGGAACACGGTCACCGACGACCTTTGGATGGAGATCGACAAGGTCTCGCCTCGCAAGATCACGGGCATCGCGCACGACTTCACCTTGCAGGCCGGGGTGCCGCTGATCTCCGTCGCTGCGACGCCCGCAGGATTGGAACTCACCCAGGGCCGCTATGGTGTCGACGAGCCGTCTAAGGCCGCGCGCGCCTGGAGAACGCCGGTGACCGTGACCGGCCTCGGCGAACCCTGGCGCACCGTCGTCAGCGACAAGGCTCCCATCTCGCGGGTCGCGCCGGCAGGGTCGACGCCGCTGCTGAACGCCGGCCAGGCCGGATACTTCCGCAGCCGCTATTCACCTGAACTGGCGGCCCGCATCCCCGCGACCTTCCCGAAGTTGCAGCCCGAAGACCAACTCGGCCTGATCTATGACAGCCTGGCGTTGGGCCAGGCCGGCTACGCGCCGATGAGTGACTTCATGGCCATCGCCAGGAGCGCCGAGACCGCCGAGGACGCCGTCGTCCTGAAGGCGCTGGCCCAGCAACTGGCCGGCCTCGACGACCTCTACCGCAATCAGCCCGGACAGCCGGCGTTCCGCGCCTTTGCTCGCGCCAGGCTGGCGCCGACGTTCGCCCGGCTGGGCTGGGATCCGAAGCCCGGCGAGCCCGACAACAATGCGCTTCTGCGTACGAGCGTGCTCGGCACGCTCGGCCAGCTTGACGACCCGGCGGTGGTCGCCGAGGCGAAACGCCGGTTCACCGCCTGGCTTGCAGACCCCAGCAGCCTAAGGGGCACGTCTCGGCAGACGGTGCTGCGCATCGTGGCGGACCACGCGGACGCGACGACCTGGGAGCAGCTCCATGCCCTGGCCCAGAAGGCCACCGATCCCACGGACAAGACCCGGCTCTATCGCTATCTCGGTGCGAGCCGCGATCCGGCGCTCGCCGACCGAGCCCTGGCGCTGGCGCTCACCAGCGAACCCCCCGCCACTGACGCGCCGGAAATCATCGCAGGTGTCGCCGGGAATTTTCCCGACAAGGCCTTCGATTTCGCCGTCGCCCATCGTGATCAGGTGGAAGCCATGCTCGAGCCCACCAGCCGCACACGGTTCTTCTCCGACGTCGCCAGTGGCTCGCGCGACCCGGCGATGGCGGCCAAGCTCGCGACCTTCGGTTCGACCGTACCGCCCTCGGCGCGCGGCGAAGTGGTCAAGGCTCTGGCTTCGATCGGCTATCGTCTCGACGTGGTCACCAAGCGGCTGTCCGATGTCGACCGCTGGCTCGCGACGCACACGGGCTGAGCAGGACCTAGTCGCAAGGAGTGGTCGCGCCGGTCGTTAGGTCGACGCTGAAGCACTGGCGTTCGCCAGTGGCGCAATCCTCGACCAGCAGGGCGACCTCGTGCGTCTCCTCAAGGTGGCGGTCCTCCAGGTAAGCCAGCGCGGCGTCTTCGAAACTCACGCCGTCAACCAGATGAGTGCGGGCCGGCCCCTCCTCTAAGCCATGCACCGAAAAGCGGCGCTGCAAGCCGGCCTCCGGGGTTGCTGACATGCCGCGGGTCTCCTCGCTCAATCGCTTCGTTCACTCTTCAAACGCCCGGTCGCGGGAAAGGATTCGGCGAGGCCCTTGCGATCGCGCTCACAGTCCCCAGGTTCTTCGGCGGGAGGCGCCTGACGCTGGGAACAGCAGTATGGCTGACTATAGGCTCTATGTGTTCGACCAGACCGGACACATTCGCGGCGTGACCGTCCTGAACTGTGAAAACGACGAGGAAGCGGCCGCCTATGCGAGGTCGCACAACGACGGCCGCCCTATGGAACTCTGGAACCGCGACCGGCCGATTCGACGCTTCGATATCGAGGCCGCCCGCCGCGACGGCCCCTAGGCGATTGGCTGCGCGGCGTAGACCTTCGGTCGCAGCGGCTTGATCCGTAGCGCCAGGCCGGGTGCGACGCCCGCCGGTGCGTTGGGGCCGTGGGTCTCAAGTTCGAACAGCCGCCCCTCGATCAGGCACTCGATCCGCACGTCCGGCCCGCGCGCCGCCACCGCCTTGACCTCGCCCGCCAGGCCCGCGCCATCGGCCGGCGCAAAGCTGACCTCATCGGGACGGAAGAACACTTCGACGGGCCCTTGCGGCGCGTCCTTGGGCGCCTTGGTTTCCCAGTCGGCGACCGTTAGCCGCCCGCCCGCGACGACACCGGGCAACCGGCACGCCGCGCCCAGGAAGTCGTAGATGAAGGGATCGGCGGGGTTCTCATAGACCTCGTTGGGCGCGCCGAGCTGCTTAAGTTCGCCGCCCTTCAGGATCGCTACGCGGTCGGCCAGATCCAGGGCCTCTTCCTGGTCGTGGGTGACGAAGACGGTCGTGACGCCCGCGCGGTCGTGCAGATCGCGCAGCCAGCGGCGAAGGTCGCGGCGCACCTGGGCGTCGAGGGCGCCGAACGGCTCGTCGAGCAGCAGCATCCGAGGTTCGATGGCCAGGGCGCGCGCCAGCGCCACCCGCTGGCGCTGCCCGCCGGAGAGCTGCGCGGGAAAGCGCTTGCCGAGGTCCTCAAGCTGGACCAGCGACAGGAGGTCCGCGACCCGGTCGTCAATCTCAGACTTCGAAGGGCGCTCCGAACGCGGCCGCACCTTTAGTCCGAACGCGATGTTCTGGGCCACGGTCATATGGCGGAAGAGCGCGTAGTGCTGGAAGACCATGCCGACGCGGCGGCGGCGCACCGGCAGCGCCAGGAAGTCCTCGCCGTCGAAGCGCACCTCGCCGGCGTCGGGCTGCTCGAGCCCCGCCAGCACGCGTAGCAGCGTCGTCTTTCCCGAACCTGACGGACCCAGAAGCGCCAGGAACTCCTTGTCCCTCGCCTGCAGCGACACGTTGTTCAGGGCCGGAAAACGGCCGAAGGACTTCGAAATGCCGCTGATCTCCAGCGACAGCGGGGACTTGGCGTTAGTGTCGGCGGTTGGCTGAAAGTTCACCGGCGTGACGCCATTCGAGGGCGGTCTTGAGGACCAGGGTGACGAGCCCGAGGGAGGCCAGGAGGCTGGCCGCCGCAAAGGCGCCGACGAAGTCATAGTCATTGTAGAGCACCTCGACGTGAAGCGGGAGCGTGGTGGTTAGGCCGCGGATATGGCCGGAGACGACAGAGACGGCGCCGAATTCACCCATCGCCCGCGCGTTGCACAGCAGAACGCCGTAGAGCAGAGCCCAGCGGATATTCGGAAGCGTGATCTTCCAGAAGGTCGTAAAGCCGCCCGCGCCCAGGGTCAGGGCCGCGGCTTCCTCGTCCGCCCCCTGGTCCTGCATCAGCGGGATGAGCTCGCGGGCCACGAACGGGAAGGTGACCAGGATTGTCGCCAGCACCAGGCCGGTGGTGGCGAAGATGATCTTGATGTCATGGTCGATCAGCCAGGTCCCGAACCAGCCCTGCGCACCGAACAGCAGCACCCAGACGAGGCCCGAGACCACCGGCGACATGGAGAACGGCAGGTCGATGAGCGTCAGGAGGGCGCTCTTCCCGCGAAACTCGAACTTGGCGATGCACCAGGCCGCCGCGATCCCGAACAATGCGTTGAGCGGCACTGCTATGGCCGCCACCAGCAAGGTCAGCCGCATGGCCGACAGCGCGTCCGGGTCTCGGATCGAGGCCAGGTACTTGCCGAAGCCCTTGGCGAAGGCGTCGTGGAAGACGACCAGCAGCGGCATCACCACCAGCACCGCCATCACAGCAGCCGAGGCGAGCACCAGCAGGAAAGCCAATCCCGGCAGCCTCACGCTGGAGATCGGCCGCGCGCCGACGGCGGGGGTCACGGTCATGCCCGCCCCCGTCCGGCCAGGAACAGCTGGAGCAGATTGATCAGGATCAGGCTTCCGAACGATATCGCCACCATGGCCAGGCCGATGGCCGCGGCGCCGGCGTAGTCGTACTGCTCGAGCTTGATGACGATCAGCAGGGGCGCGATCTCAGTTTTGCCAGGCAGGTTGCCAGCGATGAACACCACTGAGCCGTACTCGCCGACCGCGCGGGCGAAGGCCAGGCTGACGCCCGAGATCAGCGACGGCGCGAGCGTCGGCAGGATCACCAGGGCCGCCCGCTGCAGGCTGCTGGCGCCAAGCGTCGTGGCGGCCTCCTCAACCTCCTTGTCGAGTTCCTGCAGCACCGGCTGCAGCGCGCGCACGACGAACGGCAGGCCGATGAAAACCAGGGCGATGAAGATGCCGAGCGGCGAATAGGCCGTCTTGAACCCGAGCTTGGCCGCGATCGCCCCCAGCGGGCCGGTCGGCGCATAGAGGGCGGTCAGCGCAATGCCGGCCACCGCGGTCGGCAGGGCGAACGGCAGGTCAACCAGGGCGTCGAGGATCCGCCGGCCGGGGAATTCGTATCGGGTCAGCGTCCAGGCGAGCAGCATACCGAGCGGCGCGTTCACTAGAGCGGCGAGCGCCGAGAGCCCGAAGGAGAGCCTGAGCGCCGCAGCGACCCGCGGCGCCGTCAACGCGTGCCAGACACCGAGCGGCCCCAACTCCCACGGCCGGATCGCCAGCGCGATCAGCGGCAGCACCACGATCGCACCCAGGTAGGTCAGCGTAATGCCCAGCGAGACCCGGAAGCCAGGCAGGATCGAGTGCTCGACCCATGGCCGGCGCGGTCGTCGCGAACCGCCCAGGCCGCCGCTGAGGGGAAGGATCGCCTGATCGGTCATGCGGGCTTGTAGATCTGATCAAACAGACCGCCGTCGGCGAAGTGGATAGCGCTGGCCTTCTTCCAGCCGCCGAACGCCTGGTCGATCGTGACCATCGGAATCTGTTTGAGATTGGCCGCGTACTTCGCCGCGGCTTGCGGGTTCCTCGGCCGATAGTGGTGCTTGCCGATGAGGTCCTGGGCGAGCGGGCTGTAGAGAAAATTCAGATAGCCGGTCGCTTGGACGCGGGTCTTGTGCCGGTCGACGTTCTTATCCAGCAGGGCCACCGGCGGCTCCGCCAGGATCGAGCTCGACGGATAGACGATGTCGAAGTTCGGCCCGAACTCGTCGATGGTCAGGAAGGCCTCGTTTTCCCATGACAGCAGGACGTCGCCGATGTTGCGCTGGGCGAAGGTCGTCGTGGCGTCACGGGCGCCGGCCCCGAGCACGGGGACATTTTTGAACAGCCTGGTGATGAAGTCCTTGCCGCCTGCATCGCCGCCTTGCTTGCGGCCATAGGCGAAGGCGGCCAGGTAGGCCCACCGGGCGCCACCGGAGGTCTTGGGATTCGGGGTGATCACTCCCACACCCGGTTTCACCAGATCCGCCCAGTCGTGGACGCCCTTCGGGTTGCCCTTGCGGACCAGGAACACGATCGTCGAGGTATAGGGCGTCGAGTTGTAAGGCAGGCGCGACTGCCAGTTGGCCGGCAGCAGCTTGGCGCGCGCCGCGATCTCGTCGATGTCACCTGCGAGCGCCAAGGTCACCACATCGGCCTGCAGACCGTCGATGACCGCGCGGGCTTGCTTGCCCGATCCACCGTGGCTTTGCTTGATGTCAAGCACCTCGCCCGTCTTGCCCTTCCAGAAGGCTGTGAAGGCGGTGTTGATGTCCTTGTAGAGCTCGCGCGTAGGGTCGTAGCTGACGTTGAGCAGGGTGATGGTCTTGGCCTGCGCCTCGGCCCGCCCGCTCAGGATCAGCGGCGCAGCCAGCGCGCTCGTCGCCAGTCCCCCACCCATGGCGATCAGCCCTCTGCGGCTAAGGTCGGGGCTCGTCATGGTCATAAGTCCTCAGGACGATGGGGGCTCAGAACGCTTACTTTGAGACCGGCGACCGGGTGGCGCTTGCAGACCAACCCGCCAAGGCGAGACCGGTTCAACGGCGGCGCCACGCTTCCTGCACGCCGAAGCGTCCAGACCGATGGTGCAAACAAGCGCGCACACAGCTTCAGTCCCTCGCCTGCGCGAGGGAAAGCTAGGCTCGTTATTCCTACTTAACGAGTGGGATTAAGCTACGGCAGTCCGTAGAAAATCTGAAAGTCACAAAGCTGAGATCGCCCTACTCGGCGGCCAGCAGAACCCGGCCGCCGGTAAAGGCTGTCTTGGCTGCGAGTTCGGCCTTGGCCTCTTCGTACTCAGCCGAAAGCCGGGCCACTAGGTCGGCGGCGCTCGGCACGTCCTTCACCGCCCCAATGCCCTGGCCGCAACCCCAGATATCGCGCCAGGCCTTGGCCTTTTGGTTGCCGCCGGAGCCGAAGTTCATCGCCGAGGCGTCCGAGACCGGCAGGTTCGCCGGATCCAAGCCCGCGGCGACGATTGACGGGGTCAGGTAGTTGCCGTGCACGCCGGTGAACAGGGTCGTGTAGGTGATGTCCTCGCCGGTCGAGGCGACGATCATCGCCTGGTAGGCCGGGTCGGCGTTCGCCTCCTTCGTGGCGATAAAGGCTGAGCCCACGTAGGCCAGGTCGGCGCCCATCGCCTGCGCGCCCAGCACCGCGCGCCCGTGCGCGATCGCCCCGGAGAGCGCGATCGGCCCGTCGAACCACTCGCGCAGGCCGTGGATCAGGGCGAACGGCGACAGGTGGCCCGCATGGCCCCCAGCGCCGGCGGCCACGGGAATGAGGCCGTCGGCGCCCTTCTCGATGGCCTTCCGCGCGAAGCGGTCATTGATCACGTCGTGCAGCACAGTGCCGCCATAGGAATGGACGGCGTCGTTGACCGGCGTCTGCGCCCCCAGCGAGGTGATGATGATCGGCGCCTTCCACTTGGTGGTCAGCTCGACATCCTGCTCCAGCCGGTCGTTGGACTTGTGCACGATGTGGTTCACCGCGAAGGGCGCGGACGGCGCCTCCGGATGGTCGCGGTCCCAGGCGGCCAGCTCTTCGGTGATCCGGTGCAGCCATTCATCCAGCAGCGACACTGGCCGCGCATTCAGCGCCGGGAAGGAGCCGACGATCCCCGCCTTGCACTGGGCGATGACCAGGTCGGGGTTCGAGATGATGAACAGCGGGCTGCCGATTACCGGCAGGCGGAGGCGGTCGCGCAGGACGGGAGGCAGGGCCATAGAAATCCTCGGGAGTTACAATTTACGACGTACGGACAAACTCATCCCGCCGCAAGGCAGGAGCGCATCAGGCCCTCGCCGCGGGGAAGACCGGGAAACGGTCCATGATCACGACCACATCGCAACTGAAATCCTGCGGGCGCATCGCCGTGGCGGGCGCTTCCCGACCGGGCAACCCGGCGCCTCGACGCCCGGCCGAGACTCTTGCAGAGCGTATGAGTCGTCAACGCGGCGGCGCAGTGACCTGACCCTGCGGGAACTTGACGCCAAGGCCCTTGCGGGACCATCACGCGGCCATGGCCGACACCCCTGCCCTCACCGCCGAATTCGTCGCTGCGTCCGAGGCCGACTGGCGAGCCCTGGTCGACAAGACGCTGGGCGAGACGCCATTCGCCACCCTCGAAAAGTCGACAGCCGAGGGGATCAGCATCGCCCCGCTCTACGCGCCGGCCCACCAACCTGTGGCTCCCGCCCGGGCGGTCCCTGCCGACCGGGCCTGGGAGGTCGCCACCTTCACTGCTCATCCCGACGCGTCGCGGGCCAATGCCGAGATGCTGGCCGATCTGCGAGGCGGGGCCGCCGCGGCGACCTTGCGCCTCGATCCCAGCGGCAAGACCGGTGTTGCCGTGGGCTCCGCCGACGGTCTTGGCCGGGCCCTCGATCAGGTGATCCTGGAACTGGCGCCCGTCGCGCTCGACGCGGGCTTCCTGGGCCCGCAGGCCGCCGACTGGTTCGGCGCCGTCGCCAAGGCCTCGCCCAGCGCCCGGCTACGTTTCCATCTCGACCCCTTGAGCGCCTTCGCTGAGGCGGGATCGAGCCCGGGCCCGATCGAGGCGCATCTGATCTCCGCGGCCAATGTCGCGGCCAGGCTGGCCGACACCTATCCGCAGGCGCAGCTTTTCCTGGCCTCGGGCCGCGTTGTGCATGAAGCCGGCGGCGGGGAAGCGGTCGAGGTCGCCTTCGCCGCCGGCGCCGCCGTCGCCTATGCACGAGGGCTGGTCCGCGCCGGGATGCCGATGGCGCAGGCCTTCTCGCGCATTACGCTCGGCCTTTCCGCCGATGCCGACTACTTCGCGACTATCGCCAAGCTGCGCGCCGCCCGCGCCGTCTGGGCGCGGATCGCAGCAGCCTGCGGCGCGGATCCCATGGCGCGCATCGAGGCCCGATCCTCGCGCCGGATGCTGACCGCCAAGGACGCCTGGACCAACATGATCCGTCTCACCGCCGCCGGCTTCGGCGCCGCGGTCGGAGGCGCCGACACCGTGCTCCTGGGCGCCTTCACCGACGCGCTCGGCCTGCCGACCGAGTTCGCCCGGCGTCAAAGCCGCAACACCCAGTTGGTCCTGATGGAAGAAGCCCACGTCGGCCGCGTCGCAGACCCCGCCGCAGGCTCAGGCTACGTCGAAGCCCTCACGGACCAGATCGCTCGCAGAGCCTGGGCCGAGTTCCAGGCGATGGAGGCCGCTGGCGGCCTCGCGGCGGCCCTTGCAGCCGGTGGCGTCGCCCGGGCCGTGGAGGCCGCCAAGGCCGCTCGTCCGGAGCCGAAGATCATCGGCGTCACCGCCTTCCCGCCGGCCGAGGACACCCCCGTCGAAGTCGAGATCGCCGCCGCCCGCGCCGTCGATGCGCCCTCGGCTCGCCTCCCCGGCCCCGACAGCGCCTGCCCACCGCTGACCCCCATGCGGATTGCCGAGTCCTTCGAATGAGCCAGTTCCCCGATTTCGCCAGCCTGCCCTTCGATGCAGACCTGCCGACAACCCCGCCGCCGGGCGGCGATCCCTGGGAGACACCGGAAGGCATCGCAGTTCGCTCCGCCTATGTCCCCGCCGACACCGCGGGCCTCGACACCCTGGCAGGCTACCCCGGCCTCGCACCGTTCCTGCGCGGCCCCTACCCGACGATGTACCTGACCAACCCGTGGACCATCCGCCAGTACGCCGGCTTCTCCACGGCCGAGGATTCCAACGCCTTCTATCGCCGCAACCTGGCGGCCGGGCAGATGGGACTCTCCATCGCCTTCGACCTCGCCACCCACCGGGGCTACGATTCCGATCACCCGCGGGTGAAAGGCGATGTCGGCATGGCAGGCGTCGCCATCGATTCGATCCTCGACATGCGCACGCTCTTTGACGGCATCCCGCTCGACAAAATGAGCGTCTCGATGACCATGAACGGAGCGGTGCTGCCGATCCTGGCGCTATATATCGTCGCCGGGGAGGAACAGGGCGTGCCGCACAAGGCGTTGTCCGGCACCATCCAGAACGATATCCTCAAGGAGTTCCTGACCCGGAACACCTACATCTATCCGCCTGGCCCCTCGATGCGGATCGTCTCGGACATCTTCGGCTACACGAGCCGCGAGATGCCGCGATTCAACTCGATCTCGATCAGCGGCTACCACATGCAGGAAGCCGGTGCGACGCTCGACCTGGAGCTCGCCTACACCCTCGCCGATGGAATCGAATACGTCCGAGCCGGGGTCGCCGCGGGCCTGCCGGTGGACAGCTTCGCGCCTCGCCTGTCGTTCTTCTGGAACGCCGGCATGAACACCTTCATGGAGATTGCCAAGCAGCGGGCGGCGCGCCTGCTCTGGGCCCAGCTCATGAAGGCCGAGTTCGACCCTAAGGACGCTCGTTCGCTCTCGCTGCGCGCCCACACCCAGACCTCCGGCTGGAGCCTCGCGGCCCACGACGTCTACAACAACGTCGCCCGCACCGCCGTCGAGGCCATGGCCGCGGTCGGCGGCCAGACCCAGAGCCTGCACACAAACTCGCTGGACGAAGCCCTTGCCTTGCCGACGGATTTCTCCGCCCGCATCAGCCGTAACACCCAGCTCTTCCTGCAGGCCGAGAGCGGCCAGACCCGGGTGATCGACCCCTGGGGCGGCAGTTACTACATCGAGCGCCTGACCGCCGACCTCGCCGCCCGCGCGCTGATCCATATCGCCGAGGTCGAGGCGCTGGGCGGCATGGCCAAGGCCATCGAGAACGGCCTGCCCAAGCGCCGTATCGAAGAGGCTTCCGCCCGCACCCAGGCGCGCATCGACGCCGGCATCCAGAGCGTCGTGGGGGTCAACCGCTACCGCCCCGACGTGGCAGACGAGATCCCGGTCCTGAAGGTCGACAACACCGCGGTGCGTGAACAGCAGCTCGCCAAGCTGAAGCGCCTCAAAGCCGAGCGCGACCCGGCGGCCGTCGCCGCCGCGCTGGAGGCGCTGACCAACGGCGCGGCGGGCAACGGCAACCTGCTGGAGCTTTCCGTGAACGCCGCCCGGGCGCGCGCGACCCTCGGCGAGATCTCCGACGCCTTGGAAAAGGTCTTCAACCGCCACAAGGCGCATGCCGACGCGGTAAAGGACGTCTACCTGCGCGAGAGCGGCGTCACCACGACCGCGCGGCGGGCCCAGGAGATGGCCAAGGCCTTCGCCCAGGCCGACGGAAGGAAGCCCCGCATCCTGGTGGCCAAGATGGGCCAGGACGGTCACGACCGCGGCCAGAAGGTGATCGCCTCGGGCTTCGCCGACCTCGGCTTCGACGTGGAGATCGGCGACCTCTTCCAGACGCCCGCCGAGACCGCCGCCCAGGCGGTGGCCGATGGCGTCCATGCGGTCGGCGCGAGCTCACTCGCAGCCGGGCACCTGACCCTCGTCCCTGAGCTGAAGGCCGAGCTCAAGAAACTCGGTCGCGCCGATATCATGGTGGTCGTGGGCGGCGTCATTCCGCCGGAGGACTTCGCGGCGCTCAAGGACATGGGCGTCGCCGCCGTGTTCACGCCTGGAACCACCGTGCCGGACGCCGCCATCGCGGTGATCGAACGGCTGAACAAACTGCTCGGCTACGCCCAGGAGCAGGCCGCCGAATAGCCTGTGCCCTACTCCGGTCGGGACATTTTTGATCGGGCACGCCGAACGGGGCCGCGGGACTCGACCGCCACCGGATGCTGTGGCCTCCTCCCGTCGGACGCGGGAGGGCTTCTGCCTTGGCGGCTTCAGACGCCGACCTAGAACAATCCACCATGCGCAAGGCCGCCTGGCGGCTCCTGCCGCTGATCGGCATCGGCTACGGCATCGCCTTCATGGACCGCGTGAACATCAGCTTCGCGGCCCTGCAGATGAACCGCGACCTGCACTTCAGCGCCAGCGTCTACGGCCTGGGCGCTGGGCTGTTCTTCATCAGCTACGCTCTCCTCGAGATTCCCTCCAACCTCATACTGGTTCGGGTCGGGGCCCGGCGCTGGATCGCGCGGATCATGGTCACGTGGGGCGTCATCGCCGTGGGCATGATGTTCGTCCGCACGCCCTGGCAATTCTACGTTATGCGCTTCCTGCTGGGCGCGGCGGAGGCGGGC
>DASXKT010000127.1:0-31583 GCA_036496685.1 Phenylobacterium sp.
CCACACGTGGGCCATGGCGCCCAGCACGTCGATCCGGCGCGCGACCTCCACCTCGAAGAACGGGGTCACGGCGAAGAATGGCGCGGTGTCCGCGGCATAGGACGCCGGGTCCATGATCTTGATCCAAGGCGCGCCCTGGCCATCGACGCCGGTGCGCATCTGGCGGGCGTCGGGATGGAATACGTCGGGCTGGCGCGACCAGTCCCGCGGCCCCGCGGGACCCGAAACCATGGCGTACATCGCATCGACCACCGCGCCGATGGCGGCCCGGTCATCCATCGCTTAGTTCCGCGTCGGGATGATTACCGGCAGCCGCTCGTAGCCCTTCACGAAGGTTGAGTAGACGCGCTTGGGCTCACCGGTCACCTCGATCACCGGGAAGCGCTTGAGGATCTCTTCCCAGATCACCTTCAGCTGCAGCTCGGCCAGCCGGTTGCCGACGCAGCGGTGGATGCCGAAGCCGAAGGAGATGTGGGTGCGAGGCCGCTCGCGGTCGATGATGTATTCGTTGGGCCGGTCGATGACGTCTTCGTCGCGGTTCCCCGAGACGTACCACATGACCACCTTGTCGCCGGCCTTGATGCTCTTGCCCTGGAACTCGACGTCCTCGATCGCCGTGCGGCGCATGTGGGCCAGCGGTGTCTGCCAGCGGATGGTCTCGGAGACCATGGACGGGATCAGGCCGGGGTTCTCACGCAGCTTCTTGTACTGATCCTGGTTCTGGTTCAGCGCCAGGACCGATCCCGAGATGGTGTTGCGGGTGGTGTCGTTGCCGCCGACGGTCAGCAGCACGATGTTCCCGAAGAACTCGCGCGGCGCCATGTTCCGGGTCGCTTCGCCGTGCGCCAGCATGGAGATGAGGTCGCCGGCCGGCGGGGCGTTGACCCGCTGGTTCCACAGGTTGGTGAAGTAGGCGTGGTACTCGACGAAGATCTGCATCTTCTGCTCGATCGTGTCGATCAGCCCCTGGCCGGGTGCGGCGGTGACCACGTCTGACCAGTAAACCAGCTGGCGGCGGTCCTCCTGGGGCATGTCGAAGAGCGTCGCCAGCGTCATGCCGGTCAGCTCCTTGGAGACCAGGTCGACCCAGTCGAACTCTTCGCCGATCGGCAGGTTGTCGAGGATCTTGGCCGCCCGTTCGCGGATCAGCGGCTCCATGGTCTGCAGGTTCATCGGCGAAACCGCCGGGCTCACCGTTTTGCGCTGCACGTCGTGCTTCGGCGGGTCCATGGCGATGAACATCGGCAGCGGATCCATGTCCGCCTGGCCGCCGGCGATAGTGATCCCGCCCTTCATGAAGTCGGACGAGAACTGCTGGTGGTTGGTGTCCACCGCCATGATGTCGTTGTACTTGGTGATCGACCAATAGGGGCCGAACTCGTGCTCGGCGGTGTAGTGAACCGGGTCCTCGGCGCGGAGTCGCTCGAAGATCGGCCACATGGCGTCGGCCTGGAAGAGTCCCGGCTGTGCCGGGTTCAAATGCTCCAGGGGGGTTGCGTAGGCCGCCTCCCGCGCCTGGGCGAGGTTCGCCAGATTGCCGTCCGCCATGGTGCGTCCTCCTGGATTTTAGCATTGTATAGATCGCAAGATGACGGGAGCGTCAACTTTGTTCCGGCTGGAGGCGAACACAGCGCCGTGACACAAGCCGCCGGTGCCTATCCTGATCCCTATCGATGATCCTGACGACCCTCGGCTCACCGACTATCGGGAGGTGCGCGAGCGCGACCTGATCGGCCGCAAGCGTGCGTACATCGCCGAGGGCGTCGTCGTACTCGAGAAGCTGGTGGCCGCCGGACGCCACCCGATCAGCTCGGTCCTCGTCGCCGAAAAGCGCGTCCCGGGGTTGGCGGCGCTGTTCGCCCAGCTGGGCGAGGAAACCTGCGTCTACGTCGCCGGGCAGGCGGTGATGGACGCGGTCGTCGGGTTTCCGATCCACCGTGGCGTGCTAGCGGCGGGGGCGCGGGCGGAGCCGGATTTGGCCAGCTTGCTGTCGAGCCTGCCCGACGAGGCCCTGGTTGTCGGCCTGGTAGGCATCGCCAACCACGACAATATGGGCGGGCTGTTCCGCAACGCCGCCGCGTTCGGCGCCGACGCGGTGGTGCTGGACGCCGGCTGCTGCGACCCGCTCTACCGCAAGGCGATACGCGTCTCGGTGGGGGCCGCGCTGACGACGCCGTTCGCCAGGGGCGGCGAGGCGGCCGACCTCGTCGCCGCGCTTGAGACGGCCGACTTCTCGGTGGTCGCCCTTTCCCCGAACGGAGCCATCCTGCTTTCCGAGTTCGAGCCGGCCCGCCGCATCGCGGTGCTGTTCGGCGCCGAAGGCCCGGGCCTGCCAGCCTCAGTGATGGCGCGAGCCCGCACCGTGCGGATCGAAATGGCGGGTGGCTTCGATTCCCTGAATGTGGCGACCGCCAGCGGGATCGTGCTGCACAGGCTGGCGGCCTGGCGCGCCCACGGTGACGGTTCCTAGAGGCCTTTCTTAACCCGCGCGGGCGACACTCCATCCAAGAATATGGAAACCCATCCCCGGGGGGATGAATGGCTGGCGCAGGTCGCCTGAAGACACCTAGCGGCTTGGAGCAGTCCGGGCCTGTGTTCGACCGGGCGCGACGCCTGGCAAGGACGCTGTTCGGCGATGTCGAAGCCGGCGTGGTGCTGGTTGATCGCGGCGCTGCGTGGCGCAGCCACGGCCAGGAACGCGACCTGCCGAAGGATGCGCCGGTCGCTGAGATCGCCATCGAAGAAGGTCGCCTTTTCTGGCTTGGCGACGCGACCCAGGATCCGCGCTTCCGCGACCGGCCTCGGGTCAAGGCCGCGCCCCATGTACGCCTCTATGTCGCCGCCCCGATCCGCCTGGAGGATGGCTCGATCCCGGGCGTGCTGGCGGTGGCCGGCTGTACGCCCCGGCCGTTCGACGAAGAGCTTGCCGCGCGTCTGCAGGATCTCGCCGATTTCGTCGCCGATGAGTGGAGCCGCGTCCAGGCAAAGCTGGCCCGCGAAGCGGCCCGCCGTGAGAGTGATGTCGCCCAGAAGATCGTCGCCCAGATCATCCAGACCGCGCCGATCTCGCTGCTGATGACCGACCGGAAGATGCGGGTGCTGTCCGCCAGCCCACGCTGGGTCGAGAGCCGCCAGCTGGTCGGCCAAGAGGTCATTGGCCGCTCGCTCTACGATCTGTTCCCCAACACCCACGGGAAGTGGCGGCAGGTCTACGAACAGTGTCTGGCGGGCGAGTCCGTCCGGGCAGATCGGGTGGAGCTGGCCCGCAAGGATGGCTCCGTCGTCTGGCTGCAGGTCGAACTGACGCCTTGGCGCGACGCCGCCGGCGAAATCGGCGGCCTGATCATCACCTCCCACGACGTCACCGACATGGTCGAGGCCCTGGAGCGCACGGAGCGCTCTGAGGAGCGCCTGCGGTTGGCGATGGAGATCGCCGACATCCACGTCTGGGAGCTCGACTACCGCCGCCGCGAACTGATCAAGGTCGGCGCCGAGGATACGTTCTTCAACGAGCCGATGACCTACGAGCAGCTGGTCCGGAACATCTGGTGCACTTTCGACCCGCGCGACCTCGATCGGTCGATGGCGGAATGGCAGCGCCACGTGGAAGAGGGCATTCCCTATCGGCCGGAGTACCGGGTCAACCGCACTGACGGCAAGGAAGTCTGGGTGCAGGGGGCGGTGCGCTACCAGGAGGACGGCGACGGCAGGCCGGTGCGCATGATCGGCGCCCTGCAGAACATCACCGAGCGCAAGGCTTCCGAACGGGCGCTCGTGCAAGCCAAGGACGAGGCGGAATCCGCGACGCGCGCCAAGAGCGCCTTCCTGGCCACCATGAGCCACGAGATCCGCACGCCCCTGAACGGCGTGTTGGGCATGGCGCAGGCCATGGCCATGGGCGATCTGGCCAAACAACAGCGTGAGCGGCTGGATGTGATCCGCCAGTCCGGCGAGAGCCTCCTGGCCATTCTCAACGACGTGCTCGACCTCTCGAAGATCGAGGCCGGCAAGCTGGAGTTGGAGCAGGCAGAGTTCGATATCGCCGAGCTGTCGCGCGGCGCGCTGGGCGCGTTTTCGGCGACCGCCCAGGCCAAAGGGCTATCCTTCGAGCTGAAGGTCGATCGCGGCGCCCGCGGCGTCTATCGGGGCGATAGCGTGCGCGTCCGGCAGATCCTCTACAACCTTGTCTCCAACGCCCTGAAGTTCACCGAAAAGGGCGGGGTGAAGGTGGCGGTCGGCCGGCGGAACAAGCGCCTGGTGCTCAGTGTCGCCGACACCGGCATCGGCGTCGCCGCCGAGAAGCTGGATGGGCTGTTCCAGAAGTTCGAACAGGCCGACGCCTCGACGACGCGCCGCTACGGCGGCACGGGCCTTGGGCTCGCCATCTGCCGTGACCTCGCCGAATTGATGGATGGCGTGATCCGGGCCGAAAGCACGCCGGGGGCCGGCGCGACCTTCACGGTGGAGTTGCCGTTGCCGAGGGTTGCGGCTGCGCCGGCCAAGCCGGCAAAGCGCAAGGCCGAGCCGACCGCGCCGATTGCAGGGGTCGCACTGCGCGTTCTGGCCGCCGAGGACAACGGCATGAACCAGCTCGTGCTGCGGACCTTGCTCGAGCAGGTCGGCGTCGAGCCGGTGATGGTCAGCAACGGCCGCGAGGCCGTCGCAGCCTGGGCGCGGGAGCCTTGGGACCTGATCCTGATGGACGTGCAGATGCCGGACATGGACGGCCCGACCGCCGCAGGGGTGATCCGCGCCCGCGAACGCGCCGAAGGTCGGCCGCGCACCCCGATCGTCGCGCTCACTGCCAACGCCATGGCTCACCAGGTCGCAGAATACCTTCAGGCAGGCATGGATGACTTCGTGGCCAAGCCTATCGAGGCCGGGCGGCTCTATGCGGTGATCCAGTCGGCGCTCGAAGCGGCCGAGGACGGCAGAGCCACCGTCGCGGCCTGATCTAGGGCCCGCGAACGCCCTCCCGACGGCGGGTGTGTGAAACACCGCCAGGTGAACGTCCGCCCGCTCGCAAGGGAGCGGATCCCTAGGTCGTGGCGCCGAACTCGTAGCCGCTGATCGCCACGTCCATCGCAATGTCGCGGAAGGTCTGTCGGCCCGGTTCGCCTTCTGCAGCGCCAGCGGCGACGAACAGTGGCGCGAGGTGTTCTTCCCGCGGGTGGGCTTCGCGGGCGTAGGGCGCCCGATCCCAGTGGCGGATCGCCTCGTCGCGCCGCGCGGGGTCAGCCAGTGCGTCCGCCAGCCAAGCGTCGAAGGTCTCCGACTTCCCGGTGAAGGCCGGCGAGAAGCCGCGCATGTTGTGCCAGCTCATCCCCGAGCCGACGATCAGAATGCCCTCGTTGCGTAGCGGCGCCAGCGCCCGACCAGCGGCCAGGTGCGCCTCGGGGTCGAGATCGGCGCGGAGCGACAACTGGACAACGGGGATATCGGCGTCGGGCGTCGCCAGGAGCAGGGGCACGAAAACCCCGTGGTCGTAACCGCGTTCACTATCCTCCGCCGTCGGGAACCCCGCCGCGCCCAGCAACGCCCGCACTCGCTTAGCGAGCGCCGGCGAGCCGGCGGCGTCGAAGCGGAGCCGATAGGTCTTCTCCGGGAAGCCGTAGTAGTCGAAGAGCATCGGCGGCGCTTCCGCCGAGCCGACGGTGAACTGAGCCTCCTCCCAGTGGCCAGACACCACCAGGATCGCCTTCGGCCGCTCGGGAAGCCCGGCGACCAGGCCCTTCAGCCAAGCCGCCGTCTTGTCCCAGGTGTCAGCCGGCCCGCGGGTCCACTCCATGAAGAAGCAGGGGCCCGCCCCATGCGGAATGAAGAGGGTCGGAAGGGTCATCGGAAACTCCTCGGGTCCGCGGCTTCAGGCCGCGACCCGTTCCTCGGCCAGGACCTTCTCGATCCAGGCGCTGAACGACTTGCCATAGGTGCGCAGGAACTCGGCGGTGGCCTCATTGATCAGTTCGCCGTTCGCGTCGAACAGCGAGAAGGCGTTGCCGACATAGGCTTCCTGGGAAAGCGTCGGCACGTTCAGGAAGACCAGCGACTGGCGGAGGTGGTGATTGGCGCCGAAGCCGCCGATGCCGCCTGGGGACACGGACACGACTGCCCCCGGCTTGCCATTCCAGGCGCTGGCGCCATAGGGACGCGAGCCCACGTCGATGGCGTTCTTCAGCGGCCCGGGTACGCCGCGATTGTACTCCGGCGTCACGAACAGCACTGCGTCCGCGGCCTTGATCTCATTCTTGAACTTGACCCACTCCGGGGTCGGCGTGGCTTCGAGGTCCTGGTTGAAGAGCTGCAGGCCGCCGATATCGACCTCGGTGAATTTCAAGTTCGGGGTGAGCTTCTCCAGAGCGTGGGCGACCTTGCGGCTCACGGAGTCCTTGCGAAGGCTGCCGACGATCACGGCGACGGTGCGGGGTTGTGACATCTCTGGGTACTCCCTGGGTATTCGGTCGTGCAGAAATGGACCCACTCCATTCGGTTGATAATCCGGCTCTTTTGCACAAATATATTTCCGATCAGGAAGCAATCGCCCCAAGGCATCCACGGATGGATCGGTTCGACGAGATCAGCGCCTTCGCCGCCGTCGCGGACGCCCGCAGCTTCACCCAGGGTGCGCGGCGGCTGGGCGTCTCCAGCGCCCAGATATCCAAGCTGGTCGCGCGCTTGGAGAACCGGCTGGGCGCCCGCCTGCTCAACCGCACGACGCGCGACGTCTCGCTGACCGACACCGGCAGCGCCTACCTCGAGCGCGCCCGCGGGCTCCTCGAGGATTTCGAGGCGCTCGAGGGCTCGGTGCGGGACCAGAGCGGGCCGCGCGGTCTCCTGAAGATCTCCGCGCCGGTCTCCTTCGGCGCGAGCCAGCTGACGCCCGCGCTTCTCGATTTTGCCGCCGCCTATCCTGAGGTCTCGCTCGATGTCTCCGCCACGGACCGGATGGTCAACCTTGTGGAAGAGGGCTTTGACGTCGGCGTGCGGATCGGTCAGCTCGCGGACTCCTCCGTGATCGCGCGCAAGCTCGCCGCCGTTCGCATGGTGACCTGCGCTGCACCGGACTACCTGGCTCGCACCGGAACCCCCGCCACCCCGCACGCCCTGGCGCAGCACGAGGCGATCATCGACACCAATGCGCGCGACCCGCTGGTCTGGGCCTACGGGAGCCACAACGACCGTCACGACGTGCGCGTGCATGGTCGCCTGAGATTCGGCGGCGCCGACGCCTGCGTGGCCGCCGCGCGCCGCGGCATGGGCATCACGAGGACGCCGGCCTTCGCCGCAGCCGACGACCTGCGGGCGGGGCGGCTCATCCCGCTGCTCTGTGCCTACGAGCCGCAGATGATCCATGTGCACGCCGTTTACCCGCACGCGCGGCACCTGGCGGCCAAGGTGAGGGCCTTCGTGGATTTCCTGGCGGAGCGCTACTCAGGTGAGCCGGAATGGCATCAGGGCTGGGGACAGGCCCACGCGGCCGCCTGATCTAGCCGGCCTTGGCCGCGCGACGTTCGGCGAGGAACCGCGCCGTGGCCTCGGCCGGCTCGCGGGTGGTCCAGGCGTCTTCGAAAGCGTCGACGCCGGCGTCGACGGCCTCGCTCATCGGCAGCTCTTCCCATCGCTGCATCAGAGCCTTCTGGATCCGAACGGCGCGGGGCTCGGCCTCGATGAGCTTGTCCAGCAGGTCCTCGACGGCAGCGAAGAGCCGGGCAGCGGGATGAACCTCCTCCACCAGGCCCCAGGCCAACGCCGCGGCGGCGTCAAAGGTCTCGCCGGTCATCAGAATGCGCCGGGTCCGACCCCAACCGATCAGCGTCGGCAACAGCGCCGCCTCGACGACGGAAGGCAGGCCCAGCTTCACCTCAGGCATCCCAAACTGGGCGGTGTCGGCGGCCAGCCGCAGGTCGCAGGCTGCAGCGACCTCCAGTCCGGCGCCCAGGCACCAGCCGTTGACGGCGGCGATCACCGGGACCGGCAGGTCGCGGATTGCCTGGCAGCAGCCGTGCACTTTGAGGATGAAGGCCCGCGCAGCCGCGGGCCCGGAGAGCTCAGCCATCTCGTCGATATTCGCCCCGCCGATGAAGGCCTTGTCGCCCGCGCCGGTGAGCACGACAGCGCGCAGATCGGTGTCAGCGGCAAGATCCCGAAAGGCGGCGACGAGCTGGGCCATCACCTGCGAAGAGAGGCTGTTGAGCTTTCGAGGATTGTCGATGCTGACATGCGCGACGCGACCTCGCGCCCGCCGCTCGTGACGGATCGTGATGTAAGAGATCATTGTTCAGTTGGCGCTTTGATGCTCTCCTGCCGCCGCCCAAGGGAGGAACCAGCACATGGCCGACGGCAACATTACCAAGGATATCCTGTACGACGCCGTCGCGCCCGACGATTTCGAGTCCATGCTGGAGCTCGACCGTTACAACGCCCGCTCGACGGCCTTCGACAAGATCATCTCGGCCACGCACGACCACTTCTGGGATCCGCTCGACCCGAAATACATCGACTTCTCAGAGCCCTGGGACATGGAGAACGAGGCCCTGCTGCCTGACGATCAGGTCGTGAGCCTTGGCGTGCCCTACGTCCGTGAACACCTCGAGAAGACCGGCCAGAAGGCCAAGTTCATCAACGAGATGACGCTGTGGCAGTTCTCCTCGATCCTGCACGGCGAGCAGGGCGCGCTGAACCTGTCGGCGAGCCTCTGCCACGTGCTGAAGGACCAGGGCGCGCAGGAATACGCCGCCAACCAAACCCGCGAAGAAGCCCGTCACGTCACGGCCTTCGCCCGCTACATCAAGGCCCGCTGGGGCCGGCCGCGGCCGTGCGGCGTGGTGCTGCAGCAGCTCCTGGTCGACATCATCTCCGCGCCTGAGGTCTACAAGAAGATCATCGGCATGCAGATGCTGGTCGAAGGCCTGGCCATGGGCGCTTTCGCCACCGGCTTCCAGTTCAATCGCGACCCGCTGGCCAAGAAGCTGTTCCAGCTGGTGATGACCGACGAGGCGTTCCACCACAAGTTCGGGAAGATCTGGGCCGACCGCACGATCCCGAAGATGAGCCAGGAGGAGCGCGAGACGGTCGAGGACTGGGCGGCGCACTGCTTCCAGAGCCTGCTGTTCAACCTGGGCTCGCCGATCCAGCAGTCTCAGGTTTACCGCGACTTTGGGCTGGATCCGGACAAGGTGCTGGAGGGTGTCCGCGAGATCATCCAGAACGACGATGCGCGCCGTGAGCGGCTGAAGAGCCAGACCAACATCTTCCGTGTGCTGATCAAGACCCTGCTGAACGCGGGCCTGATCACCGAGCGGACCCGCGCCTTCTACGCCACCTACGTCGATATGGATGAGCTGAAGGCCGAGGGCGACAAGATGGTCGGCGACGACATCGCCGAGGAGGGCATCAAGTACCTCCAGGAAATCAACTTCAAGGACCGCTCGGCAAAGGCCGTGAGCATCGCAGCCGAGTAGGCTATTTGCCGAGCTGCGCGAGCTTCAGCGCGGCTGCGTAGTCGGTCGCGGCCATCGGTTGCAGTTGCAGCAGGAACCGGCTTGCCGTCGCGGCGGTCAGGTCAGACGTCCGGCTAGGGATCGCCTCGCGGTCGATGCCGCCGCCCAGCGTCAGCACGGCGTCCTGCCAGAATTCCGGCCGGTCGAAGTAGAAGCAGTGGGGTGTCGCCGGGTCGAGCCCGGCGCCCAACGAAAAGTGCAGTGATTTGAACAGGTCGCTGCAGTCGACATTGCAGAACGAGGCCGGCGCGTCGTCCGGCAGGCCCACGCGTCCGGCGCGCGGGGTGGGCTCTCCGTTCTTGATGTCGGAGATCTTGAGGACCGAGTCGAAGCGGTTGGAGTAGCAGGTGGTGCGGCCGACGTACTTGTCGAGCCAATAGCCGCCCTCCTGGTCTTCGGAGAGGCTGCCGGTGGCGACGTCGCCGGCCACCAGGATCAGTTGCGAGATCGACCAGGCCTTGTTGTTCAGCTTGGTGTCCTGGTAGGCCCAGCAGAAGGCTTGGCGGACCACAAACGCGCCCATCGAGTGGGCCATGACGCTGACGCTGGCCTCGCAGTCCGGTTGCTGCATGGCCACGAACATCGCGAGCGCCGTGTCGATCAGCGCATTGGCGGAAGCGCGTGCGTTGCTGCGGTCGCCGTAGTAGCCGACCGCGGTGCCGAACGACGGCCAATCGAAGCTCGCGTAGACCCCGTCCCACCCCTGCGCCTTGAGCTTGGCGATATTGTCGAGGTCGCCCTTGCAGGCGTGGTCGAAGCTGACGTTGAAGCCATGGACGAAGAACATCAGGTCGCCCTTGGGCAGGCCCTGTGCGTTGACCTCCGGAAAGGCGGCCAGCACCGCCTTGCGCCAGGCTGTCATGCTGACTTCCGTCGCCACGCCGGCATCGTCGAGCGTGAGGTACCGGGGTGTGGCGGCCATCTTGCCGTCATCCCCCTTCTTGCGGACCGAGATCATGAAGCTCGTCATGCCGCCCCCCTCGCCGGGGGGTGAGCCAACCACATTCACAACCTTAAGTATAGTCGGTCAGGCGTCCGTTCGGAGCCTCGAGTTCGCGCGGAGGCCTACTGGATCGCCCTGATATGTCCGCTGTGCAACTGCGTGATCAGGGCTTCCTTGCGGACCTTCATCTGGGAGCCGACGGCCTTCAGGTCCATGTCCGTCTTCCGGACGAGCGGGAAGTATTCCGTCTCCTCCTCCTCGACGTGGTGTTCGATCTGCTCCTCGAGCACCGTCACCTTGGCGTCGTAGAGATCGTCGCCCGGCTGCATGGCCTCGATCTCGCCCATCAGATCCTTGGCCGCGGCGTGCTCGACCACGGCTTCGTCGACGATGTCCTGGTCCTTCAGGTGCTGGCGGCTGGCCGGATAGAAGATCTCTTCCTCGATCTGCATGTGCAGCCGCAGCTCCTGGCAGATCTTGTCGGCAAGCATTTTCTTGCGGTCGTCCTGCCTGGCCTTGTCGAACTGACTGAACAGTTTCTCGACGGCTCGATGGTCGGCCTTCAACAGGGCGACAGCGTCGGGCCCTCGGATCATGCCCGGCGTTGCCGCGGGCTTGCCGGCGGCTTTCTTCCCCGGCGAATGGCTGGCGGTGGCCATGGCGCGCTCCGATGTAGGGTTCTGGGCGCACGCGCCCTCCGCTGGCCTGAACCCCTTCGCCCCGCCAGGGTTCCGCTTGATTTTCCCCGGCGGCGCGGCTCGTTAGGGCCATGAGCCGAGGCAAGAAGGTCATCGTGGCGGGCGCGGGCGCCCTGGGCTTGAGCACGGCGCTGTCGTTGGCGCAGGCCGGGTGCTCGGTGACAGTCAGCGATCCTGCGGCGGCGCCGCAGGCATCGGCTGTGGCGGCCGGCATGCTGGCGCCGGTCTTCGAAGCTGCGCTCGACCCGGTAGTCGCCGATGACCTCGACCTGCTGTTGGCGGCGCGGAACCTCTGGCCAGACCTCTCGGCGCGCGCGGGCATCGAGATCGATCGCTCCGGCACGGCCGCCGTCGGCTCGGAGGCCTGGCTGGCCGGCGTCCGCGCGGGCCTGACACGGCTTGGCTTTCATGGGGCCGACCTGCCGCGCTCGACCCTGGACGAATTGGCGCCCGGGACCGCGCCGCAACTGCAGGCTGTCCTGCTGCGCGAAGATTGGCGGCTGGAGCCAAAGCCGGCGTTGGCGGCCCTTCGAGAGGCGGCGCGCAGGGCGGGTGTGACGTTTCACGAGGGCGCTGTGAGCGAGCGGGGGGCGGCGGACTGGCTGGTGGTCGCCACCGGCGCGAGCCGCGACCTCATACACCTCGGGCCGGAGCTTGGCCTGCTGACGTCGATCAAGGGCCAGATCCTGCGCTACGCCAAGCTGCGCGGCGGGCGGGTGAGCCTGCGCGGTGAGGGGGCGTACGCGGTGCCCGGGTCCGACGGACTTGCCGTTGGCGCCACGATGGAGCCGGGCGTACTCGACACGAAGATCGATCCGGCCGCCCTCGAGCCCCTGGTGCGAGCGGCCGAACGGCTCCTGCCTGGCCTGGAGGGGGCCACGTTTGGCGCCGCGGCGGGGATCCGGGCGGCCACCCCGGATGGCCTGCCGATGGTGGGGCCCTCCGCCACCGAACGTGTCGTGCTGGCGGTGGGGGCGCGGCGCAACGGCTGGCTGCTGGCGCCGCTGGTCGCCGAGGTCGTGACTGCTTGCGTGACCGGGCGGGATGCTGGCCCCTATGCGGCGCGACTCGACCCGGCAAGGTTCGAGCTGGAGGGGACGCCATGAACGGCTTCTGGTTCACCGACGAGCAAGAGGCGATCCGCGAGGGCGTGCTGCGGCTTTGCGCGCGCTTCGACGCCGACTACTGGCGGCGCACCGACGAGACCGGCCAGTTCCCGGAGGATTTCGTCGCAGCGATGGCCGAGGCGGGTTGGCTTGGCGCGGCCATGCCAACGTCGCTGGGCGGCTCAGGCCTAGGCCTGACGGAGGCCGCGATCGCCATGCAGGCGGTGACCGAGTCGGGCGCGGGCTTCTCCGGCGCGAGCGCCCTGCACCTGAACATTTTCGGCCCCATGCCGCTGGTGAAGTTCGGGACCGAAGAGCAGAAGCAGCGGCTGATCCCGCGACTGATCTCGGGCGAGGACAAGATGTGCTTCGGGGTCACCGAGCCCGACGCCGGCCTCGACACGACCAGCCTGACGACCAAGGCGACCCGCACCAACGACGGCTATGTGATACGCGGCCGCAAGATGTGGACCACCATGGCCCAGCGGGCGACCAAGATGCTGATCGTCGCGCGCACCACGCCGCGCGCCGAGGTGAAGAAGGCCACCGACGGTATCAGCCTGTTCTACGTCGACTTCGATCGCGAGCGGATCCAGGCGACGCCGATCCCCAAGATGGGCCGCAAGGCGGTGGAGTCGAACTCGGTCTTCATCGACGACCTGCATGTCCCGACCGACGCCCTGGTGGGTGAAGAGGGCAGGGGCTTCTACTACCTGCTGGAAGGGCTCAATCCCGAGCGGGTGCTGATCGGCGCGGAAGCCGTCGGTCTGGGTCGTGCGGCGCTCCGGAAGGCCGCGGGCTACGCCAAGGAGCGCGTCGTGTTCGGCCGTCCGATCGGTCAGAACCAGGGCGTCGCCCATCCTCTGGCGCGCTCCTGGGCGGAGCTCGAGGCGGCGAACCTGATGGCCTTCAAGGCTGCGGCGCTCCATGACGCCGGCCGCGAGTGTGGGGCCGAGGCCAATGCAGCCAAGTACCTGGGCGGCGAGGCTGGCTTCCGGGCCTGCGAGGCGGCGGTCATGGCGCACGGCGGCATGGGCTACGCCAAGGAGTTCGACGTCGAACGCTACTTCCGCGAGTCCATGATCGCCCGCCTCGCCCCGGTCAGCCGCGAGATGATCTTCAACTACATCGCCGAGCGCGTGCTGGGGCAGCCGAAGAGCTACTGAGCCAGATTGAAGCGGATGGGGATGGTGACGCTCGCGCCGTCCACCGCCTGGCCGTCCATGGTCTGCGGGTTCATCCGAAAGAACCGTGCGAGCTTCAGGGCGGCGGGTCCGAAGCCTGCGCCGGCGGGGGTCTCGGCGCTGACCCGGCAATCGTGGACGCTTCCGGAGGCGGCCACCAGGCAAGCGAGGCTCGCTGAGCCGGCGACGCTGTGACGGACGGCCGCTTCTGGGTAGACGTGGGCCATCTCCTCGCCGGTCGGCTTGCGCAGCCAGCTTGGACTGCGGATCTCATGTCGGGGTTCCGGCGGCGGGTCGGTGACGGCCGCGACCTGGACGGTGTCGATGGGCTTGAACGCCAGCGGTGGCGTGTCGATCGGCGGCGGTTGGGCCGCCAGCGGCGGGATCGGCGGGGCCTCGAGGTTCGTTGGCGGATGCAGCGGCGCCGGCGGCTTCTCGATGGGCTTCAAAGGCCTGGGCTTCTCGGGAGTGAAGATCGTCGTGACCATCGGCGGATCTTCGAATGCGCGTGTCACTGCCGGCGGATTGAACCTCGCATAGGCCAGGTAGGCGACGGCGCTGGCGTGCAGGGCGAGTGACACCCCGATGGCCATGCGGATGTGCGGTGGCTGTCGACGCCGGCTGCGGGGTTCAAAATCAAGAGCGGTGAGCTGGTGCACGGCCACGGCGAACTCCCATAGAATTTCACACATGTAATAAACTACACGCGTGAATTCTCGTCAAGGCGACGTGGCCCCATCTTTCCGTGAACCGCCGGTTCCGACGCGGTTCATGTTCCTCGCGCCATGTTCTGAGCCCCGATTGGAACAGTGAAGCCGCCTAGGGGTTTTGAGCGCCATGTCCTATCGCCATCTTTTCCTGACCGTCGCCGCGACGACCCTCTTGCTCGCCGCGTGCGACCAGAAACCCGCTGGGCCGGCCACCGGCGCGCCGATCGCGAGCTTGCCGCTGGCTGAATCCGCGCCTCCGCTGGAGGTGGTCGCGCCCGCCGCAAACCAGCTTCCCCCGGCGCCGCCGCTAGCCCGTCTGGCTCGCCCGCCGCGGCCGCTCTACAGCTACGTCGATGACGCCTATGAGTTGGGTGACGCCTTCGCCGACAGCCCGCCCGACTACACCGTCGACTACGACGGCGCCCGCCCGTGGGTGTGGCGCTCGGGCGGCGGCGAATATCGCGTGGTCGAGCAGACGCCCTATGGGATCCGAGAGTACTTCTACCGCGGGGACAGCGACTACCCGTTCCTGATCCGCGACAGCGACTATGCCTATGCCTACGACGGCGGCGAGCTCGTCGAGGTCTTCGACAGCTATGGCCGGCCGTATCAAAACTATGGCCCGTCGCAGATCGACTATGCGTCGCGCTACCTGGTCCGCGGTCGCCGCCTCTACAACGCCGCAGTGCATGAGCCGCGGCAGGCGGCCTACGCCGCGGACTGGCGCACACATCGCGATGTGGTTCTCGCGCCGCAACGGCAGTGGGCCGCAGAGCAGCAGCACAACGAAGACTGGCGCCGCTGGCGTGAGCAGCGCGCCGCCCAGCCTGAGCCACGGCAGGCCTCGTTTGCCCAGGAACGGGCCCAGCGCCGCGCCTACGCAGCGGGGACGGCCGCGGCGGTCATCGCGGCGGCTCCAGGCCTGAGGCCCGGCGGCCAGACGCGGCCCGAGGCGCGTCGCGACCTCGCTGCAGAGCGGGATCAAGCCGCAGCCGTCGCGCATGCGCAGGCTGAGACTCAGCGTCAGCGGGCGCAGCTCGCGGGCCGTGAACAGCATCAGCAGGCGCAGGCCGAGAGCCGAGCGCGCAACGCGGCCGAACATCAGCAACGGGCCCAGGCGGAGACGGCCAACCGCGTCGCCCGCGATCAACAGCGCGGCCGGGCCGAGGCTCAGGTCGTGCAACGCGGGCAGGCGGAGGCCCACGCCCGGAGCGAGGCTCAGCGGCAGGAGGCCGCGCAGACGCGTCAGGAGGCAAAGCGCCCGGCCGACACGGGCCGACAGCAGGCTCAGGTCGCGGCGCAGGCGCAACATCGCCAGGAGGCCCAGGTCCGCGAGCAGCGCGCTCAGGCCGAGGCTGCGCTACGGGCGCAACGGGACACTGGCCGTCGGCAGGCCGAACAGGCGCAGGCCGCCACTCGGGCTTCGCGCGACCAGCAGGTTCAGGCACAAGCCGCCAATCGCGCTGCTCGCGAGCAGCAGGCCCAGCAGCGTCAGGCCCAGGCCGAGGCGCACGCTCAAGCGGCCCAACAGGCCCAGCACGCGCAGCGGGCGCAACAGGCGGCGGCCCAGCAGGCGCAGCAGGCCCAACAGGCCCAGCACGCGCAACAGGCGGCGGCCCAGCAGGCGCAGCGCGCCCAGCAGGCTCAGCACGCGCAGCAGGCCGCGGCGCAGCAGCCCCAACATGCGCAGCGCGCCCAGGCGGGGGAACGTCCTCATCCGGGCAAGGACAACGACAAGGGCAAGCCGCAATCCTAGCCGGCGCCGGCGCTCCCGAACCGAAGATCGACGAGCTCGATCCGATGAAGCAAGATCGGGTTCGCGGGACGGGGGCGTGGCATGCGGAAGCTCGTAGCGGCGATTGCTGGGGTGTTGCTGGCGTTGAGCGCGGGGCTGGCGTCGGCTGACGACGCGCCGGCAGCCAAGCCTGCCGCACCATGGGCGGTCCCGTCGGACGCCGAGATCCGGCAAATCCTGGTCAACCGGATCGATGTCGAACATCGAGGCGTCGGTATCGTCGTCGGGGTCATCGACGCCCACGGACGGCGGATCGTGGCCTATGGCAGGTCCGAGCGCAGCGACCCGCGGCCTCTGGATGCCCAGACGATCTTCGAGATCGGGTCGATGACCAAGGTATTCACCTCCCTGCTGCTCAGCGACATGGCCGCGAAGGGGGAGGTCAGGCTCGACGATCCGGTCGCCAAATATCTGCCGGCGACCGTCACCATGCCGCAGCGTGGCGGCAAACAGATCACCCTCGTTGACCTTGCGACCCACACCTCCGGCCTGCCGCGCTTGCCCGGCAATCTACGGCCAAAGGACCCGGCCAATCCGTACGCCGACTACTCCGTCGACCAGATGTATCAGTTCCTCAGCGGCTACAGCCTGCCGCGCGACATCGGCAGTCAGTACGAATACTCGAACTTGGGCGGCGGCCTTCTGGGCCATGTGCTGGCCCGCCGTGCGGGCGTCGATTACGAGACCCTGGTCCGTCAGCGCATCACCAGCCCGCTCCGCATGGACGACACCGTCGTCACCCTGCCGCCACGGCTGAAAGCGCGGTTGGCGAAGGGGCACGACGCGGCGCTCCAGCCCGCCGCCAACTGGGACCTGCCGACGCTGGTCGGCGCGGGCGGCTTGCGCTCGGACGCAAAGGACATCCTGACCTTCCTGGGCGCCGAGCTGGGCTACGTCGACACGCCGGTGAAGTCGGCGATGAAGGCGCAGCTTGGGCCGCGTCGGCCGGCCGGGTCGCCGGTGATGACGGTGGCGCTGGGCTGGCACATCCTGTCCCCGCCGGGCAAGGACCCGATCGTCTGGCACAATGGCGGGACCGGCGGTTATCGCACCTTCATGGGCTTCGACGCGAAGACCGGCGTGGGGGTGGTCGTGCTGACCAACGCAGCGACCGCGACCGGCGGTGACGACATTGGATTCCACCTCCTAAGCGGCACACCGCTCTCGAAAGCGCCTGCGCCGCACACGGCGATCGAGGTCGACTCCAAGCTGTTGGAGACCTACGTCGGCCGCTACCAGTTCACGCCGAAGGTGTTCATGACCGTCACGCGTTACGGGAATCGCCTCTTTGCGGTGATCTCGGGCCAAGCCATCGCCGAGATCTTCCCGGAAAGCCCGACGAAGTTCTTCTGGAAGGTCGTCGACGCGCAGGTGACCTTCGAAGTGGGGCCAGATGGGCGAGCGTCAGGGGTCGTGCTGCACCAGGACGGTCGCGATGTTCCAGCCAAGCGCGTCGAGGATGCGGGCTGAAGGCCGACATCGGCGTCATGGTTAGCGCGGCATTAACCATGAGCGTTCAGGAGTCGGGGTCATGGCGATCCAAGGCATCCGGGGCGTGGTGGAGGCGGCGATCCAGCGCGCCTCCCAGACGACGGGAGTCGATTTCTCCTTCCTGATGAAGACCGCCGGTCGCGAGAGCGGGATGAATCCCAGCGCCAAGGCCGGGAAATCATCTGCCGCCGGCCTCTTCCAGTTCGTGGAGCAGACCTGGCTCTCGACGCTCAAGCAGCACGGGGCGAAGCACGGCTATGCGCGGTACGCTGAGCTGATCAACAAGGGATCGGATGGCCGCTTCCACGTCGCAGGCGACGAGGCGCGCCGAGCGGTGATGGACCTGCGGCTCGACCCGCACGCCGCTTCGCTGATGGCCGGCGAACTCACATCGGACTCCGCGGCTTACCTGAAGGGCCGCACCGGACGCACGCCCACCGCAGGCGAACTCTACGCCGCCCATTTCCTGGGCCCGCAGGGCTCGGCCAAGCTGATCGAGGCCGTGGAATCCCGGCCGGGCGCAACGGCGGCCCAGCTGTTCCCGGACGCCGCCCATTCCAACAAGGCGATCTTCTATCGCGACGGACGCGCGGCCACGGTGGGCGAGGTCTACGCCAACCTCACCAAGACTGCGGGCTCGACCCAGCCGGTCGAGGCGCCACCGCCCGCAGCGGCCGAAGACGGCGGCTTCATCCAGTACGCATCGGCCCGCCGCGCCGATCACCAGCGGCAGCAGGAGGAACTGGTCTCGCTGATCCTGCGCGGAACGCAGCCTAGCGACCAGCTGGGTGTCGGCAGCCGTCTCGCCGGCTCGATGTTCACCAGCGAGATGCTGAAGGTCCTGTCGGAGAGCCGCGACGGTTAGGTTGCGGCGAGTTCACCCCGCCGCCGGCGGAACCAGGCGCCCATCGCGCCAAATCCCAGCAGCATCATCGCCCAGGTCGCCGGTTCCGGCACGTTCGCCCTGAAGCTCGATGCGTTCGGCGCGAAGTCGGCGATCTGGTCGTTCGTCATCAGCCCGACGCGCGGCCACAGGTTGTAGAGGTAGTCCGCTGTAGCGAATCCGGTGCTCGGCAGCATCGAGAACGGGATGACACCGGTGATGGTCGAGCCGGAGACCGTCACCGATCCGGCCGGCAACGGCACAGGCGAGCCGCCGACACCGCCTGTGAACAGGACGACGACGCCCGTATCATTGGGAAACAGCACCGCGACGGCGTCGAAATTCACGCCGGCGCCCACCGAAGGGGTTCCGAACGTCAGGAGCGGGCCGCCCACCCCGCGATTAACGCCCCAGACGTAGGCGGCGCCGGGCGTCGTCCCTACGGTCCCGTTGACCAGGGCCGAGAGCGTGACGGCGGTCCCGTTCTGCTGGGCGCCGACCGACAGGGCGTCGACATCGCCGCCTTGGGGTCCGGTGAAGGTCCCCAGGAAGTCGTTCGGGGCGTCCGGAACGGTCGCCGGGCCTGCATGGGCGGCGGATGCGACGAGCGCGACGGCTAGGCCGAGCGCCGAAACCGCCGATCGGAACCTTCCGGGCAGCGTCAGTCTGGATTGCAGCATGGTTGTAGCTCCTTCCGGGGGTGAAAAGGACGCAAAGCGCTGGACTGTCTCCGTCTGCTTTGGCGTGTCCCACCGCTCGGTCCTGTCGCGACGCCACCCCCTGGCGCCACAGGATTCCAACCGGCCCTCGAGGGCGCCGTGCCTACAACATATGCGGCGCACGCTAGGCGAGTGACCCCGCTCCGCCGAATCACGTCGCGGTGAAAATGTCTTTACAATGTAAGGGTTTATGCGGCCGCTTCGGCCTTGAAGATCGCTTCGATCTCAGCATCCGAATAGCCGATCTCGGCCAGCACCTCGCGGGTGTGCTCCCCAAGTGTGGGCGAGCGCGGCCGCACCGTCTGGTCAGCGCCGGGGAAGCGGGCGGGCGCGGCGGGAGAGGGGAAGGTCCCGCCCTGACCGTCCTCCACCTGGACGATGGCGCCGGACGCCATCACCTGCGGATCGGCGGCGACCTCGGCTGGCGTCTGCACCGGCGACCACACGAGGTCAGCCTCGTCGAGGCGTCTGGCGATCTCGTCGAACGGCAGGGCCGCGAAGGCCTTGTCGAGTTCGGCCACCAGCAGCGGCGAGTTCTCCCGCCGCGCACGGCTGGTGGTGAAGCGCTCGTCCTCGACCAGGTCGGGGCGGCCGGCGATCGCGGCGAATGTCGGCCAGTCCTTGTTGCCGCCGCGCGGGTTGTGCACGAACCAGCGCTCGTCGGCGCTCTTGAAGAAGGTGGCGATGGGGTTCATTGGCCGCTCGCGCGTCCGGATCGACGCCAGCCGGCCGAACTTCAGCTGTACGGCGAGGTCCGACCCCATGGTGTAGATCCCGGTGGCCAGCAACGAGGTCTGCACCAACCGGCCCTTGCCAGTCTGTTCGCGCTCATAGAGCCCGGCCAGGATGGCCGAGACGGTCGCGAGCGTCGTGATGTGGTCGCCAAAGCCGGAGCGGAGCATGAAGGGATCCATGCCCTTGGGCGCGGTCATGTGGGCGACGCCGGCGCGGGCCCAGAAGGCGGTGACGTCGAATCCCGGCTTGTGGGCGTCAGGACCTTCCAGGCCGTAGCCGGTGACGATGGCGTAAACGAGCCGCGGGTTGGCGGCCCGCAGGGTTTCCTCGTCGAGGCCGGCGCGCTTCAGGGCGGCGGGCCGGACGTTGGTGATGAAGACGTCGGCGGTGGCGGCCAGGCGGGCCAGGGCCTCGCGTCCTTCGGGCTTGCCCACGTCGAGCACCACGGCGCGCTTGCCGCGATTGTCGAGGTCGAAGGTCGGGTTGCCGGCCAGTTCGGTCTTCAGGTCGGCGAAGACGTGGCGCATGGAATCGCCGCCCGGCCGCTCGACCTTGATCACGTCCGCGCCCCAGTCGCCCAACATGCAGGCCGCCCCGGGGGCGGCGATATAGGAGGCGAATTCGACGACCTTCAGGCCCTGAAGCAACATGTGGCGATCCCTCGACTGGCGCGGCTGCACTCTAAAGGGCTTTTTCAGCCCCGCGCCCACCCGTGGAAAAAATCTTAATCCACAGATTCGGCCCTAACCCACCGTTAAGCATGACCGGGGACATTGGGACTCATGGGAGTTCGGGCGGACTCCGGTTCGAGATGTGGACCGGCGCCCGGATTGGGGAAGCTAGGCCAGCCATGTCGACGACGCGCTCAGCGCTGACGGAAGGTGACATCCGTACGCTGGTGAAAGGCGCAACCGCCGATGAGCGGGCAGCCAGCGCCTATAAGCTCTGCCGCGCGATGGAAGCCCAGCCGCTCAGCGACGAGGAGCGGGCCACTGCCGCCGAGATCCTGAGGGTCATGGCCGCCGATGCCGCCGAGATGGTGCGTCGAGCGCTCGCGGTCACCTTGAAATCATCGCCGCTTGTGCCGCGCGACGTGGCCCTGAAGCTCGCGCGTGACATCGAGGGCATCTCGCTGCCCATGCTCAGCTTCTCGCCGGCCTTCTTGGATGCAGACCTGGCGACGATCGTGCGGCTGGGTGGGCCGGTCCGGCAGCTCGCCATCGCCCGGCGGCCGACGCTCTCGCCCACCGTCACCGCAGCCATCGCCGAGCACGGCTCGGAGAAGGCAGTCATGGCGGCCTGCGCCAACGATAACGCTGACTTCGCGGAAGGCGCGCTAGCAGCGGTCATGGCGCGGTTCGAAGCGCACGAAAACGTCCTGGCCGCGATCGCCTATCGCAAGGTCCTGCCCATGTCGGTCAGCGAGAAGCTGATCACCCTGGTCGGAGACCAGGTGCGCGATCACTTGATCACCCACCATGCCGTGGCGCCGGAAACCGCGCTGACTATTGCGGCGGGCTCCTCCGAGCGGGCCACCGTCGATCTGGTGGATCAGGCCGGCCGCACCGCCGATGTCCGCGGCTTTGTCAGCCACCTGGCGACCTCGCAGCGGCTGACGCCGTCGCTGTTGCTGCGGGCGCTGGCGCAGGGGCACATGACCTTCTTCGAGTGGGGCGTGGCCGAGCTGGCTGGCGTACCGCATCACCGCACCTGGCTGATGATCCACGACGCGGGGCCCCTGGGCCTGAGAGCCATCTACGAACGCGCAGGCTTGCCGGCCCGGCTCTTTCCCGCATTCCGCGCGGCGGTCGACACGTTCCACTCGCTGGAGTTCGACGGCGGAGCCCGGGACCTGGAGCGCTTTCAGCAGCAGATGCTCCAGCGCTTCCTGACCCAGCCGCAGTCGGCCGCCCGCGAAGATGTCGACTACCTGCTGGACAGGATGGACCAGGTATCCCGCGAGGGGCGCGCCGAGTTCGAGGTCGCAGAGAGCGCTTAGCCGGTTGCGCGTCGGCGCCCACCGCCGCAAGCTCGCCGCATGACTGAGACCCCGACTGCCGACATCAAGCCCGCCGCCACGATCCTGCTGTTGCGCGACGACCCGGTCTTCGAGGTGCTGATGGTCAAGCGGCATCATCAGATCGACTTCGCCTCCGGAGCCCTGGTGTTCCCGGGCGGCAAGAGCCACGCAGGCGATCACGATCCCGCCTGGGCCGACCACGTGTTGGGCTGGGAGGGTTACGACGCCGATCAGAGGGGGCTGCGCATTGCCGCCATACGGGAGGTGTTCGAGGAGGCCGGGATCCTGCTCGCCAAGCGCCGGGACGGCGCCCCGATGAGCGGCGAGGCTTGTCCGATGGACGTGCGCGCCGCTGTCGACGCCGGAACCACGGCCTTCATCGACGTGGTGCGCGACCTCGAGGCCAGGCTCGACCTTTCGGCCCTCACGGTGTTCGCCCGCTGGATCACTCCGCCGCTCACGCCCAAGCGCTTCGACACCTGGTTCTACGCGGTGAGTGCGCCGGCCGAGCAACTTGCGGCCTGCGACGGGCGCGAGACGGTGGACGCTGAATGGATCGCTCCGGCAGAGGCGCTGCGCCTGGCCGCCGCGGGAGAGCGGAAGGTGATCTTTCCCACCCGGATGAACCTGAAGCTGCTGGCCGAGGCGCAAGGGGCGCAGGATGCCGTGACCCGCGCCGCAGCGCGGACCCTGGTCACCGTGCAGCCGCAGATCCAGGCCCGGCCGACCGGCCGAGTGCTCGTCCTGCCACCCGACGCCGGCTACGGCGCGGTAGAGGAGCCGCTGGAAAACGTGATGTAAAGCTAGGCCTTGTCGGCCGTTCCTAAGCGACGACGGCCTTGACGCGGCGCTCGAGCTCTTCGACCAGGACGCTCCCGACCGGGTGGTCGTCGGTCTTGATGTCGTCGCGGACGGCCGCCTTGATCGCATCGATATGCGCGTCAATCAGCTCCATCGGAGCTCCGGCGCGCTTGTCCTTGTCGTCGATCATCCGGCAGAGCGAGCCAGCGATGCGGGTGATCAGCTGGTAGCCGTAGGTCGTGCCCAGGCCCTTGAGATCATGGGCCCGCAGATAGAGGTTCTCCATGTTCTCCGAGGTCGGGCCATCGGCCTTCACCTGCTGGCGCGCGGCGTTCAGCTTGGAGATCTCGTCGGCGAGCCATTGGGTGAAGTTGCCGGCGAGGCTCTTCAGCGCCGCCTCGGCCTTAGCGATGGCCGCCGGATCGATCGCGCCCAGCCGGCCGCCGCCCACCTTGAGGCGCAGCGCATGGGCGGGTTGGATCATCTGACCAGGATTTTGCTGGGTCATGGGGGCGGCCTTCCGACTGAATGCCCATAGACCCTACGGCCAACCTGTTAATAACCGGTGTGACCCAAGCCACGGTTTTGACTGGCTTTCCCGCGGCGTCTGGCCGCCTGGAGGGGGTCAGGCCGAGAACTGCTCGGCCAGCACGCGCTCTTCTAGACTGCGCCCCTCGTCGAACAGCATGTTCAGCGCGACCTCGCGGTGCTCGGCGACGTGGACGGTCAGGACGTCGCGCACTTCGATGTTGTCGGCCACCGCGCTCACCGGTCGCTTGGTGGCCTCCAGGATCTCGAAGGTCACCTTGGCGGTGTGCGCCAGCAGCGCTCCACGCCAGCGCCGCGGCCGGAACGCACTGATCGGCGTCAAGGCCAGGACCCGCGCATCGAGGGGGATAATCGGGCCGTGGGCCGAGAGGTTATAGGCGGTCGAGCCGGCCGGCGTGGAAACCAGCGCTCCGTCACAGGAAAGCTCGCCCAGCCGCAGCTTGCCGTCGATCGCGATGCGCAGCTTGGCTGTCTGGCGTGTCTGGCGAAGCAGGGACACCTCATTGATCGCCAGCGCCACATGGGTTTCGCCGTGCACGTCCACAGCCGTCATCCGCAGGGGATGGATCACGGCCCGCTCGGCGGCGGCAATGCGCTCCTCGAGGCGGTCTTCGTCGTAGTCGTTCATCAGAAAGCCCACGGAGCCACGGTTCATCCCGTAGACCGGCAGGCCGGTGTCCATGTAGTCGTGGAAACACTCCAGCATGAAGCCGTCGCCGCCGAGAGCCACGATCACCTCGGCCTCGTCGATTGGGACCTCGCCATAGCGGGCCACGAGGCGCGCGCGGCCTTCCTGTGCTTCTGGTCGTTCGCTGGCGGCAAAGGCGATACGCGTCACGGAAGGCTCGGGCTTGGGACGTGGCGGTCAGAAGCCGTCAAGCATGGAAGCTTGTCAAACCGCGCTCAAACCGAGAGGACGGCTTGGCGGAAGGCGGTGGCGGCGACCTGCGGGCTTACCGGGCCGAAGGCTCCGATCGCGCGGCGCGAGCCGTCGACCCCGCCGCCAGGACGGCCGCCGTTCAGCCCTCGGATCATTTCCAGAATGCTTGGAAAGACGCTGCGGTCGATGCCGACGGCGGCGCAGGCAAGGCCGAGCAATTCCGGCCGGTCGCTGTCGATCACCCGCTGCACCTGGTTGGCCTCGAAGCGACCAAGCGTGGCCAGGGCGATGGCGAACAGCGACAGGCGTCCCTCCTGTAGGGCCCTGACGAGGTAGCCGGGCCGCAACTGGCCGGCGGCGTGCAGCTTCTCGATCAGCCGGTGTTCCATGGCCTCGCGCTCGCCGTCGCGGGCAAGGACCACGACCCCCTGGCCGGCGGGCGCGCCGTAGTGCGCTTCCTGCACCGCCTGGGCGAGGGCGCCCTCGATCAGCTTGGGCTCGAGCCGGAACCGTTCGGAAAGCGATTGCCGCATGGCCTGGCCAACCCAGACGTAGAGCTGCAGCGCCAACTCGCCGTTGAGCTTGGGGTGGCGCGCGAGCGGCGTGCGTAGGGCCGCGATGCCGCGTGCGGCTTCCACCAGCCGCTTCATGTCGGCCGGTGCAAGAGCGGCGGAATGGTTGCTCGCCAGCGCCGTAAGCACGGCCGGCTCGGAAGCCTTGAAGATCGCGGCCACGACTTCGGCGCCGAGGTTCGGCCGGCGGGCCACTTCGATCTGGTGCTCGATGGTCGCCTCGACCAAAAGCCGGATCAGGTCAGTGTCCTGGAGCACCGGGCTTGCTGCTATGATCGGCCGGGCGATCTCGATCTCGTCCAGCGCCAGCACGTTGATCAGGGCCGGGGGCGCCCACTCGGCAGCCGACAGCTTTCCGGCCAGTCGGGTGCGGATTTCGCGCTCGGCTCCGGCGACCAGGCCCAAGAAGATGGAGTTCAGCAGCCCCTGGATCTGCGGCAAGGCCAGGGCGGCTGCGCCATTGTCGGCGTCGCACAGGTCGACGATCCCCAACAGCAGGCGTTCCCGGTCCGCAGGAACGCGGCTCTTTGCAAGTTCCAGCAGGCTTTCGCTGCTCAACGCTACGCTCAAGCCTGCCCCTCCATTCTGTAGGTTTGGCTTAGACCGGCGAAATTGCCCGACGCGGATGAAAACATGTTTAAACCGGGGAAACTTAGCCACGGGAGGGACGTATGGCCGATCCGCTGATCCTTGCGCTCGATCAGGGGACCACCAGTACGCGAGCCATTCTGTTCGACGCCCGGGGCCGTGCGCTCGCCGAGGCGGGCCGCCCGCTGGAGCAATTCTATCCAGCCGACGGCTGGGTGGAGCACGACGCCGAGGCGATCTTCCAGGCGAGCGTTGAGGTGCTGCGCGAGGCCGTGCAGAAGGCGGCCCGCGACATGAGCGAAGTCGCCGCCATCGGCATCACCAACCAGCGCGAGACGGTGGTGATCTGGGATCGCAAGACCGGCGCGCCGATCCATCGTGCGATCGTCTGGCAGGATCGGCGCACGGCCGATGCCTGCAACAAGCTGCGCGACGAGGGGCTGGAAGGGCGCGTGACTGAGATTACCGGTCTCCTGCTCGATCCCTACTTTTCCGGCACCAAGATCGCCTGGCTGCTGGATCACGTGGCTGGGGCGCGAGCCCGCGCCGAGGCGGGGGAACTTCTGGCCGGCACGATTGACGCCTGGGTGATCTGGAAACTGACCGGCGGAACGGTGCACGCCACCGACGCCACCAACGCCTCACGGACCCAGGTCTTCGACATCCGCCGGCAGGTCTGGTCGACCGAGATGGGCGAGATGCTGGGCGTGCCGCTGGCCATGCTGCCCGAAGTCCGCGACTGCGCGGGCGACTTCGGCGTGACGGAGGCCGGGCTGCTCGGCCGCGCAATCCCGATCCGCGGCGTGGCCGGGGACCAGCAGGCCGCGCTGATGGGGCAGGGCTGCATTCGCCCGGGCGAGATGAAGGCCACCTACGGCACCGGGTGCTTCATGCTGCTCAACACCGGCGAGACGGCGCCGGTCTCGCGGGCCCGGCTGCTGACCACGGTCGCGGCGCGGATCGGCGGCAAGACCACCTATGCCCTCGAGGGCGCGATCTTCATCGCCGGCGCCGCCATCCAATGGATGAACGAGGCGCTGAACGTCGGCGGCGGGCCGCAGGGCGTCGAGAAGCTGGCCATGGCGGCGCGCGACGATCTGGGCGTCGTGCTGGTGCCGGCCTTCACCGGACTTGGCGCGCCCTGGTGGGACGCCGGCGCGCGCGGCGCGATTGTTGGCCTCACACGCGACGCCGGCCTAAGCGAGATTGCGCGTGCGGCCTTTGACGCCTCCGCGTTGCAGACACGCGATCTCATTGAGGCGATGCGGGCCGACGCGCCCGAGGCCTTCCACGCCAAGCTCGAACTCCGCATCGACGGGGGCATGTCGCGGAGCGACTGGTTCAGCCAGCGGCTCGCCGACCTGACCGGCGTTGCGGTCGGTAGGGCGACCTTCCGAGAGACTACCGTGTTGGGCGCGGCGCTGTTCGCCGGCGTTGGGGCGGGCGTCTATCGCGACGTCGAGGAGGCCGCCGCCGCGCGGCCAGGGACCGAGGCTTTCGCTTCAGCCATGGACCCTCACCGGCGCGAGGCGGCCTACGCCCGCTGGTTGGATGCCGTCGAGCGGGTGCGAACCTAGGCGGGCGCGAGCCTGCGTCGGCGCAGCGCCGCGCCGGCAAACCCGAAGCCGGTGATCATCAGCGCCCAGCTCGTGGGTTCAGGGATGCCGGCCCTGAGGAAGCCGCGAATCTCTCCGCCCCCGAACTGCGCGTCGTGGATGTTCGAATACGCCTGGTTGGCGGCGAGCCCCGCCAGCAGCGCCGCCTCGGCGCCGGCCGCCGTGCCACCCGACGCGGCGAGGAATCCACTTGTGTAGATCGCGGCATTCGTGAGGTCGAAGGTGTTGTTGTAGGTGCCGCTGGTGGCCGCCGGGAAGCCAGGGAAGCCGACTGCGATCCCGGTGGTCTGACCAACCGGTATACAGCAGTGGATATGGGCCGCGCCTGCCGGCCCGCCGATGAGACCGCTGAAGGTCACCTGCACCTTCATGCTGTTGGCGACGTCGTCGATCGTCACAAGGGTGAAGCCTGTCGCCGGGCTGCCCGTCGGCGGAACCTCATTGGAGCCCGCCATGTTGGCGGAGTAGATAAGCGTGGCCGATGAAGCCGCGCCGGCGGCTGAGAGCAGGGCTGCTCCCGCCAGGGATGCAATGAGTCTACGAAGCATCGGTCCTCCCACGGAGCCTAGGGCCCACAACTTCCCGACCCCCCGGGCCGCTCCCAACGACGAGTTTTCCCCGGCTTGGACCGCGGCACGTTGCGCCTTCCCATTCCTGAGTCAAGTGGAAGACCGGTGTTCGGCGAGCTGGGCTGTATCCCCGCGCTTGACGCTGGCCGCGCCGGAGCGGACTCTGTTTGCGACGGACTAGAACGGGAGACGCCCCATGGCGGACGGATCAGTTGGCGGCGTGGCGTCGCTGAAGGGCAAGGTGAGCGCCGAGGAGTGGCAGGCGCGCGTCGATCTCGCGGCGCTCTATCGCCTGGTCGCGCTCTATGGTTGGGACGACCTGATCTACACCCACATCTCCGCGCGGATTCCCGGCCCGGAGCACAACTTCCTGATCAACCCCTACGGCATGCTGTTCGAGGAGATCACGGCTTCTTCGCTGGTGAAGATCGACCTGGACGGGAACATCCTCCAGGAGACGCCCTATTTCATCAATCCCGCGGGTTTCACCATCCACTCGGCGATCCACGCCGCGCGGGAAGACGCCCACTACGTCATGCACCTCCACTCGGACAACGGCGTCGCGGTTGCGGCCCAGTCGTCGGGGCTGATGCCGTTGTCGCAGCACGCCCTGATCGTGCTGCCGCGGCTGGCCTATCATGACTACGAGGGCATCGCCCTGAACCACGACGAGCGCGAGCGCCTGGTCGCGGACATCGGCGACAAGACGCTCATGCTGCTGCGCAATCATGGCACCCTTGCGGTGGGTGACACGGCCGCGAACTGCTGGGTCGGAATGTACTACCTGGAGCGTGCCTGCACCATGCAGGTGGCCGCGCTCACCGCAGGACGGGATGGCGTGCTGATCGCGCCGGACGCCTCGCAGAACGAGGTGAGGAACCAGGTCGCCCGCGGCATCGGCGGCGGCCTCGCCTGGCCGGGCTGCCTGCGCAAGCTGGACCGTGAATCGCCCGGTTACGACGCCTAAACCGTCACAATTCCAGTCGATCAATCGCGGACGCCTCCCTGCGGAGGCGTCCGTTTGCTTTCCTGCGGCTGTTTCAACGCTGCAACGCTTCGGAATTGTTCTGTACTGGACGGCGTATATGCGGGCCGCCTAAGAGCGCCCTGACCTGTTTTACGCGCCCGGGGATTCCCCTGGGCGTCGGAGCTTATTGCCTTGTTGCGACGTCACTTCTTTCTCGTTGGAGCCCTGGTGGTCCTGGTCGTCATGATCGTGGCCGGAGGGCTGAAACTGGCGACAGCGGGCAAGGGGCCCGGCGCACCGGGAGGTCCCGGCGCGCAGGCCGGCGCCGCTGGCGCGCGGGGCGGCGCGGGCGGGCGCGGTGCATTCGGCGGCGGACCGACGCAAGTCTCCGTTGCTGTGGTGCAGCCGCATACCTTCCAGGACGAGATCGAGGTGCTCGGCGTCGCCAAGGGGCGCCAGTCCGTGACCCTTACCGCGGCCACGAGCCAGTTGGTCCAGCGCGTGAACTTCACCGACGGCCAGGCCGTGGCGCGCGGCGCCGTGCTTATCGAGCTCAAGAACACCGAGCAGAACGCCGGCCTCGCCCAGGCGCAGGCCAAGCTCGCCCAGGCCAAGCAGGAGTACGAGCGCTGGGTCACGCTGAATCAAAAGGGCTTCGCGGCCCAGACCTCGGTTGACCAGTATCAGGCCGCCTACCTCTCCGCCCAAGCCGACGTCGCCGCCGCCGAGGCCCGGCAGGCTGACCGGATGATCCGCGCGCCGTTCTCAGGCGTGGTCGGTCTCTCCGACGTGGCGCCGGGGGCGCTGGTCAATCCCGGCTCTCCTATCGTGACGCTGGATGACATCTCGGCCATGCGCGTCGATTTCCCGGTGCCGGAGCGCTACCTGGCGCAGCTGCGCGAGGGCCAAGCGATCACCGCGCGGGTCGACGCTTATCCGGGTGAGGCCTTCGAAGGCAGGATCGCCAAGCTGGACACCCGCGTCGACGAGCGCACGCGGGCGATCACCGCGCGCGCAGAATTCCCCAACCCTGGCCACAAGCTGAAGCCGGGCATGATGATCCGCGTATCGATCTCGCACGGCCGCCGGCAGGGCCTGGGCGTGCCGGAAGCGGCGGTGTCGATGCAGGGCGACTCGGCGTTCGTCTACGTGCTGCAGGCGCAAGGCGCGCGCACCACCACCGAGCAGCGGCCGGTGATCACCGGCCTGCGCCAGGACAATTTCGTGGAACTGACCGAAGGCGCTGTCGCAGGCGAGCGCGTCGTAGCCGACGGCCTCAACAAGCTGCAAGCGGGCCAGCCGGTCCGCATCGCCGGCCAGGGCCGTCCGGGCGAGAGCGTGGGCGGCGCGCAGCGTCGGCCGGCGCCATGACGCTTTCCGACCTCGCCGTCCGACGTCCCGTATTCGCCGCCGTCGCGGCGATCATCCTCTGCGTGGTGGGCCTCGCGGCCTTTACCGCGCTGCCGGTGCGTGAGCTGCCGAGCGTCGATCCGCCGGTGGTTTCGATCTCGACGGTCTATCGAGGCGCTTCAGCCGAGGTGGTCGAGGAGCGGATCACCCAGGTGATCGAGGCTCAGGTGGCCGGCATCCAGGGCATCGACCGGGTGTCATCGTCCTCGCGCGACGGCCAATCCCGGATCGGCATCTCCTTCACCCTGGACCGCAATCTGGACGAAGCGGCCAACGACGTTCGCGACGCGGTCAGCCGCGTTTCGGCGATCTTGCCAGAACAGGCGGATCCCCCGCAGATCGCCAAGGCCAACGCCGACAGCCAGCCGATCATCTTCATCAGCATGGTCTCGACCACGCTGAACCGGCTGCAGCTTTCCGACTACGCCAGCCGCTACATCGTGCAGCGCCTCTCAACCGTGCCGGGCGTCGCCCAGGTGGGCCTGGCCGGCCAGCAGCTCTATTCGATGCGCATCTGGCTCGATCCGGCCGCCATGGCGGCGCGCGGAATCACCGTCGACGACGTGTCCGCGGCGCTGAACAGCCAGAACATCGAACTGCCAGCGGGCGCTCTCGAGGCGCAGTCCAAGGACTTCACCATCCGCGTGGCGCGGGCCTATTCGACAGCGGCCCAGTTCGCCAAGATGCCGATCGTTCCGCTCGGCGCAGCGGCCCGCGCGACGGCCGCCGGGCCGGCGGCGGTCGGCGGCGCCTCCGCCACGGCCGGCGCGGCGCAGGGCGTCACCAACACCATGTCCAGCGGCGCCACCTCTGGCGCCTACGTCACGCGACTCGGCGACATCGCTCGGATCGAGGAGGGACCGGACGAACGCCGGCGCCTGTTCCGATCCAACGGCGACGACCAGGTCGGCATGGCGATCATCCGCCAATCGCAGGCCAACGACCTGCAGATATCCGAGGGCGTCCACAAGGCGGTCGACGAGATCAACAAGACCCTGCCCAAGGGCACCAAGATGGTCGTGGCGATCGACTACACCGAGTTCACCCGCCACGCGATCCAGGAGGTCTGGATCACCATGGGTATCTCGCTGGGGCTGGTCGCGTTGGTGAACTTCCTGTTCTTGGGCACCTGGCGAGCCGCGCTGATCCCTTCGATCGTGGCGCCGATCTGCATCCTGTCGACCTTCATCGTCCTGGCCCCGCTCGGGTTCTCGATCAACCTCTTGACCCTGCTGGCCCTGGTGCTGGCGATCGGGCTCGTGGTCGACGACGCCATCGTGGTGGTCGAGAACATCCAGAGGCGGGTAGACGAGGGCGAGCCGCCCATCGTCGCGGCTCAGCGTGGCGCGCGGCAGGTGTTCTTCGCCGTGGTCGCCACTACCATCGTGCTGGTCTCGGTCTTCGCGCCGCTGATGTTCATGCCGGGCTATATCGGCCGCCTGTTTGTCGAGCTGGCGGTGGCGGTCGCTTCGGCTGTGGCCTTCTCGGCGCTCCTGGCGCTCAGCCTCTCGCCGATGCTGGCCTCCAAGCTCCTGCGGCCGGCGCAGGGCGAGGGCTTCGTGGCCCGCCATGTCGACTCCGGCATGCTCGCGCTACGCAACTCCTACCATGCGACGCTGGAGGCCCTGCTGGGTCGCCGGTCGGCGAGCATCGCAGCGGCCGGACTCGTGGTCGTGCTGGCGCTAGCGGCGTTCTTCCTGTTCCGGGCCCTCCCCAGCGAGCTGGTGCCGAATGAGGACCGCGGCCGGGTCGATATCGGTATCCAGGGCCCTGAGGGCGCTGGCTACGACTACACCCTGCGAGCGGCTAAGCAGGTCGAGGCGCGGCTGCTGAAGCTGGTGCACGACGGG
>DASXKT010000128.1:0-16026 GCA_036496685.1 Phenylobacterium sp.
CGGTCCTATAGTGGGGCAGGTAGACCGGCGGCGGGTTGAGGGCTGAAAGCACCGGTGTGGATTGGACGCGCGTCAGGTCGGTCTCGTTGTGCGAAACGCTGGCGCTGAAGTTGAACGCGCCCCACCTCGGATCTGGCTTCCAGAGGTAGGTCGCCACCGCCTCCACGCCCTTGGTCTCACTGTCGACGCCGTTTGTGAAGAAGCGCACGCCGCCGATGTCGTTGATCCCACCCGCCTGGAAGAGCGCGATGACGTTGGCCTGTTGCAGGATGTCGGACAGGACGATCCGGTCCTTGATCTTGATATAGTAGGCATCGACGGTCAGCGAGAAAGCTCCGGTGCGGAAGACGCCGCCGCCGGACACGTTGGTGGATTTTTCGGGATCGAGCGGGGCCGCGCCGATCAATTTGGCGCGCGGATCGCCAGGCGGCAGGAGGATGGTCTGCACTGGCAGACCGCCGACAAAGTTCGTCGACGTCGTGGTGATGAAGGATTGCTGCAGGGAGGGCGCGCGGAAGCCGTTCGACACGCTGGCGCGCAACGCAAATGCCTCGGTGACATCGTAGCGGCCGCCCAGCTTGCCGGTCACCACGTCGCCGAAGTCCGAATAGTGCTCGTAGCGAACGGCTCCGTTGAGATCGAGCGCGCCGAGCCTGCTCTCGGCCTCGCCATAAACGGACACCGCCGTGCGGCTCTTGTCCGTGGCGTTGGCCGGGCTGAATCCTGAGAAGGATTGGGCGCCCGAGCCGCCGAGCACGCCCGGCTGGGTGAAGAACCCGCCGTTTATGTAGGAGGCCGGTTCGCCGGGCTTGATCTGATAGTTCTCGCCGCGGACTTCCAACCCGCCGGCCAGGTTCACGGCGTGGCCGCCCACCTCGACGGAGCGATTGAGGCCAAGGTTGCCCACCGTCTGCTGATAGATCAGCCGGCCCGCGTCGAACTCGGTCGGGGTGGTCGGACCGAGCGAGGCGTTGAGCGAGTCCGTCACGCCGAAGTGGAATTCATTGCGGCCGTAGACGACGCTGGCGTCCCACTCCCAGTCTCCCGCCTTGCCATTCGCGCCGCCGGCCAGGCTGGCGTCGTAGACCTTGCCTTCGATCTTGGGGAGGAAGCCGTCAGGATAGACGGACCTGATGTTGGAACCGGCGTTGTCCTGCAGAGCGCGGCGCACGTTGGCCGCAGAGAAAGCGTCGCGGAACTGGTAGCTGCCCCAGCCGTACAGGTGCACGCCATTCGAGAGGTCATGACCGGCATTGGCGTAGAAGGTGTACTGATCCAGCCGCGGGTCGCCGTACCAGTTGTTGTAGCGATTGTAGGTCAGCTCTCGCGGGTCGAAGGCGCCGCCGATCAGGGGATATTGCTGGCGTGGATCGGGACCTGCGCGGGTCGTGTGCTGCTGGATCTTGGCTTCGGCGGAGATCGTCAGGAAACCGGACCCGAACAGCGGCAAGCCCTGCCAGCCGGTGATGGTCGTGGTCTCCCCGTCCTTGCGGTACTTGTCGGGTTGCAGGACGAGGCCAGGAATCGGGGTCGGGCTCGGCCGGGTCTTCACCTCGGTGTTGTACTGACCATAGGTCACGCTGGCGTAGCCGCCGGAGCTGGCTTCGCGCAGTCGCAAGTTGATCACGCCGGCGATCGCGTCGGACCCGTATTGTGCGGAAGCGCCGTCGCGCAGCACTTCCACCGTACTGACCGCGACCGTAGGGATCGTGTTGAGGTCGACCGCGCCGGATCCGTAGCCGATAGAGCCGTTCAGGTTGACCAACGCAGCCTGGTGCGCCCGCTTGGAATTAATGAGCACGAGCGTTTCGTCGGGAGCCAGGCCGCGAAGGGTCGCCGGCCTTACCGTGTCGGTCCCGTCGGTCACCGCGGGGCGGGTGAAGTTGAGGGACGGAAGGGCGAAGGCCAAGGCCTGGGCCATTTCAGTCGTTCCGCCGCGCGACAGCTGGGTGGCGCTGACCACGTCGACCGGGGCGATAGTCTCCAATCGCGAGCGCGGCTCGGCGCGCAGACCGGTAACAACCAGTTCCTCGATTTGACCGCTGGATGACGTCTGCGCCGCTGCAGACCCGGCCAACAACGTCGCAGCTGAAGCGGCAGCGCAAAGAATGGCACGCTTTGTCATGGACTTGGTCCCCCTGAAACAGCGTCAGCCGAAGTAAGGACAATCCGGCCGCGCGGCCGTTGCCAGATCTACCTGGGGGGGAGCGATGTCAGGGGGAATGACAAAATTGCCACACGAGAGTCACAAAAGGCGCGGGAGGATCTCCCGCGCCTTCTGCATTGTCGAAGAGCGCTAAGGCTCAGGCTTCGGCGTAGCCGGTGTCGTGCGAGCCAGCGCCGCCTTCCAGGAGGTCGGCCTGCGCCTGTTCGTCGGCGATCCGATCTTCCTCGAATTGCGAGTCGATGACGTTCTCACCGCGCGCCTGGCGCTCAGCCTCGTCCGCGCTACGGGCGATGTTGAGCGTGACGGTCAGCGTGACTTCCGGGTGCAGCCGCACCTTCACCTCGTGCAGGCCGAGTGTCTTGATCGGCTTGTCGAGGACGACCATCGCGCGATCGATCTTGGACACGCCCTCGGCGTTGACCGCGTCGGCCACGTCACGGCCGGCCACGGACCCGTAGAGCTGGCCGCTTTCGCCAGCCTGACGGATCAGGATGTAGGAGGTGCCGTCCAGCTTTTCGCCGGACTTGCCAGCCGCGTCCTTAGCCTTGGCGTTGCGAGCCTCGATCTCGGCGCGCTGGGCGTCGAAGACCTTCATGTTGCCGGCGTTGGCGCGAAGCGCCTTGGACCGCGGCAGCAGGAAGTTGCGGGCGTAGCCGTCCTTGACGTTGACCACGTCGCCGAGGCCGCCCTTGCCTTCCACGCGTTCGAGCAGAATGACTTTCATGTGCCTGGCTCCCTTACTTCACAACGTAGGGGAGGAGCGCCAGGAAGCGGGCGCGCTTGATCGCCTTGGCGAGTTCACGCTGCTTCTTGGCGGACACCGCGGTGATCCGCGACGGCACGATCTTGCCGCGCTCGGAGACGTAGCGCTGCAGCAGCTTCACGTCCTTGTAGTCGATCTTCGGGGCGTTGGCGCCGGAGAACGGGCACACCTTGCGGCGGCGGAAGAACGGACGGCGCGCGCCGCCCGAGGAGCCGCCGGCAGCCGGGGCGTCGATGGTGGTCTCGTCGGTCATCAGAAGGCTCCTTCCTTGGCCGGGAAGTCATCGCGGCGTTCGCGGTCGCGATCGCGGCGGGCGAGGATCGGGGAGAGCTCCAGCTCCAGCTCGTCGACGCGCACGGTCAGGTACCGAAGGACGTCTTCGTTGATGCTAAGCTGGCGTTCCATCTCTTTCACCGCGTCAGCGGGAGCGTCGATGGCCAGCAGGGAGTAGTGACCCTTGCGGTTCTTCTTGATCCGGTAGGTCAGGTTGCGAAGACCCCAGTACTCGATCTTGGCGACGCTGCCGCCGCCTTCTTCGATCAGATGCTTCAGGGTGTCGTTGAGGGCTTCAGCCTGTTGCGGCGAAATATCCTGCCGCGAGATGACGACGTGCTCGTAGAGCGCCATAGGTTCCTTCTTCCGTTGGGAGGGCGGCGCGGCCGGCGGCGGAAGGTCCGCTGGTCGCGATGGATCTCTGGCGCGGCGGCCGGGATGGTCCCGACCCATTGGTGTTCCGCGAGAGACCGCTCTCCGTGAAGAGGCGGGCTGATAGGGGAAAAGCCGTCCAAAGGCAAGCTCGCCGGGGTTGCCACCCCAGGGGCGCGGGCGCAGGTTCGCCGAAGATCACCCCGAGGAAGCCCATGAACCTTCGTCGCCTCGCCGCCGGCCTGACCGCCGCTGTCGCCGTGCTCGCCGGATCTCCAGCGGTCTGTGCGGATACCCAAGCCCCTGCGACCGCCGCGAGCGCGCATAACCTCGAGCTCGCCAAGCGCCTCTTCACCGGCATGCACATGGACCAGCTGATGGCCGGCATGATGAAGAACATGATCCCGGTCATGATCGAACAGGCCCGCAAATCCAATCCGGCGCTGTCGCAGGCCCAGGCCGAAGCCGTGAGCGCCGCGGTCACCGAGTCGTCCCAGGTGATGATGAGCAAGCTTACGGATCGGATGATCCCGATCTATGCCGCCACCTTCTCCGAGAAGGAGTTGCAGGATCTCGTGACCTTCTACGAAGGCCCCACCGGCCAGGCGATGCTGGCGAAGATGCCGGTGCTCATGTCGAAGATGACGCCGATGATGGCCGAGCTGATGCCCGAGATGCAGGCCGACGTGCGCCAGCGGCTCTGCGCGAAGATCGACTGCAAGAATAGCGCGCCCGCCGCGCCTAAGACCTGACCGGCGGGCGCTGGAGGGATCTACTTCTTGAGGGCCTTCACCGCGGCCAACGTCTTGTTGACGTGGTCTGACGGATCCATCGCCGAATAGACGTCGGCCACCTGTCCGTCCTTGGCGATCACGTAGGAGGTCCGCGCCGACCAGTCGGGCTTGGCGGCCAGGATGGCGTCATATTCCTTGGCGATCTTGGCGCCAGGGTCTGAGGCCACGGGGAACTTGCCGCCGCAGTGCTCGGTCTCCTTGGAGAAGTCGGCCAATTGGTCGGTATTGCCGGCGGTCACCCCGATCACTGTGGCGTGCTCGGCCTTGAACTGGTCGATGGCCTCGGAGAACAGGTGCGCCTCGATGTTGCAGCCCTTGGTGTGCGCCGCTGGGAAGAAATAGACCACCACCGGCCCTTTCTTCAGCGCGTCTGAGAGCTTGTAGGTGAAGGGTTGGCCGGCCAGGTAGGCGGGGGCGGTGAAGTCGGGCGCCTTGGATCCGGCCTTCAGTTCGGCGGACGCCGATGTGGCGAGCGCAGCAGCCCCGAGGGCGGCGACAGCGGTCAGGACGGCGAGACGTTTCATGGCGTTCTTCCCCTAGGTCTTGAAAGGTCGAGACTCGCTCTACACCCGCGTTTGCCGATTGTCTTCGCAGAGCTGAAACCTGGTTCTCTGTTTACGTCGTCAAGTTTTCAACGGCTCGGCTCGACCAGTATTTTCACCTGCGCTTCGGGGTCGCCCAAGGCGACAAAGGCATCGGCCACGCCGTCCAGCCCGACCTTCGAAGTGACCAGGCCCGAGACGTCGATCACGCCTTCGGCGATGTTGCGAAGTGTGTCGGCGAACTCCTCGGGGCTGTAGCCGAACACAAAGGTCAGCTCGATCTCTTTGGTGATGGCGATCGAGGGTTCGATGCGATCCGTCTCCATGCAGACGCCGGCCACGACGATCTGGGCTCCGGCAGGGGCGGCCTCGATCAGCGCCTGCACGACGCCCGGCGCACCGACGCACTCGAAGACGACGGGACGGCCGAAGCTTCCGCCCATCATCCGGATCATCTGCTGGGCCCCGCGGGCCTTGGGCACGCCAAGCGCTTCCCATCGGTCGTGCGGCGACTCTTGGGCCGGGTCGATCACCACGTCCGCACCCAGGCGCTCGGCAGCCGCCCTCCGGCGGGGCGAGAAGTCCGCGGCGATCACCGGTCCGTGGCCGCCGGCCTTCAGGGCGGCGATCACGGCTAGGCCAACGGGGCCGCAGCCCACGACCAGCGCGACCGAATTGGGGTCCATGCGTGCCTTGGCCACGGCGTGAAGTCCGACGGCGAAAGGCTCCGTCAGGGCGGCTTGATCGGTCGCCAGGCCGTTGGGAACCTCCAGCACCAGGGCCTCGCTCAGCAGCATGCGCTCGGCGAACCCGCCCGGCAGCCGGTTGGAGAAGCCCAGCAGCTCAACGCCGCCGGCGGTCATAGTCGCCGGCACGCTCACCACCCGCGTCCCGGCCTTCAGCGCCTTGGAAGATCCGGGGCCGTGATCGAGGATCTCGGCGCAGAATTCGTGGCCGAACACGGTGTCGGCGGTGGGATCGAAGCCGCCATCGACGCCGCCCGCGCGTCGCGACAGGTCGATCATGTGCTCCATGTGGTGCAGCGCATGCAGGTCGGAGCCGCAGATCCCGCACGCCAGCGTCTTCACCAGGACCTGGCCGTCTGCGGGCTTCAGCTCGGCGATCTCGTCGCAGACCAATTGTTTGTTGCGGCGAACCACTGCGCGCATGTCGCGTCTCCCCTTCACGTCCCTGATGCCGCCTTGCCGCGGCTTGCCTTATTCCGTAACCCTCGCGCCGCTGAATCCAAGAGCCCTGGAGCCGACCGATGAGCCTCGCCTTCCTTTTTCCCGGCCAGGGCAGCCAGGCCGTCGGCATGGGGTCCGACCTAGCCGAGGCCTTCGGCGCCGCGCGCGAAGTGTTCCAGGAAGTCGACGATGCGCTCGGCCAGAAGCTCTCGAAGCTGATGCGCGAAGGTCCGGAGGACCAGCTCACCCTCACCGAGAATGCGCAGCCGGCGCTGATGGCGGTGAGCCTGGCGGTCATGCGGACGCTGGAGAAGGAATTCGGCGTCGGCGTCGACAAGGCGGCCTTCGTCGCGGGCCACAGCCTTGGCGAATATTCGGCGCTGGCCGCGGCCGGCGCGATCAGCCTGGCCGACACGGCCCGGCTCCTCAAGCTACGCGGCCAGGCCATGCAGCGGGCCGTGCCGGTGGGCGAGGGGGCCATGGCCTCCCTGATCGGCCCGAAGAGCGACGTGGCGCTGGCTGAAGCGGCCGCTGAAGCGGGCTCGGCCGTAGGCGTTTGCGTCGTCGCGAATGACAACAACGCCGGCAATGTGGTGATCTCGGGCGCCAAGGCGGCCGTCGATCTCGCCATCGAGAAGGCGAAAGAGCTGGGCGCGCGGGCCATTCCGCTCAACGTCTCGGCGCCCTTCCATTGCCCGCTGATGCAGCCTGCGGCCGACGAGATGGCCGAGGCGCTGGCCGCCGCGACGATCCTGGCGCCGCGCGCGCCACTGGTAGCCAACGTCACGGCCCGCCCGACCCTCGACCCCGAGGCGATCCGCCGGATGCTCGTCGAGCAGGTGACCGGCCGTGTCCGCTGGCGCGAAAGCATGCTCTGGATGGTGGAGCAGGGCGGGGTGACCCGCTTCGCTGAAGCCGGCGCCGGCAAGGTGCTGTCCGGCATGGCCAAGCGGATCGCGCCGGACGCCGAGGCGGTTCCGCTGAACGGACCCGCCGACCTCGAAGCCTTCGCCAAGAGCCTCTGAAAGAGACCGCCATGTTCGACCTGACCGGCAAGACCGCCCTCGTCACCGGCGCTACGGGTGGCATCGGCGCCGCCATCGCTCGCGCCCTGCACGCGCAACGGGCGCACGTCGTGCTCTCGGGCACTCGGGAAGCCGTCCTGCAGGAGCGCGCCGCTGAGCTTGGCGGGCGGACCTGCACGGTGACAGCCAACCTCTCGGACGCTGCGGCGGTCGACGGCCTCATCGAGGCGGCGGAAGCTGCGGCCGGCGCGCCGATCGACATCCTGGTGGCCAATGCCGGCATCACCAAGGACGGCCTGCTGTTGCGGATGAAGGACGAGGACTGGGCTGAGGTCCTGAAGGTCAATCTGGAGAGCTACTTCCGCCTCTCCCGTGCTGCCGTGAAGGGCATGATGCGCCGTCGGGCGGGCCGAATCATCGGCATCACCTCCGTTGTTGGGGTGGCCGGCAATCCCGGACAGGCGAACTATGCCGCCTCGAAGGCCGGCATGATCGGCTTCTCCAAGGCGCTGGCCCAGGAAGTCGCCACCCGCGGAATCACGATCAATTGCGTCGCCCCCGGTTTCATCGAAAGCCCGATGACCGACGGCCTGACGGAGCAGCAGAAAGCCCAGATCCTGGGGACGATCCCCACGGCGCGGCTGGGCACGGGGGCCGACGTCGCCGCCGCCTGCGTCTATCTGGCCAGTGACGAAGCCGCCTATGTCACCGGCCAGACCTTGCACGTGAACGGCGGGATGGCGATGATCTGAAAGCCTCGCTTTCAACCCCGGTAAATGCTAACGCGCCAACGACTTTGAGCAGGGTCGCCCGTTGTGGTTGACTTCATGGCCCGGCTCGCCGATTCAAAGCCTGAACTTCGAGAGGGACCTACCTAATGTCCGACGTCCTAGAGCGCGTCCGCAAGATCGTCATCGAGCACCTGGACGCAGATCCGGAGAAGGTGACCGAAAAGGCCAGCTTCATCGATGACCTGGGCGCCGACAGCCTCGACAACGTCGAGCTGGTCATGGCCTTCGAGGAAGAATTCGATATCGAGATCCCGGACGACGCAGCCGAGCACATCCAGACGGTTGGCGACGCCGTTAAGTTCATCCAAGAGCGACTGGGCGCCTAAGCGCCTGATTCGGATTAAGGTTTTTGGACCGCCGGGTCGGGGCCCCACCCTGGCCTCGGCGGTCTTCCTTTGAGGACCGCCCCTTCGAGGCCCACATGCGTCGAGTCGTCGTCACCGGTATCGGTCTGATCACCCCCCTGGGTCAGGGTACGGAGATCACCTGGGCCGCCATCCTGGCCGGCAAGTCCGGCATTGGACGGGTCACCACGTTCGACCCCTCCGACTACGGCTGCCAGATCGCCGGCGAAGTGCCGCGGGTCGACGGTCGTGGGGGCGGCGGAGCCGACGTCGCGGGCTCGTTTGATCCTGACCAGACGCTGTCGCCCCGCGACCAGCGCCGGGTCGACGACTTCATCCTCTACGCCATCGCTGCGGCCGACGAGGCCGTGAAGGATTCGGGCTGGCGGCCGGAAGCCGAGGCGGACCGTGAGCGGACAGGCGTGATGATCGGCTCCGGCATCGGTGGCCTAGCGACGATCGAGAAGACCTCGGTCGAACTGCACGAGAAGGGGCCGCGGCGCGTAAGCCCGTTCTTCATCCCCTCGGCGCTGATCAACCTGGCGAGCGGCCAGGTTTCGATCCGCTACGGCTTCAAAGGCCCGAACCATTCCGTCGTGACCGCCTGCGCCACCGGCGCGCACGCCATCGGCGACGCCGCGCGGCTCATCAAATACGGCGACGCCGAGGTCATGCTGGCCGGCGGCGCCGAGGCCGCGATCTGCCCGGTGGGCATGGCCGGGTTCATCTCCGCACGCGCCATGTCGACGGCCTTCAACGATGCCCCCGAGAAGGCCAGCCGCCCCTACGACAAGGACCGCGACGGCTTCGTCATGGGCGAAGGCGCAGGCGTCCTCGTGCTCGAGGAGTACGAGCACGCCAAGGCCCGGGGCGCGAAGATCTATGCCGAGGTCGCAGGCTACGGACTGGCCGGCGACGCCTACCACATCACCGCCCCTGCCGAGGACGGCGACGGCGGCTTCCGCGCCATGAAGGCCGCGATCAAGGACAGCGGCGTCGACCCCGCCGACATCGACTACATCAACGCCCACGGCACCTCGACGCCGCTGGGCGACGAGATCGAGCTGGGCGCCGTGCAGCGGTTGCTGGGCAATGCCGCGGCCAAGGCGACGATGAGTTCGACCAAGTCGGCCACCGGGCACCTGCTGGGCGCGGCCGGCGCCATCGAGGCGGCGTTCAGCTGCTTGGCCATCCGCGATCAGATCGCCCCCCCGACCATCAACCTCGATAATCCGTCGGTTGATACGCCTATCGACCTGGTGCCCAACAAGGCCAAGCCGATGGAGATCAAGGTCGTGCTCTCCAACTCCTTCGGGTTTGGCGGCACCAACGCCTCTGTGGTGTTCAAGAAGGTCTCGTGAGCCGAGCCGGAAGAAGTGGCCGGCGTCGGCCGGTCCGCAAGAGCGGCAAGATTTTCAGGATGGTGAGCCGCGCGGCCGCCATGCTCCTCATCTTCCTGGTCCTGGCCGCCGGCTGGGTTGTCTGGACCTACCGTGGACCGGGTCCGGCGGCGCGTCACGGCGTGGCCACCACCGTGATGCTGACGCGGGGCTCGAGCGTCGGCCAGATCGCCGGCGAGCTGAAGGCAGCGGGCGTGATCTCATCGCGCGAGGTGTTCCTGTTGGCCGCTAAGCTGGGCGGCGCTGCGCGGCACCTGAAGGCCGGTGAATACGAATTCGCAAGCGGCGCGACCATGGCGCAGGTGCTCTCCGACGTGGAGCAGGGCAGGGTCGTCAAGCACTTCGTGTCGGTGCCGGAGGGCTGGACCAGCGACATGGCGACCGATGCGGTTCGCGCCGAGCCGGTGCTGACCGGGACCGTCGAAGCCCCGCCAGAGGGGGCGATCCTCCCGGACAGCTATCAGGTCGAGCGCGGCGATGACCGCGCAGTGGTCATGCAGAGGATGCGTGACGCCAGGGACAAGCTGTTGGCCCAGCTGTGGGCGGCGCGTTCGCCTGACGTGCCGCTTCAGACCCCGGAGCAGGCGGTCACGCTCGCCTCGCTGGTGGAGAAGGAGACCGGGCTTCCCGCAGAGCGGCCTCGGATCGCCGCGGTTTTCGAGAACCGCCTGCGCGCTGGGATGAAGCTGGAGAGCGATCCCACGATCATCTACGGCATCTCCAAGGGCCGGCCGCTGGGCCGCGGGCTGACCATGAAGGAGGTCGTCACGGCGACGCCCTACAATACCTACCGGATCCTTGGCCTGCCCCCGACGCCGATCGCCAATCCCGGCCGGGCGGCCCTGGTTGCGGTGCTCAATCCGCCCAAGTCCGACGAGCTGTTCTTCGTGGCCGACGGGACCGGCGGGCACGTCTTTGCCTCGACCTTCGCCGAGCATCAGGCGAACGTGGCCAAATGGCGTGCGATCGAACGTGAGCGCGCGGCGGCGGGAGCTGGGAAATGAGCCTCTCCGGTATGACCGGCTTCGGACGTGCGGAAGGCGCGCTCGGGGCGTGGAGCTGGGCGGCCGAGGCGCGCTCGGTGAACGGGCGCAACCTGGAGGTTCGGTTCCGCGGCCCCCCAGGGTTCGAGGGGTTGGAACGGGCCGCTCGCGAGGGGGCCCAGGCGCGGTTCCAGCGCGGGCAACTTACCGTCGGCCTGCAGGCCAAGCGAAGCGAGGGCGCGGGCGCCGTCCGGCTCAATCTCGAACAGCTGGACCGCTATCTGGCGGCCGGCGCGCCCTATGTGGCCTCGGGCCAGGCGACGCCGCCCAGCCTCGACGGCCTGCTGGGCCTGCGTGGTGTGATCGAGGCGGCTGACGCGATCGAGGACCCGGAAGCACAGGCGGCGCTGGAAGCGGCCATGGCGGCCTCGATCGCCGCCGCCCTCGAGGGCCTCGCCGCCGGCCGCGCCGAGGAAGGCCGTGCGCTAGACGGCGTGCTGGGCGGCCTGGTCGTGCAGATCGGCGAGCTCACCAGCAAGGCCTCGGCCCTGGCGGGCGGCCAGCCGGTGCTCATCAAGGCCCGTTTCGAAAAGCGGCTCACGGAACTCGCCGGCGAAGCGGTCACCGAGGAGCGCATCCTGCAGGAGGCGGCCGCCATGGCGGTGAAGGCCGACGTGCAGGAGGAACTGGACCGCCTGAGAGGCCATGTCGACGCCGCGCACTCCCTGCTTGCCGCCGAGGGCGCCGTTGGACGCAAGCTCGACTTCCTGACCCAGGAATTCATGCGCGAAGCCAACACCCTTTGCTCAAAGTCCGCGTCGAGCGCCTTGACCTCCGTGGGGCTGGACCTCAAAGCCGTCATCGAGCAATTCCGCGAGCAGGTACAGAATGTCGAGTGAGCGACCTTGAGCATCGCCGCCGCCGATCCCGCCAAGCCCTGGGAGACGACCCGCCGCGGCCTGCTCTTGCTGGTCTCCAGCCCGGCAGGCGCCGGCAAGACCTCGCTCTCGCGGCGATTGGTGGCGGACTACGCTGACCTGATCCTCTCAATCTCGGCGACCACGCGCGCGCCGCGGCCCGGCGAAGAGGAGGGGCGCGAGTACTTCTTCAAGACCCGCGCCCAGTTCCAGGCGATGGTCGATGGCGGCGAACTGCTCGAGTGGGCCGAGGTCAACGGCAACTGCTACGGCACGCCCAAGGCGCCTGTGATGGCTGCGATGGAGGCGGGCAAAGACGTGCTCTTCGACATCGACTGGCAGGGCGCTCGCCAGGTTGCGGAGAAGGCGCCCGACGACAGCGTCCGGGTCTTCGTCCTGCCGCCCTCATGGTCGGATTTGTCGCGCCGGCTGCATGCCCGGGCCCAGGACAGCGAAGAGATCATCGGTCAGCGACTGTCGCTGGGCCAGCGCGAGATCCAGCACTGGAACGAGTACGACTACGTCATCGTCAACAAGGACTTCGATCGGGCCTACGCCGACCTCATCCACATCTACCGCTCGGAACGGATGAAGCCCGGCCGCAATCCCTGGCTTCCGCAGTTCGTGCAAGGGCTGGCCGACGAGTAGCCGGACAACGGCCGTCAGACCGCCGAGACGGTTTCGCCAGGCAGTTCCAGTTCGCAGATCAGGCCCTCGGGGCGCCAATCCATTCTGGTCTCCCCCTTCAGGGCGCCGCTGAGCGCCCGCGAAAGCATGGTGGCGCCCAGGCCCCGCCGTGTCGGCGGCGTCACCGGAGGGCCCTTGGTTTCGACCCAGCGGATCGACAGGCGACCGCCCTTATCGCGAACCCATGAGACCGCCACATGGCCGCGTGGCGTTGAGAGCGCGCCGTATTTCGCCGCGTTGGTCGCCAGTTCGTGCAGCGACATGGCCAAAGCCTGCGCGGCCGCCGGCGGGAGCGCAATGTCCTCCCCGCGGATCGACACCCGCGAGGCGGCGCCCAGGCTGAAGGCCAAAAGCTCCTCTTCCACCAGGCGACGCAGGTCAGCCCCCTCCCAGCGGGCTTCCGAAAGCAGCTGGTGCGCCCGTCCCAGCGCGGCGATGCGTCCACTCAGCACCTTTCTCAGGGCCTCGGCCGTCGCCGCTTGCGACAGCTGGATCGTTCCCTGCACCACGGCCAGCAGGTTGTTCGCCCGGTGGTCGACCTCGCGCGCCAGGAGTTTCAGCCGCTCCTCTGAGTCCTTGCGCTCGGTGATGTCCATCATCACCCCGATCGAACCGCGCGGCTTGCCCTCCTCGTTGGCAGCCATCTCGCCCCGCATCATGACCCAGCGCACCACCCCGTCTGCCCGCCGGATGCGGTATTCGAGCTCCATGTTGCGCTCACCCCGCTCGAAGGCCGGATAGGTGATCGATCGGATCCGCTCCAGCTCGCCCGGCATGTAGAAACTGCGCACGTCGTCGGCGGTGAGTTGGGCGTCCGGTGGCGTGCCGAAGATCGCATTCATCTCCGGGCCGTGGACGAAGCCGTGCTTCGGATGCTGCTGCCAGACCGCCATCCGGCCCGCCTCGCTGACCAGATGAAGCCGCGTCAATGCGGTGGCCATCTCGGCCTCGGCGTTCTTCCGCGCGGTGATGTCCTGCATCGTGCCGACGTAGCGGTTGGCAGCCACCACGCCGTCGACTTCCTCGAAGAGGGCCTGCCCATTGGCCGCGACCCACCGTTCCTCGCCTGATGGCGTGATGATCCGGTACTCGCCGTAGGCCGACTGGCGCTGTTCGGGGTCCAGAGCGCGGTAGACCTGCACGAGGGCCATCTCCCGCTCGTCAGGGTGCAGGGCTGCCAGCACCATCTCGTGGGTCACCCGCTGGCCGGCCGCAAAGCCGCAGATCGCCTTGGCCTGCTCGGAGTAGATCATTTCGTTGGTCTTGATCCGCCATTCCAGCACGCCCAGGCCGGCTGCGGAGGTGGCGAGCCAGAGGCGCGCTTCGCTCTCCATCAGGGCGGTCTGGCTGCGCACGGCGTCGGTGACGTCGATGCCCTCCAGGAAAACCCGGTCGACCCGACCGTCCGCGTCGCGGATCGGCTGCAGCACGAAGTCCAGGAACCGCTCCTCGAGTGGTTCGCGCCGCTTGCGCTGGAACGCCACCGGAACGGCCTTTCCGATGTGGGGCCGCCCCGTCTCGCGCACGCTGTCCAGCAGCTCGATAAGCGACGGTGGAAATTCCGGGATCGCCTGCAGCAGGGGAAGTCCGTCGACCTTTCGCCCACCGATCAGCCGGCGGTAGGAGTCGTTGACGAATTCGAAGACGTAGTCAGGCCCGCTGACCAGCGCCATGAACCCGCGGGTATGTTCGAAGAGCTCCCGCTGCTCGGCCAGCAGCCTCTCTCGCGCGTCGAGGCGGCGCAGGCTTTCCTCCGCGAGGCGGCTGGCGGCGCGCCGCTGCGCCTGCGCGAGCGCGATGATCGCCGCTGCGGAGACCAGGTAGAGCCCAAGGTCGACAGCATCGGCCGGCGTCAGGGGCGCCTCGGGACGATCGAGGAGCACCGGGTGGCGCATAAGCACCGTCCAGCCGAAGAGGCCGCCAAGCCCCATGACGATCGCTCCCGATGGCCAACCCGCGACCAACGTCGCCACAAGGATCGCCGGAAGCAGCAAGGAGAAGGGCAGAACACCTGGCGAAAGCTTGTCGACCAGCATCCGCAGGACACCGGTGACGGCGAGGAGCGCGACGGCCACCCCAAGCTGCAACAGTCGTCCGCGCCCCGTAGCGTCGGAGCGGCGGAACCATTCGATCCGACCTAGCCTGTTCAGCACTTCGGTCTCGTACGCGACGGACAGATCATCTGGACGTGGCATTCACCTACGGTCAAGCCACGGCGTGTCCCGCCGCCGGTACGCCTTCGGCCCCTCGCCGGGCGAGGGCTTAGGACGGCATGGTTTCGAAAACTCTGAGGCCGGGCGGCAGAATCACCCAGCTCGGCCGGTCGCGGTTGAAGATCGCCACGGTCGGCCGAAAGCCGGTCGGATCGTCCAGCGATCCGGCATAGATCGTGTGCGAGGTTGCCTTGCCGACCGCGCCGCCGAAGACCAGGCCGCCGCAGGTCGGGCAGGAGTTGCGCAGCGCCTCGCCGCCGCTGGCGGCCTTCGAGGCGTAGGCCGCCGTCTCGCCGCTGAACCGCACGGCCGACGCCGGAAATCCCATGAACGGAATGTAGCCCGAGCCCGACGCTTTTCGGCAATCCGCACAACAGCAGTAGCCGGCGAGCGTCGGTTGACCCTCGGCCTCGTAGCGGACGGCGCCGCAAAGGCAGCCGCCAGTGTGGCGGATGGCGCTCATGGTGGGAACGGTATGCGGCGGTGGCGCTCCGGACAAGCACCGGGCGACGGGGAGTCGGGGTTGGCCTTAGGCCGCGCAGGCGCGTTCGCAAGCGTCCGCCAGGGCGCGGCGGGTCAGGGGCTTGTCGACGACAGGGGCCGCGGTCTTGCCTGACAGCATGTCGGCGTTGCCGGTGACATAAACGTGGGGGATTGGCCCAAGCCGGGCGGTGATCGCCAGCACCGCCTCGATGCCGGTGCCGCCCAGGATACGGATGTCGGCGGTCACCAGGTCCGGCCGGTGCGCAAGCGCGCTCTTCACGGCGTCCTGCGGATTGTCGACGATGTCGCAAGTTTCGAAACCGAAGTCGAGCAGCAAGGCCTCGACCTCCAGGGCGATCAGCATCTCATCTTCGATGATGAGCGCATGCTTGCCGATGCGGTGGGGCAGGGTCATGAGGCGACCGTCATGGGGCTGGGGCATGGCGTTTGCGGGGAGTTGCGTCGACCTGCGATAACTCTGCCATTGTCATGGCCCGGACACGTTTCGCAATGGAATATCGAAGCTTAGCCATTGATTTGGCAGCCCTGTGTCCGCTTCGCACGGCGCGGGCAATGACTCGCCAGCCGTGGAAAGGCATCATGCCGCCATGGATCAGGAGCGTCCGCCCGACCTCGATGCGGAATATCGCGTCGTCCACGGCCCCTGGCCTCGCTGGACGCTGCAGCTCAGCCTCCTGAAGCTTGCGTTGCGCACGGCCGGCATCGTGGCGCTGTTGGTGCTGGTGGCTCTGATCGCCATCTGGATCGCGGCGCGCGGCTGAGCGTCAGGCCGAACGCTCCTGGGGCCACTCGACGAGGCGGCGCGCATGGACGCGAGCGGCCATCTCGGTGAGCAGCGCGTTGGCGAGCTGATCGAGCGGCGATCCCTCCGTGTAGTCCCCGGGCCCGGCCAAGTGTGCGCGACCGTCGTCACGCAACTCAAGCGCCGCGGCCTTGCTCCGCGCATTGGCGGGATTGTAGACCGCGATCGCCGAGCCCCCCTGGTCGGTCACCAAGCGCATGGTGGGGATGTCGGTGGCGCCGTCGCCGAAGTAGGCGATGCGATCGAACGGAACCGGTCGATC